>JBDHGI010000502.1:0-20719 GCA_039589955.1 Gemmatimonadota bacterium | reverse complement strand
TCTACGTCCCGGTACGGCCCGGCCTGTGGCAGCCGTACCGGGAGGTGGGGAGCGTCGAGCCCTCCCTAGGTGTCGGCGGCTTCTCCTGAAGCGTCCACGTGCCGCTCCAGGAGCCTGTTGGTAGCGTCCAGCATGGCCAGGGCCGCCGCACGAGGAAGCTCGGAGTCCATCTCGCAGGCAGCCGATCCGAGGAGTCGATGGCTGGTGGGGCCGATGCTGGCGTTGACCCGCATGATCACCACCCATCCGTCGAAGGCCCGAACCGATTTCACTCCGGCGATCTCGAGCTGGATGCCCGAACCCGCGGCCAGGAGGGCCGCGCGTACCGTGGCACTGGCCGCCGCCTGGATGCGACCCTGGTGGGTGTCCAGACGCTGGGCGGTGCCCTCGACGATGCGTCCGGACCACTCCAGGCTGACCGCGACCTTGCAGTGACCGGTCGACGTCACCTCGACGGTAATATCCTCGAAACGAAGTCGTTTTCGTTGGTCGGTCATTCCGTGACTCCCGGCGTGAATGAACCAACTTCGGGGAACCCGGGGCGGTTGGGCAAGCGGAGTCGCGCTGGGTACGGCCCCCTCCGACCCGAAGGGGCATTCCGGAGACCCCTCCGCAACCCTAGGTTGGTTCCACGCGGAGCGGACCCGACCCGGGACTTTCGCTTTATCTTCGGGTTGTGTACCTTGGAGCCTCGGTCCTCTACCGCGGAGCTCGGATCCCAACCAGAGGTGGACATGGCGACGGTGGAAGTCAGCGAGAAGAAGCAGAAGGCGCTCAGCACGGCCATCACCCAGATCGAGCGTGCGTATGGCCAGGGCTCCATCATGCGCATGGGGACCGAGGGAGCGAAGGTCAAGATCGAGGGCATCTCCACGGGCTCCCTCAACCTCGACGCGGCCATCGGCATAGGGGGGATGCCCCGCGGGCGGATCAGCGAGGTCTACGGTCCTGAGTCATCCGGGAAGACGACCCTGTGTCTTCACATCATCGCGAACGCTCAGCGCTCCGGGGGCATCGCCGCGTTCATCGACGCCGAGCACGCCCTGGACGTGCAGTATGCCCGGAAGCTCGGAGTGGACGTGGACAACCTGTTGGTCTCGCAGCCCGACACGGGAGAGCAGGCCCTCGAGATCGCCGAGGTGCTCATCCGGAGCAGCGCCGTGGACGTGGTGGTCATCGACTCGGTGGCGGCGTTGGTGCCGAGGGCCGAGATCGAGGGGGAGATGGGCGACTCCCACGTCGGCCTGCAGGCGCGGCTCATGAGCCAGGCGCTCCGGAAGCTCACCGGTGCGGTCAACCGGTCCCATACGGCGGTGATCTTCACCAACCAGATCCGGGAGAAGGTGGGGGTCATGTTCGGCAACCCCGAGACCACTTCGGGGGGACGTGCCCTCAAGTTCTACGCATCGGTCCGGCTGGACATTCGCCGCATCGGGGCCATCAAGGACGGACAGGACATCATCGGGAACCGCACGCGCGTGAAGGTGGTGAAGAACAAGTGCGCCCCTCCGTTCCGGCAGGCCGAGTTCGACATTCTCTACAACGAAGGGATCAGTCACACGAGCCTCCTGGTCGACCTCGGTGTGGAGCAGGAGATCGTGGACAAGTCGGGATCGTGGTTCTCGTACGGAGATCTTCGCCTGGGCCAGGGCAAGGAGAACGCCCGACAGTTCCTCCTGGACAACCCCGACATCTCCCAGGAGATCGAGTCGCGGCTCCGAGTGGCTCTCGGCCTGGAGGGGGATGCGGAGGACGCCGAGGCGGAAGCCACCGAGGAGAAGGCGACCGGGGCGAAGGCCTGACATTCGGGCCGCCCCGCTCCCGGGGGCTCCGGGCAGGGCGCCCGGGGCCCCCGAACCGGCCTGCGTCCCGTTACGTTGAGCGGCCTCGGAGGGCCCGGTTACCTTTCCTGATCCAGTGGACGGCGTCCCGTGATCCGATCACATTCCACGGCGATGCATCCAGCCTGAGCGAAGCCAACCCATGAGACCCCGCTTCCCCCGGAAGCGGTGCTGCCACCGAGCGGGCGAATATGAAGGCCGGCGAAATCCGACAGCGATTCCTCGATTTCTTCCAGGAGCGCGGCCACGCGGTCCGACCCAGCTCCTCCCTCGTGCCCCTGGACGATCCAACCCTGCTGTTCACAAACGCGGGTATGGTCCAGTTCAAGCAGGTCTTCCTCGGACAGGAGAAGGTCTCCTACCGAAGGGCGGTCACGTCGCAGAAGTGCGTCCGCGCCGGAGGCAAGCACAACGACCTGGAGGAGGTTGGCAGGACGGCGCGCCACCACACCTTCTTCGAGATGCTGGGCAACTTCTCCTTCGGTGACTACTTCAAGAGGGATGCCATCCGGTACGCGTGGGAGCTCATGACCGACGTGTACGGGATGGACCCCGCGAGGATGTACGCCACGGTTCACCACTCCGACGACGAAGCGGCCAAGCTGTGGGAAACGGAAGTCGACCTCGACCCCAGCCGGATCTTCCGCCTGGGGGACGAGGACAACTTCTGGCAGATGGCCGAAACGGGCCCCTGTGGACCGTGCTCCGAGCTGCTGTACGACCTGAGGCCGCAGGTGCCGAAGGAGCAGACCACGGAGGAGTTCGTCGCCGCCGGAGACCGGGGCGACATCGTCGAGCTGTGGAACCTGGTCTTCATGCAGTTCGACCGGGACGAGGCCGGTGAGCTCCACCCGCTGCCCGCGCCGTCCATCGACACCGGGGCCGGGCTCGAACGCATCGCCGCCGTCCTCCAGGGCGTCGACTCCAACTACCACACCGACCTCTTCCGGCCGCTCCTGGACCGCGTCGCCGAGGTGGTCGGCAAGCCCTACGTGGCCTCGGATCGGGAGAGCGTGGGTTACCACGTCCTGGCGGACCACGCGCGGGCCGTGGCATTCCTCCTCGCCGACGGGGTCTTCCCGTCAAACGAGGGCCGGGGCTACGTCCTTCGCCGAATCCTCCGTCGGGGTGTGCGGCATGCCTGGCTGCTGGGCGTACGCGAGCCCGCGCTCGTCCACGTGGTGGAAGCGGTGATCGGCGGCATGGGCGACGCCTACCCCGAGCTCGTTCAAAGGAAGGAGCACCTCCTGAAGACGACCCGCGCCGAGGAGGACAGGTTCCTGGCGACCATCGAGGGCGGCATGTCGCGCTTCGACGAGCTGGCGCCGGCGGGGACGGGGGGGGGCGTCGTGCCGGGTGAGGAGGCGTTCCGCCTCTACGATACCTTCGGCTTCCCCCTGGACCTCACCCAGATCATGGCCGAAGAGCGCGGGTACGAGGTGGATGTGACGGGATTCGACGAGGCCCTGGAGGAGCAGCGCCGCCGATCCCGCGCGGACCGCGACGAGGCCGACCTCCAGGCGGAGGGATCGAGGGCCGAGGTGTGGACGCGGATGGCCCCGGAGCCTCAGAGCTTCGTCGGCTACGAGGTGACGCGGCTCGAGACCCGTGTGCTCGGATGGCAGGTCGAAGGGAATCGGGTGGGCCTGATTCTCGAGAGCAATCCCTTCTACCTGGAGTCCGGCGGGCAGGTCTCCGATGGTGGCGAGGTGCGTGGCTACGGGTGGTCGTTGCACGTCGACGAGGTGAGGCGCGTCTCGGGAGAGACGGCGGTGTTCGGCGTGTTGGAGGGGGACTTCTCCCCGGGCGGGGGCGGTGTCCTCGAGGTGGAGGCGGTCGTTCCCGCGGAGGTGCGACACGACACCGAGCGCAACCACACGGCCACACACCTGCTGCACGCGGCGCTCCGCGCGGTCCTCGGCGACCACGTGGTGCAGCGTGGCTCCCTGGTGGCACCGGACCGCCTCCGCTTCGACTTCGCCCACACGGCGCCCATGACGCCGGATGAGAAGGAGCGGGTGGAGGAGATTGTGAACGACGGAATCTGGGCTGATCATCCCGTGGACATCACCCGCCGGAGCTATGAGGAGGCCGTGGGGGACGGAGCCATGGCACTGTTCGGCGAGAAGTACGGGGACGAGGTCCGCGTGGTGAGGATCCCCGGTGTGAGCACGGAGCTGTGCGGTGGCACCCACGTGAGGCATACCGGGGAGATCGGCCTTTTCAGACTCGTGAGCGAGAGTGGCGTGGCCGCCGGAGTGCGCCGGGTCGAGGCCCTCACGGGCCCGGGGGCGTTCGCCTACCTGAGGGAGCGCGAGTCGAGCCTGGAGGAGACGGCCGCGCTCCTCAAGACCCAACCCGACAACGTGCGACACCGGGCCGAGCAGCTCGTGGTGGAGAAGGCCGATCTGGAGAGCCTCTTGGACGAGCTGAGGCGCGGTGGAGGCGCCGGGGAGACGGAGGTCGCGGCCGAGACCCTCGTGCTGGGCGACGACCTGAAGGCAGCGTACAGGGGTGTTCGCCTGAGAGTCCGTGGGGCGGACGACGCCAGGAAGTGGGGCGACGCATTCCTCGAGTCGGAGGCGACCGCCGTTGCGGTAGCGGCGGCGGAGATGCCCGGAGGGAAGCGCACCATCTTCGCGTTCGTCACGGACGATCTGATCTCCCGGGGGATCCGAGCGGATGCCGTGGTGCGTGACGTGGCGGCAGTCGTCGGTGGTCGTGGTGGCGGCCGGCCCCACATGGCCCAGGCCGGAGTGGAGGACCCAACCCGGCTGGACGAGGCCCTCGCGGCGGGCCCCCGCATCATCCGGTCGCTTCTCGGGGTGGAGGAGCCATGACGGACCTGGCGGATTGGATTGCCGTGCAACGGCCGCCGGCGCCTCCTCCCCTGGCGTCCTGGCTCGCGCGCGAGGTAGGGGGCCGCGGCTTGTCCGCGGCCGAGCTGATGGGAGCCGGGGTCCGGGCCCTGGAGCGTGCCCGACCCGGCCGAACGAGGGAGAGCGCCTTCGAGCTCCTTGGCGCGGACGCCCTCATCACCCACGCCTGCGGGGCGGCGCTCGACGAGCAGGACCCTGCCGGGGTCCTGACCGGATTCATCCGAGCCGCCGCGGCGGCCCACCGGTGATGCACTCCGATCCGACGTCCTTCGCGGACATCCACAATCACCTGGTGCCAGGCGTCGACGACGGCGCCCGCACGGTGGAGGACACGCTGGCGTCGGTCGAGCAGATGACCCGCGAAGGCATTCGGAAGATCATCACCACGCCCCACGTCGAGGCCAGCCTCACCCGGAATTGGCCTCTGCTGAACAAGCATCTCGACGCCGTCTCAGAGGCATTCCATCGAGCCGCCGAGGCGGTGGCCGGGAGCTTTCCCGAGGTCGAGTTCCGGAGGGGGCACGAGGTGATGCTCGACGTGCCGGATCCCGACCTGTCGGACCCCCGCCTGCGTTTGGCCGAGAGCAGCTTCGTCCTGGTGGAGTGGCCCAGGCACTATCTGCCGCCAGGTACCGGGATGGTGCTGGAGCGGCTCGTGGACTCAGGTGTCAGACCCGTGGTGGCCCACCCCGAGCGATACGTCGGCATCAACCTGGACGTGGCGTGGTCATGGAGGGAGGCCGGCGCGTTGCTGCAGGTCAACTACGGCGCGTTCCTGGGACGATACGGAGCGAGCGCCCAGCGGCTGGCCCTCCGCCTTCTCAGGAGGGGTTGGGTGGACGTTCTGGCCTCCGACTTCCACGGTCGTGGAAACCAGGGGGTGGACCAGAAGGAGGCATGGCGGAGGATCACCGAGATCGGTGGTGAAGAGATCCTCCCGTACCTGTGCTTGACGAATCCCAGGCGTATCTTGAGGGATGAGTTGCCCCTGGCGGTACCGCCGCTGGTCCCGGAGCGCGGTTTCTGGTCCAGGGTCAAGGAGGTCTTTCACCCGGAGGGCGAGTGAGCGCCGAACCCCGGTTCGCGGTGGAGGCCGGACGTCAGCTCCTGGCCGCGTCGGAGCTGACCCGGGCCGTGGGCGAGTCCATGGGGGAGCCCGTCGGCGAGCTCGCCGCTGTCGTTCTGGAAACCCTCCGGGGAGGGGGCAAGCTGCTCCTGTGCGGGAACGGGGGATCGGCGGCGGACGCGCAGCACATCGCCGCCGAATACGTGGTACGCTTCAAGCGGGCCAGGGGACCCATATCCGCCATGGCGCTCACGACCGACACTTCCGTGCTCACGGCCGGGGCCAACGATCTCGGATTCGAAGCGGTCTTCGAGCGACAGGTGAGGGCCGTGGGACGGCCCGGGGATCTCCTCCTCCTCCACTCCACCAGCGGGGAGTCGGAGAACGTGATCCGTGCGGCGCGCGCCGCTCGGGAGCTGGGCATCGCTACGGCCGGCCTGCTGGCCAAGGGAGGGGGGCGGCTCAAGAGCGAGGTGGATCTGGCGATCGTCATCCCCACCGAGGACACGGCACGGGCCCAGGAGCTCCATCTGATGGTGGAGCACATCGTCTGCGACCTGGTGGAGCAGGTCCTGGAGGAGGGCGGATGAGCCAGCTTCTGGACCTGCTGCAGGAAGGCCGGCTCAGGGAGCGCGGGCAGGCCCTGTTCTACCGTGTCCTTGCCGGTGAGGCGGAGATGGCCGGGGACCAGGCCGCGGCGGAGAGGCTCAACGAGCTCCTCGCAGACGAGCAACACCACGTCTCGCGCCTTACGGCCCGGATCCTGGAGCTCGGAGGGACGCCGCTCCAACCGGAGGTCTCACCGGACGTGCCGGACCTGGCGGGCTGGGAGCCGGTGGCGCGGAGTCGTGAGGAGGGCGAAGTCGCCTGGTACGAGGCTGCCGTCGGCAGCGTCGGGGATGCCGCGACCCGTGCCGTGCTCGAGGAGATCCTCGAATCGGAGCGGCACCACCGGGAGGAGCTGTCCGGGAAGTGGATGTCCGCGTCACCCACACATCCCGAGGAGCCGGCATGAAGGACCTCATCGATCTGCGGGGGAAGAACGCCGTCGTCACCGGAGGGTCCCGAGGGGTCGGCAAGGCCACGGCCCTGCTTCTGGCCAGGGCTGGTGCCTCGGTGGGAATCGGGTACCGGTCCCGGAGGGGTGCGGCGGACGAGGTCGTTGAGGCCCTGGAGGGCTTCGGCGTCCACGCCTGGGCCGAGGGGGGAGACCTCTCTAGGCCTGAGGATGCCGAGGCGCTGTTCGAGAGGGCCGACCTGGAGTTCGAGGGCCTGGACATCTTCGTCGGGAATCACGGCATTTGGCCGGTCGAGGATGTTCCCGTCTCGGAGCTGAGCGACGAGCGTTGGCACGATACGGTGGACTCGAACCTCCACTCGGTCTTCTATACCAGCAGAGCGGCGGCCAGGAGGCTCAGGAACGACGGCCGACTCGTGCTCGTGGGGAGCACCGCCGGGCAGCGAGGAGAGGCCTACCACGGTGACTACGCGGCGACGAAGGGGGCGATGATCTCGCTGGTGAAGGGATTCTGCGTGGAGCTGGGTAGCCGAGGGATCACGGTGAACTGCGTGGCTCCGGGCTGGATCGACACGGAGATGTCGGCGTCGGCCCTGGACGACGTCGGGTCCCGGGCCACGATCGAAGAGGGCATTCCCCTGGGTCGCGTCGCCATGGCCGAAGATGTGGCCGGTCCGATCCTCTTCCTGTGCTCTGATCTCGGGCGACACGTCACCGGAGAGATCCTCAACGTGAACGGTGGAGCGGTTCTGGTCGGGTGACTGAAGCTCGGCCCTCCCCACCGCCGGCGGTCCGCTGGATCACGCGCCGATTGGTCAAGGCGGGATACGACACCTGGGCCGTGGGGGGGGCGGTCCGGGACGTGCTCCTCGGCCTCCCGTCAGGGGACTGGGACCTGGCCACGAGGGCCCGTCCCGAGCAGATGAGGAGACTCTTCCCTCGCACCGTGCCCATCGGCGTGGAGCACGGGACGCTGGGGATCCTGGCGGATGACGGTGCCATGTTCGAGGTGACCACGTTCCGGCGGGACGTGGAGACCGACGGGCGACACGCCGTGGTCGCGTTTGCCGACGACATCGTCGAGGATCTGGCGCGCAGGGACTTCACCATCAACGCCATCGCCTGGCATCCTCTCCGTGAGGAGTGGCTCGATCCTTTCGGGGGCAGGGCGGACCTCGACGCGGGTCGGCTGCGCGCGGTGGGCAGCGCCGAGCGCCGTTTCGCCGAGGACTATCTCAGGGTCCTCCGCGCTCTCCGGTTCGCCGGGCGCTTCGGCCTGGCCATCGAGCCCGGTACCTGGCGGGCGCTACAGCGGGCGGCGCCCCACGTCTCGGTACTCTCGGCGGAGCGCGTTCGTGAGGAGCTCCTCAAAGTCCTCGAGGCTGACCAGAACCCCTCGGTGGCTCTGGATCTCTACGCCCGTTCCGGTGCCCTGACGGTACTGTACCCGGAGTTGGCGGCGCAGCTGGTCGACGAGGGGGACCGCTGGTCGCGGAGCCTGCGCACGGTGGATTGGCTGCCTCGGGGTCGTCCCTTCCTCCGGCTGGCGGCTCTCCTGCGGCCCCTGGAGGCCCGCGAGGTGGCCCAGATCCTCCTCCGCTTGCGGCTCTCCAACTTCCAGGTGGACGAGACCGCCCGCAGGGCCTCCGCCCCGGAGCTCCCCCCCCCGGAAGCGCCGGCGGAGGACTTCAGGCGCTGGCTGAGCGCGGTAGGACGCGACAGGCTCGCGGCGCTCGCGAGGATCGAGCTGGCGGAGGCCAGGGGAAACGGGGACGGAGACCGTGCCGCCTCCGTGGTGCGCTCCTGGCTCGCGGCCCGCTGCGTCCTGTCGCGACATCCTCCCCTGGGTGTGAGCGACCTGGCGATCGACGGAGGCGACCTGATTCGAATGGGTCTGAAGCCCGGGCCTGCCTTCGGTCAGGTGCTCAACCGCCTCCTGTCGTGGGTGTTGGAGGACCCCTCCCGGAACCGGCAGCCACTGCTTGAGGAGCGCGTACGGGAGATTCTCGGGCAGGGGGAGGGGACTTGAGCGATCTGGACCTCTTTGGCAGCGACTCCGTCCCGGCGGCGGGCGGAAGCGAGCGGGAGAGGGAAGCCCCGGTCGTGGAGAGCGGAGCCCCGCTCGCGGCGCGCATGCGGCCGCGGACCCTCGCCGAGTTCCGGGGCCAGGAGCACCTCCTCGGGCCCGGAAAGGCCATCCGCGCCATGCTCGAGGGCGGCTCCCCTTCAAGCATGATTCTGTGGGGCCCGCCGGGCAGCGGGAAGACGACCCTCGCCCGGATCATTGCCCGGGAGACGGAGGTGACCTTCGTGTCCCTCAGCGCAGTCACGGACGGAAAGGCCAGGGTGCGGGAGATCGTCGCCGAGGCCAGTGCCCGACTGAGGACGACGGGCCGAAGGACGATCCTGTTCTGCGACGAGATCCACCGGTTCAACAAGGCCCAGCAGGACGCCTTCCTTCCCCACGTGGAGGCGGGCACCATCATCCTCATCGGTGCCACCACCGAGAACCCGTCGTTCGAGGTGGTTCGGCCTCTCCTCTCCCGGGCTCCCGTCTATGTCCTGAAGCCCCTGGCCGTCGGGGACCTCAGGGAGATCCTCGGCGAGGCCCTGACGTCGGAGCGGGGCGTCGCGGACCAGCGCGCTGAGGCCGAGCCGGCGGCGCTGGACCTCCTGGCCGAGGCTGCTGACGGGGACGCCCGCCGGGCGCTGGGTGCTCTGGAGGCCGCGGTGGCCCTCGTCGGCGCGGGCGGGCTGATCGGCGTCACCGAGGCGCGCGAAGCCCTACAGCATCGGTTTGCCGCCTACGACAAAGGCGGCGAGGAGCACTACAACCTCATCTCCGCCCTGCACAAGGCGGTGAGGGGGAGCGACCCCGACGGGGCCCTGTACTGGCTGGCCCGCATGCTGGACGCAGGAGAAGACCCGATCTACTTGGCCCGCCGGATGGTCCGCATGGCATCCGAGGACATCGGCCTGGCCGATCCCCGCGCCCTCTCCGTCACCATCGCAGCGAGGGATGCGTTTCACTTCCTGGGCTCCCCCGAGGGGGAGCTCGCCCTGGCGGAGGCGGTGCTGTACCTGGCGACCGCGCCCAAGTCGAATCGCGCCTACGAGGCGTGGTCGGCCGCCCTCGCGAGGGCTCGAGCCACGCCGGCGGAGCCCGTACCCCTGCACATAAGGAACGCGCCCACGGACCTGATTAAGGACCTCGGCTACGGGGCCGGCTACAAGTATGAGCCCTCCGAGCCCGACGGTGTGTCGACCCAGACCTTTCTGCCGGAGCGACTCGCCGGGGAGCGCTACTATCGACCCGGTCGATTCGGTCACGAGAAGACCGTCGCCGAGCGACTGAGGTGGTGGGAGGAAAGGCGGAGGGAGGCCCGGGAGCGGGAAAGGAAGTCGGAGGCCCCCGATGAGGAGTGATGGTCCGGGGGCGAATCTCTGGCTCGACCCGGGTGCTTCCCTCGGACGCCTTCTGCACCGTGGGGAGCTTGAGTATCGTTTCACTGGAGCGTTGACGGTCCGAAGCCCGGTGGGCAGGAAGCGAGTCGCCTTCGACGGCCGGGGGTTCCTTCGACCGTGACGCCCGCGTCCGCGGACGGTGAGGAGAGCTTCAGGAGGGCACGATTCCCACGCAGCTGATCGACATGAGGACGCCGGTGGACAAGGCGATCCTCGTCGGCGCGCCTGAACGCGACCTCGATCCCCACCTGGCGGACGAGCACCTCGCCGAGCTCGAGCGCCTCACGGACACCGCGGGTGGGACGGTGGTGGGATCCCTCCGCCAGAGGCTCTCCCACCCGAATCCGCGTTTCTACATCGGGGAAGGCAAGGCCGAGGAGCTCAGGGATCTGGTCCAGGCGCGATCGGCCGATCTGGTGATCTTCGACGAGGAGTTGAGCCCGGCCCAGGGCAAGAACCTGGAGGATCTGCTCAAGGTGAGGGTCTTGGACCGCTCCGAGCTGATCCTCGACATCTTCGCCACCCGGGCGCGCTCGCGGGAGGCGAAGATGCAGGTGGAGCTGGCGCAGCTCGAATACTTGCTGCCCCGTCTCCGTCGCATGTGGAGCCATCTCTCCCGTATCCGGGGCGGGATCGGCTTGCGTGGTCCCGGTGAGACACAGCTGGAGACCGACCGACGCCTCATCGGCACGAGGATCTCCGACCTGAAGCGGAAGCTGAGGGAGGTGGCCACGGCCCGCGCCGTCCAGAGGAAGGCCCGGGAAGGGCACTACCGAGTCGCGCTGGTCGGGTACACCAACGCAGGGAAGTCCTCCCTCTTGAGGGCCCTCTCCGGTTCGGACCTGTTCGTGGAGGACCGTCTGTTCGCCACGTTGGACTCGGCGACGCGTGCCGTGGATCTCGGTGGCGGGTACTCGGCGCTTACCACGGACACGGTCGGGTTCATCAGAAAGCTGCCGCATCATCTCGTGGCCTCCTTCCGGTCCACCTTGGAGGAAGCCCGCGAGGCGGACGTGCTGCTGCACGTCATCGACGCCTCGCATCCCGACTGGGAAGAGCAGCGCGCTGTGGTCCGTGAGGTGTTGGGCGAGCTGGGGCTCGAGTCGGCCGAGCGCATCATGGTGTTCAACAAGATCGACCGTCTCACCCACGCCGAGGAGGAGGCGCTCCGGGAGCGCGTGAGGGCCCTGGGCAGGCACCCGTCGGTGTTCGTGTCCGCCCTGCATCTCGAGACCCTGGGCTCGCTCCGGGAGACGCTCAAGGCGCGCATCCAGGCTCGCCTCGACCGCGTGGTGATCCACCTCCAGGTCGGCGATGGACAGACGCTGGCGTCCCTCTACCGGGAGGGGGAGGTGCTCAGCCGGAGGGACGTCGACGGCGTCGTGCTTGTGGAGGCGCGGATACCGCCGGCCCTCCGGGCGAAGCTGGCTGCCCGCGCCGAGACGCGCGTGGAGGAGGCCTCATGAGCGCGATTCCCCATGCCGTCGTCGTCGGCCCGGGTCGGGTGGGCCTCGCGCTGGGCTACGCCATGGTACGTCACGGCGCCGTGGACGCTCTCACGGTGTGTGGGAGGCGGCCGGAGCCGCCGAGCCACCCGCTGTTCATCGAGGGGCTGGCCAGGTACGAGTTCGGCCTGGTGCCACCCGAGCCCTACACCGCGGCGGTGTTCCTGGCCGTACCCGACCATGTCCTACCCGAGCTGGCGCATGCGTTGGCGGGCCACGGCAGGGCTCCCGACGGTTGCGTGGCCTTCCACCTTTCGGGTGCCCTCTCGACCGACGTTCTCGCTCCTCTCAACCAGCAGGCGTACGGCGTCGGGGCCCTCCATCCGCTCCAGGCCATCGCCCATCCGGTGAGCGGAGCCGACCGCATTCCCGGCTCCTATCTGGCCGTCACGGGCGCTCCCGAGGCGATATCGGTGGCCCGGAAGATCGCCGCGGCCCTCGGGTCACCGATTCTGCCCGTCCCGGCGGCACGCCGTCCCGCCTACCACGCGGCGGCCGTGATGGCGTCCAACTTCCTGCCGCCGCTCGTGGACGCCGCCTGTCGGATCCTCGAGAGGGCAGGCATTCCCTTCGACGAGGGTTTGGCGGCCCTGGTCCCCCTGATCCGGGGTACCCTGGACAACATCGAGGAGCACGGGATCGGCGCCTCCGTCACGGGTCCCATCGCGAGAGGGGACGCCGAGACGGTGGCTCTGCATCTCCGGGCCCTGGAGGGCTCCGATCGGACGCTCTACTCGGTGCTCGGGCGCGAGGTCGTACGCCTCGCCGAGGGCAGGGCGCCGGAGGACGCCCTCCGGGAGATCCTCGAACGACTCGAAGCCGAAGGCGATTGACCATGCGTCTGTATGTGAACATCGACCACGTGGCGACGGTGCGTCAGGCGAGGCGCACCGACGAGCCCGATCCAGTCCGTGCAGCGGTCCTCGTCGAGCTGGCCGGAGCCGACGGAATCACCGTACACCTACGGGAAGATCGTCGGCACATCGTGGACCGCGACGTGAGGCTCCTCCTCGATACCGTTCGGACCGGAGTGAATCTCGAGCTCGCCGCGAGCTCCGAAATCCTGGAGCTGGCATGCGACTGGAAGCCCATGCAGGCCACGTTGGTCCCCGAGAAGCGAGAGGAGATCACCACCGAGGGTGGCCTGAGCCTGACCAGCGGCGAGCACCGTGCCCGCACCGGTGAGGCTGTCGTCCGCCTCCGGGAAGCCGGCATCAGGACCTCGCTCTTCATCGACCCGGACGAGGCCGTCGTCCGGGCGTCGGCGGACCTCGGCGTGGAGGCGGTCGAGCTTCACACGGGGGAATACGCCAATGCCCGTGGGGCCGAGCGTGAGGCTCAGCTGACCCGGCTCGCGCGGGCCTCCGACTTGGCGCGCACGCTGGATCTCGCGGTGCACGCCGGGCACGGCCTCACCTACGAGAACGTGACGCCCGTGGCCGCCATCGAGGCCATCGAGGAGCTGAACATCGGACACAGCATCGTGTCCCGGGCCGTGTTCACGGGCCTGGCGGAAGCAGTCAGGGAGATGGCCGCGCTCCTCCGCAGGGCTCGAGGGCCGGAGTGAGGCATTCGGGCAAGGCAGCCGTCGGGCTTCTCGTCACCGTTCTCCTCCTCTGGTGGGCCCTGCGAGGGGTCCGGTTCGCCGAGGTCTGGGCGCAGATCCGGGGGGGTGACTTCCTCCTCCTCGCGGCCGCTGCCGCCGTGGCGACCCTCGGCATCATCATTCGGGCCCTACGCTGGAGGGTGTTGCTGACTCCGGTGCGCGGTGACACGGCCCTCCACTCTCGCTTCGCGGCCACTTCTATCGGCCTGATGGCCAACAACGTCCTCCCGGCCCGCGCCGGCGAGTTCGCCAGGGCCTACGCCTTGAGCCGTCTCGAGCCGGTCTCCGCCAGCGCCGCCTTCGGGTCGTTGGTCGTGGAGCGATTCCTGGACATGATGGTCCTGCTCATCTTTCTCGTGCTGCCGGTCCTGACTCCGGGCTTCCCGTCGGTACGTGTCCTGTCCGAGGGAATGGGCGCCGTGGCCCTCAGAGGCGCGGTGGTGCTGGTGGCCGGCATCGTCGCGCTGCTGGTCGTGATGGCCTTCTGGCCCAGGACTTTCGTGCGGGTGACGGAGCGTCTCGCGAGGCGGCTGCCGAGAAGTGCGGCCCGTCCCATCGTCGATGCCTCCGAGGCGTTCCTGGATTCCATCGCCCTGATCCGCTCTCCTAGGTTGTTGGCTGCCGGCTTCGCCTGGTCCGTGGCGTTCTGGCTCTGGCACGGGCTGTCCTTCCTCCTCGGCATGAAGGCGTTCGGGATCGACACCGGGCCGGTGTCCGCCTACTTCACCTCGTCCGTGGTGGCCTTCGGTGTAGCCCTCCCGTCTGCACCGGCGTTCGTGGGCACGTTCCACGCCTCCGCCGATTTCGCCCTGGGGAGCGTGTACGGTGTGGACGCGGCCCGCTCCCTCGCCTTCGCCTTCGGCTATCATTTCGCGGGCTGGATTCCGGTGACGGCCCTGGGGCTGTACTTCGCCTGGCGGCTGGGGCTCACGATGGGCGACGTGGGGGCGTCCGAGGAGCGGGTGGAAGAGGTCATCGAGGGAGAGCACCCGGGTCTGATGGACCCCCGTGGCGAAGACCGGCCGTGACCCACCTGCGCACCCTCGTCGTGCGGGCTCCCGCCAAGGTCAACCTTTTCCTCCGGGTGCGGGGTCGGAGGGACGACGGCTTCCACGAGCTACTGACTCTCTTTCAGGCCATCGATCTGTACGACCGCATCGATGTGCGCCTGACCGACGGGGGAATCGCCCTCGAGGTGGTGGGTCCCGACCTCGGCCCGGACCCCGAGAATCTCGCCTTCCGCGCGGCCCAGGCGGTGCTCGACGAGACCAACACCCCTCTGGGATCCAAGATCCGCCTCGAGAAGCACATCCCTCCGGGGGCCGGACTCGGCGGTGGGTCATCGGACGCAGCCGGTGTCCTCGTCGCGATGAACCGACTGCTCGGGTCTCCTCTGACCGTGGACCGCCTCTCGTCGATCGGAGCGACGCTCGGCTCGGACGTGCCCTTCTTCCTCGGAGGAAGCCCCCTGGCGCTGGGCCGGGGCCGAGGCGAGTCGCTGGTGGCTCTTCCCCCTCTTCCCACCGCCGCCCTCCTCGTGGTCCTGCCCCCCGTCCACGTGAGCACCGCCACCGCCTACGCCGCTCTGGCCCGACACCGGTTGGAGACGGGGTGGGCGCCACCGAAGGCCGTGCCGGCCCCCGATGCTCGGCGGGGTTGGAGGGAGGTGGCGTCGGTAGCGTGCAACGACTTCGAGCTGGTCGTCCCCGGCCTCCATCCTGAGGTCGCGACGAGCCTGCAGGCCCTGAGAGAGTCCGGCGCCGACGTGGCCCTCCTGTCGGGAAGCGGAGCCGCCTGCTTTGGGCTGTTCCACGACGTCGGCGCCGCGGAGGTGGTCCGGAGCTCGCTGGAGGCGCGACTGGGCTGGCCAGTCCGGGTCGCGCGGACCCTGTCGTCGTTTCCCCCCCTCGAGACGATCCCGGGGGGGACTTGAACCGGCCGCCGGCGGCCGGGTAGGATGGAACCGGCACGTCGCGTCGATGCCCCGTAGTGTAATGGCAGCACAGGAGCCTTTGGAGCTTCTGGTCCTGGTTCGAGTCCAGGCGGGGCAATCTCCCTCTCCCCCGGCTCCTCGATGACCTCACACCGGACCGGCGGCACCAGGGCCCCGCGCTGGACCTCATGGCTCCTCCTGCTCGCCGTGGGGCTCCCGGGCCCCGCCGGCAGCCAGGTCGTGAGCCGTCCCGCGGAGCCCGCCATGGAGCCGGAGGACTCCACCGACGTCCTCGGACGGGCCCGGCGGGAGCAGTACCGCTTCGAGAGGCGGCGGATCCCCCACCTGCCGTCTACGTTCGCCGGACGCGGAGGCTCTTGCGACGAGATCGTGGGCAGGTTCTGCACCTGGTACGACGAGGGCCCCTGGGTGCCCAGGCCCGAGGCACCGGAGATCATCGAGCTCCGCGAGGACCTGCTGGCCTACCTGGACTCGGTCCAGGGGCTGCTGCCGGGGGATGCCTGGATCCTGGGGCAGCGAGTCTGGTACCGGGGCGAGGCGGGGTGGTGGGACGAGGCGCTCCGCACGGCCAGGGCCTGCGGCCCGGTCGAGAGGTGGTGGTGCGCGGTCCTGGAAGGATTCGCTCTCCACGGCCTGGGGAGCTTCGTGGATGCCGAGGAGCGGTTCCGTGAGGCCCTCGACGGGATGGATTCCGAACGGGCCGCCGAATGGCGGGTCCCCCGAAGGGCCGTGGACGGAGATGCCCGCGACCTCCTCGACCAAGAGGGGGACGCGGGGGCCGAGGCTCTCCGGCGCTTGTGGCTCCTGGCCGATCCTCTGTACCTGGTCCCCGGCAACGATCGGCTCACGGAGCACTACGCCCGGTGGACCGTGTCCACGATCCGCGAACGCGCACGCAACCCTTTCCAGATCCGCTGGGCCGGGGATCTGGAGGAGCTCACCATCCGTCACGGGTGGGAGGTGGGATGGGAGCGGTACCGGCCCAGAGACCCGGCGACGGGGACGGGAGTGGTGGGGCACAAGCATCCCGAGGGACGGGACTTCCTGCCTCCGGGCAGGGCGCTGTCGGATCCCGCGGGCGCCCGTGGGGAGGATCTGGTGGCAGGGCGCTCACGACCGCGGAGCCTGTACGCCCCCTCCTACGCGCCGGTGCTTCTTCCCATGGAGGGCCAGGTGGCGGTCTTCCCCCGAGGAGACCGGTTCGTGGTGGTGGCCACCCACTTCGTGCCGCCGGACACCACCTGGCGCACGCGTCGCGGGCACGACCGTCCCTGGATGGAGCCGGGCCCCGACGCCACGCTCCGGGACCAGGCGGGGGTGTTCCTCGCGTTCCCGACGCAGCCCCGCCCGCCGCGGTCTGCCCGGGAGAGTGGGCCGGAGCCCGGCGCCAGCCTCCTCACGGCGCCTGCCGGGGAGTACGTCCTCTCGGTGGAGGCCTGGAGCCCGTCGCGCCGCATCGCGGGCCGTTACCGATCCGGCCTTCGCCAGGATACCGTGCCCCCGGACGTGGCGACCCTGTCGAACCTGCTCCTCGTCAGCGGAGGGGCAGGAGAGCCCCGCTCCCTGGAGGCGGCGGCTGTCAGGGCGCTCCCCCGGCCCGAGATCTCGCGGGGTCAGGGCCTCGGGGTGGTCTGGGAGCTCGCCGGTGTCGGGTGGCGTCCGGAGACGGTCACGTACCGGCTCGCCGTGGACCGGGCGGATCGTGGCGTGCTCCGTCGCCTCGGCGAGCGCCTGGGGGTGGTAGGCCGCGACCGTCCCCTGTTCCTGAGCTGGGAGGAGCCGGGCCCGGACCGTCCGGGCCCGCAGCTGCGCTGGACGGACCTGGAGCTGCCGGACCTGGAGTACGGGGCGTACCGGGTGAGACTGGAGGCCGACCTGCCGGGGCGAGCCGGTCTCGTGGCGGAGTCGGTGTTCACCGTGCGTTGACGCTTTCCCGCGTCCTTTCTAGCTTTGCAGGCTACTTCGGTAACTACGCGAAGACCCGCTGACCAGCGGCCACGGTACCATGGACGACACCTTCAGACGGGGACCCCTTCTTCTCCTCAGCGGACGCGCGAACCGCCCCCTCGCCCAAGAGATCGGCGAGCGGATCGGCAAGTCGCCCGACGGCGTGACCGTCCGCAACTTCGCCGATGGGGAGATCTTCGTCCGGATCGACCGAAACGCCCGGGGCAGGGATGTCTTCATCGTCCAGTCCACGACCGCTCCCGCGGACCACATGATGGAGCTGCTGCTCCTCATCGACGCCGCCAAGAGGGCTTCGGCGGCGCGGGTCACGGCGGTGGTGCCGTACTTCGGGTACGGACGGCAGGACCGCAAGGACCAGCCTCGGGTCGCCATCGGTGCCAAGCTCTCCGCCAATCTCATGGTTGCCGCGGGAGCCGACAGGGTGGTGTCCATCGACTTCCACCAGCATCAGATCCAGGGGTTCTTCGACATCCCGGTGGATCACCTCTACGCGGCCCCCGTACTGACGAAATACTTCCGGGACAAGCGGCTACGGGACCTGGTGGTGGTCGCCCCCGATGTCGGATCCGCGAAGATGGCCAGGGGCTTCGCCAGGAGGCTGGGCGCGTCCTTCGCCATCATCGACAAGCGGCGCCCCAAGGCCAATGTCGCGGAGGTGTTGAACGTGGTCGGCGAGGTGGACGGCAGGGACTGTCTTCTCGCCGACGACATGGTGGACACGGCCGGAACGCTCACCAACGCCGTGGTGGCCCTGAAGGAGCGTGGAGCCGCGGATGTCTACGCGTGCGCGAGCCATCCCCTCCTCTCGGGCAAGGCGGTGGAGCGGCTGTCCAAGGCACCGTTGGAGGAGATGGTGGTGACCAACACCATCCACGTGCCCGAGGAAAAGCGGTTCCCGGGGTTGACCATCCTGTCGGTGGCGGATCTCCTGGCCAAGGCCATCGACCACATCCACTCGAACGAATCAGTTAGTCAGCTCTTCGAGATCCCGCCCGAGAGCTGAGCGAGACGGGCCCGTGGGGCCTCCAACGGTCCTGCGGGGCCCAATGACTGACAGGTAAGAGAGAATGGCTGAACACATCCTGAAGGCAGAGAAGCGCGAGGGCTCCGGGAAGGGGATCGCGCGGAAGATGCGAGCGAGCGGCCGGATACCGGGGGTGGTCTACGGAAAGGACATGGACACCATCCATGTTTCCCTGGACGCCCAGGAGGCGGAGCATCTCTTCCAGTCCATCTCGGTGGAGAACACCATCGTCAACGTGGACATCAAGGGAGTGAGGGGAAAGCACCCGACCCTGGTGCGGGAGATCCAGACCCACCCCTTCCGAGCCGATTTGCTTCACGTGGACTTCCTGCGCGTCCAGAAGGGCGTGGCCGTGGACCTGGAGGTGCCCGTCCACCTCACCGGTGTGCCCGTGGGGGTGAAGCTGCACGGGGGGGTGCTGGAGCAGATCATCCACGAGGTGCCGGTGCGGTGCATCCCGTCGAAGATCCCCGAGTCCTTCGAGGTGGACGTCAGTGAGCTGGATATCGACAGCGCGCTCCACGTGTCGGATATCGAGTTCGGGGAAGGCGTCGAGCCCACCATCGACGTCGAGCGGACCCTGTGCCTCGTCGCGGCGCCGCGCGTCCTGGTGGAGGCAGGGGAGGAGGAAGAGGGCCTCGAGGAAGCCATCCCCGAGGAGGCTCCGGAGCCGGAGATCATCGGGGAGGCCAAGGACGCCGACGAAGAAACGCGCTGAGCCGGCCTCCCTGGCGCCATGAGGGTGATCGTCGGACTGGGGAATCCCGGCGCCGAGTACGAGGCGACCCGGCACAACGTCGGCTGGTGGGCGGTGGATCGGCTCGCCTACGACTGGGGCTTCGGGGCCTTCGAGCGCGAGGGTCGGGCGTCTCTCGCCAGGGGGCAGGTGGGGACGGAGCCCGTGTGGCTGGTCAAGCCCGGCACGTACATGAACCGCAGTGGCCTCGCCCTGCGGTTCATGTGGGATCTGGAGGAGTTCGATCTCTCCGAGGATCTCCTGGTGGTGGTGGACGATGCCGCCCTCGACGTCGGAAGGGTGCGCTTCCGACCCCAGGGGAGTCCCGGGGGGCACAACGGGCTGAAATCGGTATCCGGGGCCCTGCGCTCCGACCGGTACCCGCGCCTGAGGATCGGCGTGGGACAGAAGCCCGAGGGGATGGACCTGGCCGACTGGGTCCTCTCGCCGATGCCTGACGAGGACGAGGACGTGATCGTGGGTCTGCTCCCCGAGCTGACCCGGGCGGTGGAGGTCTGGATCGATGAGGGTACGGAGTCGGCCATGAATCGCTACAATCGCTGATCGAGTGAAACCGTAACGGGGAAACGAGGAAGACAATCCGATGACCGACCTCGTCGCAATGACCGATTGGGCCTGGTTGCTGGGCCTCCTGGGCCTGGGCTCCGCGGCCGGCGTCTACGGCTACGTGAAGAAGCAGCCGCCCGGGTCCGAGATCATGATCGACCTGGGAGAGCAGATCCACGACGGGGCCATGGCCTTTCTCCGACGCGAGTACTCGATGCTCGCCATCTTCGTCGTCGTGGTCGCCATCCTTCTCAGCCTGGCCATCGGTCCGATGCCCGCGTTCGCCTACGTGTTCGGGGCCATCAGCTCCGTGCTGGCGGGCTTCATGGGGATGAAGTCCGCGACTCGCGCCAACACGAGGACATCGGCCGCGGCGAAGGACGAGGGGGCGGGCAAGGCGCTGCGCGTCGCCTTCTTCGGCGGCGCCGTCATGGGCCTGGCCGTCGCGGCCCTGGGGCTGCTGGGTCTCGGTGTGCTGTACATCACCTTCGCGGCAGACGCCGTGCCGGGGACCGGCGAGTTCCCGCTCTTCGCGGAGATCGTCTCGGGCTTCGCCATGGGCGCGAGCTCCATCGCCCTCTTCGCCCGCGTCGGAGGCGGCATCTACACGAAGGCGGCGGACGTCGGCGCGGATCTGGTGGGCAAGGTGGAGGCGGGGATCCCAGAGGACGACCCCAGGAACCCGGCGACCATCGCCGACAACGTGGGCGACAACGTGGGCGACGTCGCGGGGATGGGGGCCGACATCTTCGAGTCCTACGTGGGCTCCATCGTGGCCACCATCGCCATCGGGGCGACGGCGACCGCCATGGCCTCGCACCGTGCCGCCGCCGTTGCTCTTCCGATCCTGACGGTGATGATAGGCCTGGTCGCCTCGCTGGTGGGCATCGGCATGATGAAGGCGCTGGAGCGGACGAATCCGGCCGCGGCCCTGCGGAACGTCACGTTCATCGCCGCGGGGCTCTTCCTGCTGGTCATGTACTTCGTGGTGCAGAGCCTGGGGATCACGTTCACCGACCCCGAGACGGGTCGCACCTTCCCGAGCTACGGGCCCTGGATCGCCATCCTCGCGGGAACCCTGGTGTTTTTT
>JBDHGI010000501.1:0-15631 GCA_039589955.1 Gemmatimonadota bacterium | reverse complement strand
GGAACCGCTGACTGAGCCTACGGCCCTCATCGTCGGGGAAAGGTCCTGCACCAGTGCCGATAGCGCCTGGCCAGAAGAGGATCGGTCCGCTCGGCAACAGGGAGGTACACGGACTCGGCCTGGCTGTGGACGCGGCGTCGCCAGCTCTCGTCGCGGGTCCTCAGGTGCGCATGACGCAGGTGGTCCAGACGCTCCGCCAGAGCCACGAGACGAACATCGGTCGGTGCGCTGATCAGCTCCTCCGCGAGGACCTCCGAGTCCGAACGGGGAGCCCGATCCGCAATGCTCCGGACACCATCACCAAGCACGTCTGCGACGCGCTCCGGATCGACGCGCAGCGACACGTCCTCCGACTCGGTCACCGCCGCGGCGCTCAGGACTCCTCCGTCGGTCACACCCCCGTCCCGGAGCAGGATCAGAACGGTTCGTCCAGGATGGAGGAACTGTGGGTGGTGGTCGTCACGCAGCAGCCGCATCCGAGGCTCCATGGCGAGGAGGTGGGCACGACTCAGCAGCTCGAGCCCCTCGTCGTCCACGCCGGCGGAACGGGCGGATCGCACCACGCTCGCCGCCATGGCGGCCCCCCGATCCTCGCCTCCCACGTCAGTCTTCCTTGCGCCACTCCACGTCCGTGGCGCCCGCCCGGAGGTTTTCCAGGCGCGCGAAGGTGAACAGAAGGTCCGACAGTCGGTTGAGGTACACGACGATGCCCTCCTCCACTGGTTCCCGGGTCGCCAGGTGAACGACGGCGCGCTCCGCCCTCCTGCACACGGTCCGGGCCACGTGTAGGGCCGCCGCTCCCGGAGATCCCCCCGGCAGGACGAACGCCCTGAGCGGGGCAAGCTCCTCGTCGGCAGCATCGATCCAGGCCTCCATCTCGCGGATCCTGGAGGAGGGTGCCTTCGGGAGGCCCTTGGGCTCGGGGCGACCCTCCCGGGCGACCCCGGTGGCCAGGAGCGAGCCCAGGGAGAAGAGGTCGTGCTGCACCACCTCCAGGCGGTCGAGGACCTCCTGGTCCCGCACGTGGATCCGGGCCCAGCCGACGGACGCGTTCAGCTCGTCCACCGTACCGTACGCCACGACACGGCGATGGTCCTTGGATACCCTCGAGCCGCCGAGCAGCGAGGTTTCGCCGGCGTCCCCGGTGCGTGTGTAGATCTTCATGGCAGCCTGAGCTTGGTTAGGCTCCTGAGCTTCTGGGCCTTCTCGAGCAACGACGTCTTGTCCTCCTCCTCAGGCGTCGTCAGCAGGTCCCGCAGGTCGAGGAGCACTTCGAGGTGGAGCTGGTCCCTTTGGTAGCCGAGCTCGAGCCTCGCCATCTCCGCCCGGTCGTCGCGCTCCTTGGCACCTTCGAAGGCCTCGCGATACACGGTCTCCAGACTCTGAAGCACTCGATCACGACTCCGCATGTCCAGTCTCCTTCCTGGGCGCACTCAGAGGCCGGCCAGAAGACGCGACCCCGGTCCAGCGTCATAGTATCCCCGAATGGTACCACGCAGCTCATCCAGGCGCCCGTTGAAGTAGTGGTCGGAGCCAGGAATGCGCACGAAGGTGACGTGGGGACCGAGCGGTGCCACCAGCTCGGCCACCGCGACGCCTGATCCGAACTCGTCCTCCTCCCCCTGGACCACCAGCACCGGCTTGTCCGTGTCGCCCAGGTAGGAGAAGTCGTACTCGTACCTCTCCACGGGGAGGCCCAGCCCCAGCAGCGCCACTACCCGCGGGTCGTCGACGCCCACGGAGAGGGCCACCATGGAGCCGAAGGAGAACCCTCCCGCCACCAGCGGCAGCGTCGGATGGCGGGACTCGAGCCAGTCCAGGGCGTCACGAAGATCGTCCTGTTCCCCGACGCCCTCGTCGTGGCTTCCCGTGCTCAATCCCACTCCACGGAAGTTGAAGCGCAAGGTCACCAAGCCTGCCTCGGTGAGTCCCTGGGCCGCCCGGTAGACGGCCTTCGTGTGCATGGTCCCGCCATAGACGGGGTGCGGGTGACACACCACCGCGGCGCCCCTGGGTGCCTGGTCCGGCTCCCGAAGCGCTGCCTCGAGCCATCCGTGGGAAACGGGGATCTTCACTGCGCTTCGGAGCCGGAGGGGTGGGCCCGCCGCTGCGAGCCGGAACAAAAAGCCCCGCCCGTCGGCATGCCTCGCCGTGCGGCGCGGGTGTCACTCAGCTATCTTCATCAAGGGTCTGACGAGGGTCAAGGGAATGGAGGAGACCCATGGTGGGGGCCACGACGGATCAGGAGACCGACCTCAGAGCGAACGAGCTTTACTGGAGCTCGGATCGGTCGGTGAACCAGATCGCCGAGGAGCTGAACCTCTCGAAGGGCGTGCTCTACGGGCTCATCCAACCCCGTCCCGCCGCGCTGGCCTGCCCGGCCTGCGCCGCGGAGCTGGTGCACTCCAACCGCACGGCTCTGGACCGCGGGCTCGTGGACTGTCCGTCGTGCGGATGGGAGGGCGCGGAGGAGGAGGCGGACCCGTACGAGGACGACCTCCCCGACGTGACGGAGGTGCGCTCCCCGTGGACGGCGGTAGACCGGCTGCGGGCTGCCTGTGAGGGAACGTGGACGAGGACGGCGGTGGGGGGCGCGCTCCTGGGTGCTGCCGCCGGGCTCGGCTTCGTGATGTGGAAGCGTCGCCGGTAGGGCCCGCCCCCAGCACACCCCGCGTCGCTCGCATCCGTGCCCACCCGCCCCCAGATCCGCGACCCGCGCAGCATCGTCACCCCGGATGCCTTCGAGGTGTCCGACGGGCTTCTGGGCCTCCCTCTGGCGAGCCCCTCCCGACGCTTCTTCGCGCTCCTGATCGACCTCATGGTCATCGGCCTCGTCACCGCCGTGACCAAGTCGTTCGCTCTGGTTCTGGGCGTCGTGGCAGCGGTGGTCTTCATCCGGGCCGGCTTCAAGCGCACGCCCGTGAAGGGCAGCGTCTTCGGGAGAGCCATGCGGTTCAGCGTCGGCTGCTTGGGGATCTTCGTGGCTGCCGTCACCGCGATCCTGTGGAGCGCCTTCGGGATCGACTTCGGTAGGAACGATGAGGGAGGAGACTTCGTCCCGCTGGTCGAGGGCCCAGAAGGCGGGATGGTCGCGGGAGAGGCAGGCCTCGGCAGTCTTCTCGGCCTCGCCGGCGGAGGGCTCGCGCTGGAGCGTGCGCAGGACGCCGACGCCGCCCGTGCCGCCATGCAGGTGCTCGTCGAGGCCGGCCGTGACGTGGGTCTGACCCGCGCCCAGATCCGGACCGCCCTGAGCGAGTCGGTGCCGACGGATCGGACGTGGAGCGCCGATGCGCCCGACATGATCGAGTCCGTCCTGGACGAGCTCACGCTGGACGACGCCTCGGGCACGCCCCTACCGGAAGGCATCCCGGAGGACCTCTCCGGGATGCCCCTCGACCAGGCCCTGGAGGAGTACGGTTCGGTGCTGGCCTCGGAGGAGGAGGGCGACGATGCGCGCCGGGCGGCGTTGCGCATGCGTCTGATGGGGGAGATCGCCGGCGACTCGCTCCGCTCCCTCGAGGCGCGTTTGGCCGATTCACGCGACGAGGTCGAGCGAACGCGGGAACAGCTCGGGTCGGCTCGACGGGAGCTCGACGAGGCCACGTCGGGCGGAGTGTTCGGGTCGGTCCGGCACTTCATCGACGAGCTGGGGTTCGGCTTCGGGTGGGCGTCGCTCTACCTCACCATCTTCCTGTCCTGGTTTCAGGGCCAGACGGTGGGCAAGCGCATCATGAGGATCCGGGTCGTGCGCCTCGACGGCGAGCCCATCAACTGGT
Organism: Gemmatimonadota bacterium; assembly: GCA_039589955.1. GTDB lineage: Bacteria > Gemmatimonadota > Gemmatimonadetes > Longimicrobiales > Gaopeijiaceae > SZUA-318. The sequence goes on along the minus strand of JBDHGI010000501.1, from coordinate 11,855 downwards.
GGATCGCGTTCGAGCGTGCGGGAGGGTACGCGGCGGGCTTCGCCACGGGCCTGCTGGGCTTCGCACAGGTGTACTGGGATGCCAATCGACAGGCGATCCACGACCGGATCGTGGGGACCGTCGTCGTCCTGGATGGAGCAGAGAAGGTAGCGGACTGGGAGGAAGCCTTGTGAGGAGCCCTTGAGCGTAGAGACCAACAGCGGCGACGTGCCCATCGAGCCCGACGAGTCGGCGCGCAGCATCGAAGATCGGTTCGGGCGACGGCTGATGATGACGGTTCCGGATCGCCGGAATCGGAAGCTCCGTCAGGTCATCGACCTCGTGAACGCCGACGACGACCTCTATGGCCTCTGGATCGCCGCCAACGTGAACGCCATGGAGCGCCTGGGCATGACCGACCACGGTCCGGTTCACGTGAAGATCGTCATGAACCTGGCCGTGAGGATGCTCCGTCTCCTCGTGGACGCCGGCATCCAGCCCGCCGTGGTGACCCACTACGAGATGACCACCGACGATGCCGAGGTGGTGGTGGCCCTGGCGGCGATGCTCCACGACCTGGGGATGTCCATCCACCGCGCGGACCACGAAGCGTTCTCCCTGTTCGTGGCCCAGAGCAAGCTGCGGGAGATCCTGCCGGCGATCTACGAGCCCCGTCAGGCGACGGTGATCCGGACCGAGATCCTCCACGCCATCATCTCTCACCGCGCCGGAGGCCATCCCCTCACACCGGAGGCGGGTGTGGTCCGGATCGCCGACGCCCTGGACATGGCCAAGGGTCGGTCCCGCATCCCCTTCGAGTCAGGCTCCCTGTCGATCCATTCGGTCTCGGCTCAAGCCATCGAGGGGGTTCGCCTGGGCCGGGGTGAGGACCGGGCCATCTGTGTGACCGTGGACATGACGAACTCCGCGGGCCTCTTCCAGCTGGATCAGCTCCTGCGGGAGAAGCTCAAGGGGAGCGGGCTGGAGCCTCACATCGAGATCAGGGCGAAGCTTGGCGACGAGGAAAAGAGGCTGCTGACGGACTTCACCCTGTGAGCGCCGCAGCCTGATGGAAGTCGGAGTGTCCTTTCCACTGGCGTTCGCCGCCGGTGTGGTCTCCTTTCTCTCCCCCTGCGTCTTGCCGGTGGTCCCCAGCTACCTCGCGTTCGTGTCGGGGCTCACCCTCGAGGAGCTCCGGGACGGCTCGACGTCCGACGCGCGCCGCGCGGCTGTGGTCCACTCCGTTCTCTTCGTGCTGGGCTTCGGGGCGATCTTCATGACCATGGGGTGGACGGCCACGGCCCTGGGTCAGACCGTGTCCCAATCCCTCCCGTGGCTCAGCCGCCTCGGCGGACTCGTCCTGGTCCTTCTGGGTCTGTACCTGGCGGGGCTGCTCCCGCTCGGGGCACTCGGCCGGGATATTCGTGTACATTTCTCGTCCCGACCGACGGGTCCGGCGGGTTCCTTCGTGGTGGGCGTGGCGTTCGGCGCGGGTTGGACTCCCTGCATCGGGCCCATCCTGGCATCGATCCTCCTGTACGCAGGCCTGGAGGCGACGCGCCTCGAGGGAACGCTCCTCCTGACGGCTTATGCCGCGGGCCTCGGAGTCCCGTTCGTCCTGGCTTCGGTGGCCTTCAACGGGTTCCTGGCCGGGATGGAGAAGGTCAGGGAGTGGCTCGTCCCGCTGAGCCGGGCCGCCGGGATCGTGCTCGTGCTCGTCGGCGCGACCATGCTCACCGGGAGCTTCGCGCGCCTCACGGCGTTTCTCGCGGGACTCGGCCAACTCGTGAATCTGGAGATGCCATGAGGTCGATCGTCAACGTTGTCCTTCTCGGCGCGGTGGTCCTGGCGGGCTGCGGCGGGGGCTCGGAGGAGGGCCGCACCGACGCTACCAGCCTGGACCTCCTCGCTTCGGTGGGCGAAGGCAGTGCCGACCGCGGCCAGACCTCGCCCCGTGCGCCTACCATCGAGGTGGCCCTCCTCGGCTACAATCACGGCGAGCGGACGGCGCCGGTGCGGGTGCTGGAGATGTCGGACTACGGGTGCAGCTGGTGCCGGAAGTTCCACCAGGAGACATGGCCCACGATTCGGGAGAAGTTCGTGGAGACCGGAAAAGTGGAGTGGAAGTTCCTCCCGTTCGTGGTCGGGATGTTCAAGAACTCGTCGTCCGCCTTGCGGGCAGCCGAATGTTCCCTCGAGCAGGGCTCCGAGCTCTTCCACGGCGTGAGCGATCGCCTCTGGACGGACCAGGGGGAATGGAAGGCGAGCGCCCAGCCCGATCCTCTTCTCCGGGGCTGGGTCGAAGCGGCCGGGGCCGACATGGCCCGTTTCGACTCCTGCCTCGGAGAGAACCGCCGTGGTCCGCGGATCGAGGCGTCCAACGCCCTCGCGCGTCAACTCGGCGTCCGTGGCACGCCCACCTTCTTCATCATCGGGTATCAGCCCATCCAGGGGGCCCTCCCGGCCGAGGAATTCGAGAACATCCTGAACCTCGTCTACGCCGACGCCACCCAGCGCGGGCCCAACGACTGAGCTCCGGGTCCGCCCGGCTCACCACCCCTCGGTTCGCTGGCGTCCGGCCTCCAACGGAACCACATTCCTGGCCCCCGAGATCCCACACCAGGTTTTACCGCCAAGGAGGATGGTGATGGTGTACCGTTTGGCGCAGCGACTGCTTCCGGGCGCGCTCTTCCTCGTCTCGTCCTGGCCGGCCCCCGCCGACGCCTCCGCCCAGCAGCGGGACACGGCGGAAGGGCTCCCGTCCATCGAATCGAAGACCGCGGGCATGCAGAAGATCGACGGCTTCATGCCGGTCTATTTCGACGAAGACGATGGGAAGACGTGGCTGGAGGTCGGTCGTTGGGGTGAGGAGATCCTGCACTATACCTCGCTCCCTGCGGGGATGGGCCAGAACGACCTCGGCCTGAATCGTGGGGATCTGGGCGCCCGTGCCGTCGTGGTTTTCAAGCGGGTGGGACCCAAGGTGCTCATGGAGCAACCGAACTACGGATTCCGGGCCCGCTCCGACGATCCCCTGGAGCGGAAGTCAGTGGACGACGGCTTCCCCACCTCGGTGCTGTGGGGCTTCACCGTCGCGGGCGAGACGGGTGACCGCGTACTCGTGGACGCCACCGACTTCTTCCTGCACGACTGGCACGGCCTGGCCAATCAGCTTCGCCGGGGCAATCAAGGCCAGTGGAGGTTGGACGCATCGCGGAGCGCCCTCCACCTGCCCCGGACCCGCGCCTTTCCCGAGAACACCGAGGTCGAGGTCACGCTCACGTTTACGTCGGACCAGCCCGGAGGCCTCGTCCGCAGCGTGGCGGCCACGGCCGGGACCCTGACGGTCCGGCAGCATCATTCCTTCGTCCAGCTCCCGCCACTGGACGGGTCCTTCCAGCCGAGGAGGGCCGATCCCAGGGCGGGCTTCAACGGCGTTACCTTCATGGACTTCGCCAAGCCCATCGACGAGGACCTGGAGGTCCGCTACATCGCGCGGCACCGCATCGAGAAGCGAAACCCCGAGGCGCCCCGCAGCGAGCCGGTAGAGCCCATCGTCTACTACCTGGACCCGGGGACTCCGGAGCCGGTGCGGAGCGCACTCCTCGACGGGGGGCGGTGGTGGAATCAGGCCTTCGCGGCCGCCGGCTTCGTCGACGGCTTCCGGATGGAGATCCTCCCCGAGGACGCCGACCCAATGGACGCACGCTACAACGTGGTCCAGTGGGTCCACCGCTCCACGCGGGGATGGAGCTACGGAAACTCCATCTCCGACCCGCGCACGGGTGAGATCCTCAAGGGGCACGTGACGCTGGGCTCCCTTCGGGTGCGGCAGGACTACCTGATCGGTGAGGCACTCACGTCCCCCTATCAGGACGGCGACGAGGACGCGGCCGACGCCCGGGCCATGGCGCTGCAGCGCATCCGTCAGCTCTCGGCGCACGAGATCGGACACACCCTTGGCCTGAGCCACAACTACATCGCCAGCGCCCAGACGGGTGACGGCACACAGTCCGTCATGGACTACCCCCACCCGGTCATCGAGCTCGAGAACGGGCGGGTGGCTCTGGGCTCCCGTTCGTACGCCGACGAGATAGGTGCCTGGGACAAGGTGGCCATCCAGTACGGATACACCGACTTCCCTCCGGGAACCGACGAGGACGCCGCGCTCGCGGAGATCCTCCAGGCGGGCATGCGGGACGGGATCACCTTCCTCAGCGACCAGGACGGACGGCCCGCGGGCAGCGCTCACCCCAACGTGCACTTGTGGGACAACGGAGCGACCGCGGCGGGTGAGCTCCAGCGCATGATGGACGTGCGCCGCGTGGCCTTGGACAACTTCGGCGAGACCGCCATCCGAACGGGTGATCCCATGGCCACGATGGAGGAGGCCCTGGTGCCCCTGTTCCTCTTCCATCGGTATCAGGCGGAAGCCACCACCAAGGTCGTGGCGGGCCAGTACTACACGTATGCCCTTCGTGGCGACGGCCAGGATCCCCTGAGGCCGGTCCCGGCCACCGAGCAGATGGCGGCCCTGGATGCGCTGGCGCGTACGCTGCATCCCGCGGAGCTCACCATCCCGCGGTCGATTCTCGACAATCTACCCCCTCGGCCCTTCCGGTTCGGCCCCCATCAGGAGTTGTTCCGCCGACACACTGGCCTGGTCTTCGATGCCGTCGCGCCTGCGACGGCGGCTGCCGCCGCCACGCTGCGGTTCCTGCTCCAGCCGGAACGAGCAGCCCGCATGATCCAACAGAAGGCGCTGGACCCGTCGTTGCCGGGGTTCACCGAAGTGATCCATCATGTCACGCAGGCCACTTTCGGCCTCGACGTAAGGGATTCCTATCAGGCCGAGGTGAGCCGGGCGGTGGAGCGCGTGTTCATCGATCGGCTCATGGCCCTGGCCGCATCCGCCCCCATGGCCCAGGTGAGGGCCGAGGCCCAATACGCCCTCGAGGAGATGGCCGTGTGGCTCGCCGAGGCGTCGGACACGGCCGCCGCCGGGGACAAGGCCCACTACCGGCTCCTCCGCTCGGACATCGGGCGTTTCATGGAGCGACCCCACGCGCCTGTCACCGCCCCGGACAGCCCCTCGATGCCACCGGGAAGCCCCATCGGGGAGACCGGCATGGACTGGCTCGGCGGCGAGGGCTGGCGGCTGGACTCCGTCCCCGGCTCCAGGGCGTCGATACCGGATCTGGGCTGCAGTTGGCACTGACCCCGGACCTTTCTGTCACCATGATCCCTCGCCTCCGTCGCCCGGTTCCGTCCGCCCTGCTGGCCTTCCTGCTCCTGCAGGTTGCCGACCTCTCCGCCCAGGCGGGGCCCGGGGACCTGACGCTCGAGCGCATCTTCGCATCCGGGGACTTCGCGCCGGAGGGGTTCGGGCCGGCCCGGTGGCTCGCGGACGGATCGGGGTACACCACCGTGGAGCCCTCGGGGTCGGTGCGAGGTCTGGACATCGTGCGCTACGAGCCGGAGACCGGGGCCCGGCGGATCCTCGTGCCCGCCCGGCGCCTCATTCCACAAGGAGCGACCCGACCGCTCATCGTGGAGGACTACGAGTGGTCCGAGGACGGATCCAAGCTCCTCATCTACACCAACTCCCGGCGGGTCTGGCGGGTCAACTCCCGCGGGGACTACTGGGTGCTGGACCTCCGGAGCGGACGACTCCAGCAGCTCGGAGGCGGCGCCGAGGAATCCACCCTGATGTTCGCGAAGTTCGCCCCCCGTGGGGACAGGATCGCGTACGTCCGGGGGAACGACATCTACGTCGAGCGCCTGAGCGACGGACACGTCACCCGGCTCACCGAGGGAGGGAGCCCTACCCTGATCCACGGCAACTTCGACTGGGCGTACGAGGAGGAGTTCGGAATACGAGACGGATTCCGCTGGAGCCCCGACGGGGAGCACATCGCGTACTGGCAGCTCGACGCCAGCGGCGTGAAGGAGTTCCTGCTGGTCAACTACACCGATTCCCTGTACCCCGCCCTCACCAGCATCCCCTATCCCAAGGTCGGTGAGACCCTGTCCGCCGCCCGCGTGGGGGTGGTTCCGGCGGACGGCGGCCCGACCGTGTGGGCGAAGCTGGAGGGGGACCCGCGCGACAATTACATCGCCCGAATGGAGTGGGCTGCCGGGTCCGAGCAGTACGTCGTCCAGTACCTGAACCGGGCGCAGAACACCAATCAGGTGATTCTGGTGGACGCCCCCACCGGTGAGGCTCGGACCATCCATGCCGACCGCGACGAGGCGTGGGTGGACGTGGTGGACGACATGCTGTGGATGGACGGAGGCGCGCGCTTCACGTGGGTCAGCGAAAAGGACGGATGGCGCCACGTGTACGTGGTCTCCAGGGACGGTTCCCATGAGCGGCTCGTCACCCCGTGGCCCATGGACGTCATCAACGTCGAGCTCATCGACGACGAGGGCGGATGGCTCTACTTCATCGCCTCGCCGGACGATGCCACCCAGCGGTACCTGTACCGCTCCCGCCTGGATGGCAGCGGCCAGCCCCGGCGTCTCACCCCCGAGTCCCACGCGGGGACCAACAGCTACCAGCTCTCCCGGGACGGTGCCTGGGGCTTCCACACCCACTCGGCCTTCGCTACGCCGCCCACGGTCCGCCTCGTCTCGCTGCCCGACCACCGCACGGTCAGGGTAATGGTGGAGAACCGACCGCTCGCGAACGCCGTGGCGGCCCTGGAGCGGGGACCATCCGAGTTCTTCCAGGTGGACATCGGTGACGTCGTGCTGGACGGATGGCTGATGAAGCCTGCGGACTTCGATCCGGACCGGGAATACCCCCTGCTCTTCTATGTGTATGGCGAGCCCGCGGGCCAGACGGTGCTGGACCGCTGGGGAGGGAGCCGCTTCCTGTGGCATGCCTACCTGACCCAGCGGGGATACCTCGTGGCCAGCGTCGACGGTCGCGGCACCCCGGCGCCTCGGGGTCGGGAATGGCGGAAGGCCGTCCATGGCGACATCGGGACCCTCGCCTCGGCCGACCAGGCTGGTACCAACCGGGTCATCCGGAGCTGGGACTTCGTGGACGAGAACCGTATCGGCATCTGGGGCTGGAGCGGTGGCGGGTCCATGACCCTCAACATGATGTTCCGCTATCCCGACCTGTACCGGACGGGCATGTCCGTGGCCCCCGTACCCGACCAGCTCCTCTACGACGCCATCTACCAAGAGCGCTACTCCGGGACCCTGGAGGACCACGCCGATGGCTACCGTCGCGGGTCACCCATCCACCACGTCGACGGCCTCGCCGGCAACCTGCTCCTCGTCCACGGCACGGGCGACGACAACGTCCACTACCAGGGCTCGGAGCGGCTCATCAACGCCATGATCGAGCGGGGGAAGAGATTCACCATGATGGCGTATCCCAATCGATCCCACGGCATCTTCGAGGGCCCGGGAACGACGCTCCACCTGTACACGCTCCTGACGGACTACCTGGAGGAGCACCTGCCTCCCGGCCCGACCCCCGGGCGGTGACGGATCAAGCGCCCGGCATGGCCCGGCAGTCGCGGAACATCCGCCGCCCCGCCTTCTCGTCCGTCTCGATCCCGTCGAAGAAGGCTCCGAGGTAGTCCAGGGACCTTCGCCGCTCTCCGTCGTCCAGATGGGGGAACTCGCGGTAGAGGGCCAGGATGCCGTCCCGGTCGTCACGGAAGCGGTCTACGATGGACGTCATCTGGGCGGTGTCCCAGCACCAGCCCCGGTAGAGTCGCTCGCTCACGTCGCGGAGGTTGAGGGAGGGATCCGGCGTCGAGTAGGGGGCATCGACGATCCCCGAGAAGTCGAAGTCGTAGGGCACCGGCAGCGCGATGCCCCCCAGGTCGAGGATCTCAACGTTGTGGCCCGCCACGTCGGACCAATCGGTATTCCCGATCATGTACTGGAAGACTGCCACCGTGGCAGCCGACGGGACGTCCAGGGCGGAGGGAGGGAGGTTGGTGCCCTCGGGCAGCTCGAACACCCTGGCGCCGAGGCGGGCGGCCAGTGCGTCATCGTCCTCGATGAAGAAGGCGAAGCTGGTGAAGGGCTCGTCCTCTCCGGACTCGTCCACGTAGGTGATGCGTGCCAACCGCACCTGGAACGAGGCCGGCGTCACCATCCTGAAGGCGCGGTAGGTCAGGTACTCGTTCAGAACCAGCTGCTCGTACGAGTCACGGTTCGGGCGACAGGTGCCCACGATCTTGAGCTTGTCCTGCCCCTCGAAGACCGTGCCCTCCACCTGCTTCTTCTTCAGGTTGAGGCGGAGGGGCGGGAAGGAGCAGTTGGCCCTGTCCAGCCGGAATTTCCCCCGGGTCCGGATCTGCGCTTCGAGGGTGAGGGCAGTCCCTTCCGGAGATGCCAGGACGACGCTCGCCGGGCGCTCCGGGCTCTCCTGCCCCCGGTCGTCCTTCAGGAGGGAGTAGTCGGCCCGAAGGGTGAGCTCCAGTACCTCGTCCGATGCGAACAGCGGCAGTGCGTCGGGCAGCTCCTGGGCTCCGGTCGAGCTGCCCGTCACAGCCGCCAACGCAACCGCAGTGATACCGCACCATCTAGTCATCAAGACCCTCCCCACCCGGGACATCTTGCACCTCTACTATACGAGGCAATCCCTCCGTGGATTCATGCCGCGCCTGACCGGCCGGCTGGAGCCTCACTCCGCGCCCCCGTGGTTGCGTACCATGGACGGCCGACGCACCGTCATCCTGTTCCGTGCGCGCCCACCCTCCGAGAGCCCCCATGACCACCCTTCCAGCCCGTACGATCGGTTTCGTCTCTCTCATTCTCGCTGCCGGCACGCTCACCACCGAGGCGCAGCAGGTCACGTCACCCGGAGAGTTCTTCGGCCACGAGATCGGGGCGGACTACCAGCTCCCCGACTACACGAGCTTCGAGGCCTATTGGCGGCTTCTGGCCCGGGAGTCGCCACGCATGGCTCTTCAGGAGATCGGGCGAACGGCCGAGGGTCGGCCCCAGCTCATGGCCATCGTCACGTCGCCGGAGAATCACGCGGATCTGGCCCGCTATCGGGAGATCTCGCGACGAATGGCGCTGGCGGAGGACCTGGACGAAGAAGAAGCCCGGACACTGGCGCAGGAGGGAAGGGCGGTGGTGTGGATCGACGGCGGGCTACATGCCTCCGAGGTGCTGGGGGCCCAGCAGCTCCTCGAGACCGTCTATCAGTTGGTGGACCGCAGCGATCCGGAGACTCTTCGCTTCCTGGACGATGTCGTGGTCCTTTTCGTCCACGCCAATCCGGACGGACACGAGCTGGTGGCGGACTGGTACATGCGGGAGCCCGATCCGCTGAAGCGAACGACCGGAGGCATCCCCCGCCTCTATCACAAGTACGTGGGTCACGACAACAACCGGGATTCCTATCTGGTCTCCCAGCCCGAGACGGAGAACATGGCGCGGATCCTCTACATCGAGTGGATGCCGCAGATCATGTACAACCACCACCAGGTGGGGCCCGCCGGCGCCATCATGTGGGCGCCTCCGTTCCGCTATCCGGCGAACCACAACATCGACCCCCTCGTCCTCGCCGGCATCGAGCAGGTGGGTATGGCGATGCAGGCCCGCTTCATCTTCGAGGGCAAGCCGGGGGTCACCATGAGGGAGGGAGGGCCCTTCTCCACGTGGTGGAACGGCGGCCTGCGCACGACGGCCTACTTCCACAACATCATCGGGCTGCTGACGGAGACGCAGGGGAACCCGACACCCATCGAGATTCCCTTCGTCCCCAGCCGGATCATGCCCGACGGCGACTACCTCCTTCCCATCGAGCCGCAGACCTGGCACTTCCGGCAGTCCGTCGACTACGAGGTGACGGCCAACCGGGCGGTCCTCGACTTCGCTTCCCGCCATCGGGAACAGCTCCTGTTGAACATCTGGAAGGCCGGCCGAAGCCAGATCGAGCGCGGCCGCACGGACAGCTGGCGCGTCACGCCGCGCCGCATGGCGGCACTGGCGGAGGTGCTGGAGGCCGACGGCGCCGAGGAGCGCTTCGTGGGCCCCCAGACCGGTGCCCTGGCCGGGTACTTCTCCCTCGGCTCACCGCCGGAATATCTCGCCGAGCTACGGAGGCCCGCGGATCGGGATCCCCGGGGCTACATCGTGCCGTCGGACCAGCCGGACTTCCCCACGGCCACGAGGTTCGTGAACACCCTCATCAAGAACGGCGTCCGCGTGCATCGGGCCATGAGGGACTTCGAGGTGTCGGGTGTGCGCTACCCCGCCGGATCTTGGATCGTCAAGTCCGACCAGGCCTATCGGCCCCACATCCTCGACATGTTCGAGCCCCAGGACCACCCCGACGACTTCAGGTACGACGGCGGTCCGCCGGTCCCTCCCTACGACAATGCCGGCTACACGCTGGCTTACCAGATGGGGGTGACCTTCCGCCGGATCCTCGAAGGCTTCGACGGGCCCTTCGAGGTGGTGGACGGCCTCGCCACCCCCCCGGCCGGCCAGGTGACCGACGCACAGGGAGCCGAGGGGTTCCTCCTCAGCCACGCCGTCAACGACGTCGCCGTCGTGACCAACCGGCTCCTCCGGGAGGGGCACAGCGTATTCTGGCTAAGAGATGAAACGATGGTTAGGGACAGGTACTTTCCCCCGGGTACGGTCTACGTGCCCGCGGGGGAGGGTGTTGTGGAGAAGCTCTCCCGGTGGGCGGCGGAGATGGGGATCGATGTGCAGGGCACGGCCCGGGGCCCCGGAGAGGCCCTGGCCCTCAGCCCGGTCCGTGTCGGACTCTGGGACCAGTACGGTGGATCCATGCCGTCGGGCTGGACTCGGTGGATCTTCGAAACCTTCGAGTTTCCTTACGAGCTCGTCTTTCCCCAGGATCTCGACAAGGGCGATCTCAAGAAACAGTATGATGTTCTAATTTTCGTCACCGGAGCCATCCCGGAAAGTGATTCCGGGGGTCGCGACGGCTTCGCAATCTTCGGCGAGGGCCCCGACGAGGAGGCCATCCCGCCAGAGTTCCGGGCGTGGCTCGGAGAGGTGACCGTGGCCGAGACCGTGCCCCACCTGCTGCGCTTCATGGAGGAGGGGGGCACCCTCATCGCCATCGGAACCTCGACCTCCATGGCCCGTCATGCGGGGGTGCCCCTCGCCGACCACCTGGTGGACGGGGAAGGGCGGCCTCTGGGGGAGGCCGACTACTACGTTCCCGGCTCCGTCCTTCGGGTGCGCGTGGACAACACCCGCCCCCTGGCGTTTGGCCTGCCCGACACGTTGGACGTGTTCTTCACCAACTCCCCGGTGATGCGGCTCCAGCCAGGGGCACCGGGTGCCGGCGTGGCACCCGTGGCGTGGTTCGCCGACAGCCGGCCGCTGCGAAGCGGTTGGGCCTGGGGACAGCACCGGCTGAAGGACGGCGTCGCCATCGCCGAGGCCAGGGTGGGCCGGGGGAATCTCCTCCTGTTCGGACCCGAGATCACCCACCGCGGCCAGCCCCACGGGACCTTCAAGTTCCTGTTCAACGGAATCCACCTCGCGGGGGCGACCGGGTCGGTCAATCCCCCGATCTCCTGAGCGCCCGAGGGGCCCTTCGACTTCAACCGGAGCCGACGTCATGTGGCATCGCCTACCGCACTGGTCTCAGACGGTCGTCCTGAGCGTCGTCCCGCACGCTGTACTCGGCGCCATCGCTCCGGCGCCCGGGTGGGGCCAGGAGCTCCTGAGCGCGAGGGACGTGGTGGCCATGGAGGCACCGGCGCCCGACCTGATCATCCCCTACGGCGAGGAAGCGCTCCAGTATGGACACCTCAGGTTGCCTCAGGGGCCGGGACCGCATCCGGTAGTGATCTTCATCCACGGCGGATGCTGGCTGTCGGCGTATACCATCGGCCATGTGGGGCCCC
>JBDHGI010000500.1:0-7261 GCA_039589955.1 Gemmatimonadota bacterium | reverse complement strand
TGTCCCTCCCGGTAGGTGAGCCCACCAGGAACCGGCGTCCCGACCCCGGGGGCCTCCAGGGGGTCCAGGGCGTCCAGGTCGAAGGACAGATGGAAGCCCGACGTGCCTTCATTCGCCCGGGCCAGGGCTTCGTCCATGCATGGGCCGATGCCCCGCTCGTCGATCTCCGACATGGTGACCACCCGCACGCCCAGAGAGCGGATCAGCTCACGTTCGCCGGGGTCCACCTGCCGCGCCCCCAGAACCGTGACGTTTTCCGGCCGCACCGCAGGCGAGCCGGGAAGGGGAGCGCGGAGCCTCGAATGGCCGTGGCCCATCAGCACCGCCAGGCTCATGCCGTGGATGTTGCCGCTGGGCGTGGACTCCGGCGTGTTCATATCGGTATGGGCGTCGACCCAGATGACACCCACGAACTCCCCTCGGCTCCGGTGGTGGGCGGCCACCGCTCGGACGGTCCCGATGGACAGCGAGTGGTCCCCGCCGAGGATGAGGGGTAGGCATCCGCTCTCCAAACCTTCGCGCACCATCGCGGCGGCGCGATCGGCCACCTGGCCGATCTCCTCCAGGAATCGGGTGCGGCTCTCCGGACCCGGATCCGTGGTCTCGAATCCGCCGGCGGTCACGGTACCGATTTCGCGGACCTCGTGGCCGAGGGCCTCGACCCGCCGGGTGATGCCGGCGATTCGCAACGCCGAGGGCCCCATGTCGACCCCTCGGCGACCGGCTCCCAGGTCGATGGAGACCGACACCAGGGCGATCCTACGACGTTCCGCCACCTCAGTCGCCTCGGTGGAGGCGCTTCCGGTCCCGTCGCTCCAGACGCCGGCGACGGCGGGCCTCCCGCGCGCTCTCACCGGGATGGCGCACGCTGATCTCGACACCTCCCATGCAGGCCAGACCGCTGATGCGCAGGGTCGGTGCGTTGGGGTCCCCCAGGGTCGAATCGGTCACGTAGTCGAATCCCCCCAGCAGCCCGATCCCCTGGCTCTCCACGTTCAGACCGGGAGGAACGATGATCTCGATGCCACCCCACAGCGCGAACACCCGCAGGTCCGTGATGCCGGGGCCGAGCCTGGCCTCGCGGAAGTCGAGCTCGCATCCACCCATCACGGCCACGGCGTAGTTTCTCCGCGCCGGGCTCCAGCTGCCTTTGCGGGTGGATCCGCCCAGCACCGCGACCATGTACTCCCGGTCCCTCACATGGGCCGCGGCCGTCACGGGGTGCTCGAGCTTCGGTACCGGAGCCGTCTCGGGACCCCTGACGGCAGGAACCGCCGCCCCTGGAAGGTCCCTGAGGAGCGCCTTGAGCTCGTCGACGGACGCCGCCTTGTGGGCGGCGTCCACCCGTCTCTCGAATTCCTCAACTGACATGACGTCGTTGGCGAAGTGCTCACAGAGCGCATCCACCGTCATCTGACGTGTCTGCCCGAGTGACTGTCCTGGACCTCTGGAATCTCCCACCATCACCCCCCGCTGGGTCTGCCGCTAACCGAGGGATCGCTCGTATGCGACCCGTCCGTCCACCACTGTCATGTCTACGCGCGCTTCGCGCAGCCCCTTCGGGTCCAAGGAGAAGAGGTCGGCCGACATCACCACGAGATCGGCCCGCATGCCCTCGGACAGCGTCCCGACTTCTTCTTCCATGAACCCCGCACGGGCCGCACCGACCGTGTAGGCGCTGAGGGTCTCTTCCAGCGTGATCCGCTGGGTCGGGACCCAGCCCCCGGGATTCGCTCCATCGATGGTCCGCCTCGTCACCGCCGCATCGACGCCGAGAACGGGATCCAGCGGAGCTACCGTCCAGTCCGAGCCGAACGCGAGGGCGGCCCCCGCGTCGGCCAGCGAGCGGAAGGCGTACGTCATCTCGATGCGCTCCGCCCCGATGCGCTTCTCGGCCCATCGCCCGTCGTCGGCAGCGTGGTAGGGCTGCATGGACGCGATGACAGCCTGTTCGGCGAACCTCGAGGGTGCCCCGGGGCTCAGGTGCTGAGCGTGCTCGATCCGGAACCGCCGGTCGCGCGGGCCGTTCGCCGTGGCCACGTCCTGGTAGACATCCAGGAGCCAGTCGTTGGCGCGGTCCCCGATGGCGTGGACGATCACGTGCAGCCCGGCGGCGTCGGTCTCTTCGATCCAGCTTCTCAGCTCCGCCGAGTCGGTGGTCATGAATCCCGAGGTCTCGGGCTCGTCGTCGTAGGGCTCGTAGAACCAGGCGGTAGTCGATCCCAGCGACCCGTCGACGAAGGCCTTGAGCCCTCCCCACCAGAGGCGGCTGTCGCCTCTTCCGTGCTCCGACACGTAGTCCCTCAGACGCGCCCACGAGGCCATGGGAACGACGGAATACACACGGAGGGAGAGCTCACCCCGGGCGTGGGCCCTGCGATAGGCTTCGAGCCCTCTCCAGCTCCCCATGTCGTGCACCTGGGTCACGCCGCGCTCCAGGGCGTGAGCGGCGGCCGCCTGAAGAGCCCTGTCCACGTCTTCGTCCGAGGGATCGGGGATGACGACGCCGACGAGCCCCATGGCCTCGTCTTTGAATACGCCGGCGGCCTCGCCCGTCACCGGATCCCTGACGATGGCTCCCCCAGGAGGATCCGGCGTCGGCTGTCCTCCCTCGTCCAATCCCGCCGCGCGGATGGCCAGGGTGTTGGCCAGAGCCATGTGTCCGTCCAGCCGGTTCACGAATACGGGATGCTCCGGTGTCACGGAGTCGATCCACTCGCGGCGAGGCAGCTCACCGCCCCAGAGCTCGTGGTCCCAATCGCCTCCCGTGATCCAGGTGCCCGCCGGAACGCCGGCGGCGAACGCGGCGATGCGACGAGTGAGCTCTTCCGGCGTGGCCGCGTCCCTGAGGTCCACCCCGGCCAGCTTGAACCCCCCGTCGATGAAGTGGGTGTGGGCGTCGATGAACCCGGGCAGCAGGGAGCGCCCATCGAGCTCCACCACCCTTGTCTCCGTACCGACATGGGCGTCCACGGTCTCGTCCGTGCCGACGGCCACGATCCGCCCGTTCCTCACGGCCAGGGCCTCCTGCAGTGCCACTCCTTCCTGGCCCGTCCAGATCCTGCCGCCTCGAAACACCAGATCCGCCACCTCGACCTCCGACTCGTAACACCCGAACATCGCTAGCGTACCCAGGAACAGCCACGTCCGCCTGGACCCCATGTCCTCTCCTCACGGTATATCGTCCAGCATCCTCCTCCCGCCGGACCCGGAGGTTATCCGACGGGGCGGGAGGGGTGCAAGCGCTCGACGGTTGGCGCGTCGTGCAGAAGGGGGACATCTTGTCCCCCCGGTCCCGAGGGGACCGTCACTCGTCACCAAGGGCCCCGCCAATTCGGAGGCTGAACATGCGTTGCTTCGCCGTCCCCCGTCTTCTCGTCCCATTCCTGGCTCTAGCCCTCGGACTGACCGGCTGCGCGAGCGCCGGAGCCGGAGGAGGAGATAGCGGGCCCAGGCGCACCGCGAACCGGATCATCCTCGAGGAGCTCGAGCCGGTTCAGCAGCTCGACGCCTACGACGCCATCCGTCGCCTTCGTCCCCAGTGGCTGAACTCCCGCGGTGGCTCGTCACCGCAGGTCCTGGTGGACGGAAACCGGCAGCCCGGGGGCCTCGAGTCCCTTCGCAGCATCCGATCTTCGGAGATCCAGGAGATGCGATACATGAGCTCCTCGGATGCCACGACGCGCTTCGGCACCGGATTCGACGGGGGAGCGATCCTGGTGACCACCCGGCGAAGGTAGGTCTCGACTCCCCATCTCGGCGTGGGCTGGGGCAGGCGCGACCGGGCCGCCTCGTGGGAGGCCCGGCCGCGCCCTGGCCCTACTCCGGAAGCCCCCGGGCGAAAGTCTCCAGCACGTCGGCGCACGTGACGATCTCGGCGACGTCGATCCACTCGTCCGCCGAGTGTGCCTGGGCCAGGTCGCCGGGCCCGTAGCAGACGGCCGGGATGCCGGCTTCGTTGAGAAACGCCGCGTCGACCCAAGCAGTCATTCCCTCGACTCCGGGAGTGACGCCGTGCGTCTCGCCGGACTCCAGCAGCCCCTGCGCCAACCTGGAGTCCGCGGCCACCTCCGTGCCCGGTCGGTGGAGGGTCATCTCCAGGGAGGCGTCCACGTCGGGCTCCTGGCTTCCGAGCCCGTCGAGCACCTCCTGGAGCTCCCGTACCACCGCCTCGGGGCGCTCACCCGGGAGGGTCCTCCGCTCCAAGACGAGCTCGCACCGATCCGGATACACCGACGCGGCCGTCCCTCCCGCGATGGTCCCCGCGTGGAGGGAGCCATGACCCAGGAGCGGGTGAGCCGCCCGGCTCCGGAGGTCGTCGCCGTATCCGTCCAGGGCGTTCAGGTAGAGCCCCGCGTGACGAATGGCATCCACACCCAGCTCGGGTCGCGATCCATGCGCAGCACGACCCCGGAAGGCGGCCCGCACCCAGACGAAGCCCTTGTGGGCGGGCATGACGCGCAGGCGGGTGGGCTCGCACACCACCGCCAGGTCCGCCTTCACCCCGGAGCGCACCACCGCCTCCATGCCGAGGCTGGCGTGCTCCTCGTCCGCCGTGAGGGCAATCACCAGGTCCGGCCTGGGACCACGGCGGGCCAGGCGGGCGGTAGCGGCGAGGAGCGCCGCCACGCCCCCCTTCATGTCGCACGCCCCGCGGCCGCTCAGGCGGCCGTCTGCCACCCGGGGCTCGAACGGGGGAATGCCCATCCCCTCCACACCCACCGTGTCCAGGTGTCCATTGAGGAGTAGCGTGGGTCCGTCTCCCTCGAGACGCGCCATCACGTTCCAGCGTCCCGGCGCCACCTCGTAGGTCCCCGTCTCGAGGCCCCAGCCATCGAGCCACGAGGCACAGCGGGCGGCGATCTCGGCCTCGCCGGAGCCATCGGTGGCCAAAGCCGGATTGACCGAGGGGATCGCTACCAGGGCCCTCGCGAGGGCCACGGGATCACCCTTTCGGGCCGCCGATTCCACGTCTTCGTCTGTTGCGGTCACGCGACAACTCCGTAGCGGATGCTCAAAAAACTGTGGACACCCACGTTCAATATGTGAGCATGGTCCCGCGTCACGGTCGACGCCGATAAGCAGCGACGCCCAAAGGCGTTGCGAACACTGGGCCCACGCAGCCGGATCCGTCCTGGAAAGCAGGCACGAATCCTGCTAACGGTGGTGGACATGACGATTCGCACCAGCACTGATAGACCGACCCGCACGATCACCTTCGGCCTCCTCGGGGCGGCGGCTCTGGCCGTCGGCCTGCTTCTGGTTCGCCAGCACCGGGATCCCGAGGTCGTGGCCGCACAGGATATTCCTGCCGGCGAGAGCCATCCCGGCACCATCTCGCTGGAACGGATTCGAGCGGTCGGCTACTAAGACGCCTCGCAACCTCTCCACGGGGCACGCCGAGCCCCGTGGCCGCCGCCGAACGAAAGCGGCGGAGGGAGCTTCGTTCCCTCCGCCGCTTTCTTCATACCCCCACCGGATACCCCCACCGGGACTCTACTCGAAGTGCACCCGGTTCTTCTCGATGTAGCTGGTCCACTCCGGCGGCACGTCGGTGTCGGGGAAGATCGCCTGCACCGGGCATTCGGGCTCGCAGGCGCCGCAGTCGATGCACTCGTCCGGGTGAATGTAGAACTGATCGCTGGCCTCGTAGATGCAGTCCACGGGGCAGACCTCGACGCAGCTGGCGTCCTTGGTGTCGATGCACGGCTCAGCGATGATGTACGTCATGAAGCCTCCGCACGGTCCCTCGTCATGTCCAGGCCCTTGAGCGACGAAACACCGCGGCTTTCGGGTCAGCGTCAAAAGACAGCTAGGTGTAACGAAAGGGACCACCCCCCGCAAGACGCCCCGTAGGCGACCTTCAGTCGCCGTGACCCTGTACGATTTCCCCGTCGAGGTCGTATGGTAGGGGGCGCAAGATCCCTACTCTGGCGGGGCTGCCGCCCCAGGGGAGTCGATGTCGCTTCGTCCATGCAGGTTGGCCCTCTCGAGGGCTCTCCTGGGTACGCTGTTGCCGGGTGCTCTCGTGGCCCAGGCGGACCGGTCCGGGAGGGCCTCCGGCGCCGTACGGGGCGAGGTGTACGATTCCACTGCTCACGAGCCGCTGGCGAACGCGGCCGTCTTCCTCTGGAACACACCGCACCGGGCCGTCACCGACAGCGCCGGGCGATTCCTCATGACGGACATAACGGGCGGCGAGTATTCCATACTGTTCTTCCACACTCGCCTGGGGGAGATGGGGATCTCCCCGGGCCCGCAGACCCTGACGATTCGGCCTGGAGACACGGTGGAGGTAGCCCTGGCCACTCCCTCCATCTTCACGTCCGTGGTATCCACCTGTCTCTACGCGGACCGGACGCCTGGAACCGGGGCGGTCGCGGGATGGGTGGGCGATGGCGAGAGCGGCATGGGTCTGCCCGGGGCCGAGGTGTCTCTGTCCTGGACTCTTCCCACCGGCGGGCCGCCGCAGCGCCTCTACCTGGACGCCGATGCCGGGGGATGGTACCACACGTGCGAGGCTCCTGCCGAGATCCCGATCACGGCATCGGCGCGCTTCCTGGACCGACAGGGCTTGCGCCGAGAGGTCACCGTCCCGGAGGGAGGCAGCACCGAGGTCGGGTTCCTTCTGTGGAGGCTCGGCCCGAGCGCGGTCGGGGGCCGGATCGTGGACGCCTCCACCGACCACCCCGTGGAGGGTGCGGAGGTCTGGCTCCGGGGCACCTCCTTCCGATCGGTGACTGGCTCGCGCGGGGAGTTCAGGCTCGGGAGCGTACCGCCGGGTACCTACATGCTCTTCGCGCGGCACCTCGCCTACGGGACGAAGCAGGACACCCTCGAGGTGCCGTCGGAGCAGACGCTCCGCGTCGACATGCGCGTCGACACCCGCGCCATCGAGATGGAGCCGCTCACGGTGACCGTGGAGTCTCGTCCTCTCACCCAACGCGCCATGGGCGGCCTGGTCATCGATCGGGCCGACATCGAAGAGGTCAGGACCCGGGTCCGCGACGCGGTCGACATCCTCCAGGCACAGCACCTCCCCGGCATCATCGTCCGACGACGCAGCGACGGCAGCACCTGTGTCGGCTACATGCCGGGGCAGGTCCGGATGATGTTCAACTCCGGATGCGTCCCGATGGTGGTCTTCATCAATGACGTGCGCGCCACCAACGCCGACATGGCCCTCCAGCTTCCTCCGGACGCCATCGATCGCATCGTGCTGTACCGGCCGGTGGAGGCAGGAAACCTGTACGGCTTTTTT
>JBDHGI010000499.1:0-1403 GCA_039589955.1 Gemmatimonadota bacterium | reverse complement strand
GGCGATCCCACACGCGAAGCCGGGCTCGAGGCTGGTGTGGAGGCGCACGCCGTCGAGCTCGACGAGGGGTTTCGCCCAGTAGTCCCTGAGATGGACCAGACGGGCGTCCTTGCGGGCGCCGCCGATCCCCTGATGGAAGGTGAGCGCCTCGCCGATGGCCAGGTAGTTCGCCGCCGGGTGGGTCCCGATCTCCTCGAACTTCCGGATGTTGTCGGTCTGGGCCTCGGGTGCCGCCATGAGCGGCCAGATCTCCGGGATCTTCTCCCGGCGCACGTAGAGGAGCCCGGTCCCGTGGGGCGCGAACAGCCACTTGTGGAGGCTCGTGGAGTAGTTGTCGACGTCGAGGTCCGCCAACGAGAAGTCGAAGTGGGCCAGGGCGTGGGCGCCGTCCACGATCAAGGGGATGGTCGAAGTGGGCCAGGGCGTGGGCGCCGTCCACGATCAAGGGGATGCCGTGGCGTCGGGCCATGGCGTTGAGCTCCCGGACCGGGAGGATCTGGCCCGTGAGGTTGATCATGTGACAGGCCAGGATGACCCGGGTCCTCGGGGTGACGGCCTCCTCGAAGAGACGGACGACCTCCGCCGGATCCTCGGCGGGAACGGGTATCCGGATCTGGCGCAGCACGATCCCCTCGCGACGCTCCCGCTGACGGAACGTCGTGATCATGCGCGGATAGTCCTGGGTGCTGGTGAGGACCTCGTCTCCCCGCTGGAGGTCGATCCCCAGCTGCATGGTCTGCAGGCTCTCCGACGCGTTCCGGGTGAACGCCACCTCCTCGGGATGCACGCCCCACTCCCGGGCCATGCGCGCCCTCACCCCCTCCCGCTGCGGCTCGAGAACGCCCCACATCGTGTACGTGGGTGCCAGGTGCGAGTAGTCCAGGTGCCGTTTCATGGCCTCTTGGACCCATCCCGGGGACGGGCTGACGCCACCGTTGTTGAGGTTGATCAGCGTCCGATCCACCGTGAAGGCCCGGCCGACCTCGAACCAGAAGTCCTCGTCACGGGCCACCTCGGCCGGTGTGCCCGGATGTCGTCTCAGGTTGGCCGCGACGTCGCGGGCCGACGCGCGGAGCAGGGAGGGCCGGATTCCGACCCCCAGGGCCGCCGCGGCTGCCGGCAGAGTGCACGTGCTTAGGAAGCTCCGTCGGTTCTGCATGATTCCTCCTGCGCGGACGAGGCCATCGGGGGCAGGATACGCCGCGTGCCGGCCGCTGTCCAACCCGGATCAACGGACCCATCCGTTGCCGTGTCAGAAGGACGTGGACCCTCGCCGCGCCATTGGAACTATCCGTTGCGAGCGTCCTATTCCTTTTGGGCTCGGAGAACGAATCGCCCGCCTCGACAAGACAGGATCGATGCACTCAACCCTCGCGGTCTGCCTGCTGTGCCTCGTGCCGGCG
>JBDHGI010000498.1:0-7408 GCA_039589955.1 Gemmatimonadota bacterium | reverse complement strand
CCCCACCAGCGTCTGGACCCGGGGCGCCACGAGGTCCACGTGCAAGGTGCCCTGCCGCCACCCGTTCCATACGCCGTATTCCTCCTTGCGCACGGTGACGCCCCAATCCCGGTACGTGGCCACCAGCCAATCCTGGGCGGCCGCCAGCTCCGGCGAGCCGGCGAGCCTGGGTCCGATGGAGTCCATGAGGATCTGGGCGAGATCCTCGGTTCGGGACTGCTCCATGCCCACCTGCCACATCCGCCGGATGACCGGATCGTCCGTGCGCAGTGTCTGCCCGAGGCCGGGAGCCGGAGCCAGGCCGAGGGTCAGGCCCGCACAGGCGACGCGGACGAGGGAAGCGAGTCGAGGGGAAGGGCACGCCCTGGGTCGATTCATGGTCGGTGCGCGGGGTGTCGGGTGGGACGTCGGATGCTCGTCGATCACGCCGATTCTGACGAAGTCGGCGAGGAAAGCAAGAGATCCGGCGCCTAGAGGGGACGCGCGGGGTGCGTCCACTCGAGCCGGCACCTCAATCCAGCACCGTGGACGGCTCCACCCGCAACGCCGTGCCCGCCGAGCGCAGCGCCGCCAGGACGGACGCCAGCACCAGGCTTCCCGCCACCGCCAGGTAGCCCCAGGCCCCCACGCTGGCGCCGTCGCCGGCCACGGCCTGGACCAGCGCCACCAGGAACGTGCCCCCCAGGACCGCCCCGGCCGCCCCCCACGCCGCCGTCGCCGCCGCGCCGCCCAGCACGTGGACCGCGATGGCCCGATCGGGGGCCCCCATCGCGCGGCGCACGGCGAGGGCGGGTCCCTGTCGGCGCGTGATCTGCCGGGTGGCCGAGGCCGTGCCCAGGAGGGCCAGGGCGAAGGTGAGCGCTGCCCCCAGCAGGGCGATCCCGAGGCCCCAGCGGAGGGTGCTCCCCGCGTCCCGGCGCACCGCGGCGAGGGTCCGGGCCTCGGACACCGACAGGCCGCCCGTCGCCAGCACCTCCCGGGCCTCCTCAACGGCCGCCTCGGTCCCGCGCAGGAGGATCGAGCCGACAGCGACCGGGTTCTGGAGGGCGCTGAGGTACACGGCCCCGCGGGGCAGGGGATCCGCACCAGGGACGGGGTGCCGCTCGTCCTCCACGACCCCCACGACGGTGTACCACGCCTCGGGATCCCAGCCGACGCGGATCATCTTCCCGATGGGCTGTCCCTTCTCGAAGGCGGTGTGGGCGAACGTGCGGTTCACCACGGCCACTCGGGGTGCGTCGGCGTCGTCGGCCTCCTCGAGGGCCCGTCCCTCCAGGAGGGACGTCCCCGCCAGCTCGAAGTAGCCGGGGGCCACGGCATGGTGATCGACCTCGGCCCCCCACAGGGGCACCGGAAGCCCTCCCCTCATGCACTGGCCGCACTGGGCCAGGACCTGGGCGCGCACGCCCAGACCCACCAGCGCGCCCGGCGTGGACAGGCTCTCCGCCTCGAGGCCGGCGACGGAGCGGAGACCCGCCCGGGCCTCGGCAACGGCTTCGGGCCCCGGCGCCCCGAAGTCCACCACGTGGACGTCCTGCCCCTGGTCGCTTCCCTCCGGCGCAGGGGCCGCCGAGCCCGCCAGGGACCAGGCTCCCAGGACCACCGCACCGGCCGCGGCCATCTGCACCGCTCCGAGGATGCGATGGAAGCCCACGGCTCCCCGGGGATCCGAGGCCCGTTCCCCCGTCGCCAGCCCGCTCATGAGCGCCCCACTCCTCGCCAACCGCCACCCCACGCCGGCGTACGCGGCCGAAAGGAGCCCGATCAGCCCCAGCAGGAGTGGAACCAGCTCCGTCGCCGCCCGGGCCCAGTGGACGTCCGCCGTCACGCCGGGCCACGTGGCCCTCAGGATCCCGCCCGCCGCCAGGCCCCCGAGGAGCCCGAAGGCGAACGCGACGGCCAGCAGGCGCCGCAGGTCGGCCAGCAGGAGCCCGGCGAGACCCGCCGGCGTGGCCCCCACGGCGGCCCGGATGAAGAGCTCGGCCCGCCGGGAGAAGGCCCCTTCGGCCAGGCGCACCAGGGAGTTCAGGAGGGCCACCAAGGCCCCGGCGAGGAGCAGCGCGACACCCAGGGTCACCAGCCGATCGACGGCCACGGCCTGGAGCTCGTGGGGCCAGCGCGCACGTGGGCTCCACAGGATGCCGAACGTCGCCCGGGGCAGGGGCGGCAGCCGCAGAAGCACGTCGAGGCGGGGAAGCTCCAGGGCCACCATGGCCCGGGCCCCGACGCCGATGCCCACCACGGCCACCAGCGACGCCAGCGTTCCCCCGAGCCCGTTCAGTGATCGCAGCCCGGCGGGGGCGGCGCGGCCACGTTCGTCGGAGCGTCCGGGCCCAGGCGGGAAGAAGGTGGCCACGCGGCCTCCGTGTGAGGAGAGGAGCGTCGGCACCACCCTACCGCGGTGGCGGGAGGTCGGCAATCCAGGGGCGGATTCTTCCTCGCCCCGGGACGCTCCTCTACCTTTCAATCCTCGGTGCGCGTTCGCCCTTCCAGGAGCCGACCATGTCCTCTCTCCGCGGGTTCCTCGCCGTCCTCCTCCTCGCTGCGACGCCTCTCCACGGCCAGACGGCCTCGTCCCTCCCCGAGGGCTACCTCGACGGAGCGGACTACCGGCACGTGGGGCCCGTGGGCAACCGGGTGAGCGCGGTCGTGGGCGAGCCGGGCAATCCCAACGTCTACTTCTTCGGCGCCGCCTCGGGGGGCGTCTTCAAGAGCGAGGACGGGGGACATTCCTGGCGCCCCGTCTTCGACGACCAGCCCGCCCAATCCATCGGTGCCCTGGCCATGGCGCCGTCGGACCCGAGCGTGATCTGGGCGGGCACGGGGGAGGCCTTCATCCGCTCCAACGTCTCCATCGGCGATGGGGTCTACCGCTCCACGGACGGAGGCGAGACCTGGACCCACATGGGCCTGGAGGAGTCGGGACGGATCGGCCGCATCGTCATCGATCCCCGGGACCCCGACGTTGTGTTCGTGGCCGCCCTGGGTCACCTCTACGGGCCCCAGCAGGAGCGAGGGCTGTACCGGACCCGGGACGGCGGCCACACGTGGGAGCAGGTGCTCTACGTGGACGAGCGAACCGGAGCCGTCGACGTGGTGATGAGCCCGGACAACCCGCGCATCCTCTTCGCCGCCACCTGGCAGATGCGCATCTGGACCTGGGGCCGGGAGAGCGGCGGCCCCGGGAGCGGGCTCTGGAGGTCCACCGACGGGGGGGACACCTGGGCGCGTCTGGAGGGACGCGGGCTTCCCCGGGGCACCATGGGGAAGATCGGGCTGGGGATGACGCCGGACGATCCCGACCGGGTGTACGCCCTCATCGAGACCAACTCCAATCGCGAATTCGAGCCCCTCGCCGAGCACGAGGGGGTCCTGTGGAGCTCCGACGACGGTGGCCAGTCGTGGCGGATGGTCAACGCCGACCACACCCTGGCGCAGCGCCCCCTGTACTACACGCGTCTGGCCGTGGCCCCGGACGACCGGGACGAGGTCCACTTCATGTCCACGGCTCACACCGTCAGCCTCGACGGCGGCCGGAGCATCGTTCGAGGCGGGGCGGGGGGCGACAACCACGACATGTGGATCGATCCCCTCCTGCCAGACCGCATGATCGTCGGGCACGACGGAGGCCTGAGCATCTCCACCACCCGGGGAGACAGCTGGTACCGTCCCCTCCTTCCCATCGCCCAGATGTACCACGTCTTCACCGACACCAAGGTGCCGTACAACCTGTACGGGAACCGCCAGGACGGACCCTCGAGCGGAGGGCCCTCCAACACCCTCACCGGGGGGAGCATACCCGTGGGCGCGTGGCGCTCGGTGGGCGGCTGTGAGTCGGGCTTCGCCGTGCCCGACACCGTGACCAACGACGTGGTCTGGTCGGGCTGCTACGAGGGCATCCTCGATCGCCACGAGCTGTCCACGGGGATCACCCGCACGGTCAGCGTCTGGCCCGACAATCCCGAGGGTTGGGGGGCGTCGGACCTCCGGTACCGCTTCCAGTGGACGTTCCCCATCCACATCTCGCCCCACGACAACGAGACGGTCTACGTGGGCAGCCAGCACGTGCACCGCACGCGGGACGGCGGGCAGAGCTGGCAGGTCATCAGCCCCGACCTCACGACGGACGACGAGGAGCGGCAGCGAAAAAGCGGCGGCCTCACCACCGAGGACGTGAGCCCCACCTACTACAGCACCTTGTTCGCCATCGCCGAGTCTCCCCTGGAGCCCGGAGTCATCTGGGCCGGATCCAACGACGGGCTCGTGCACGTCACACGGGACGGCGGAGCGCATTGGGAAGACGTGACCGGGGGCATACCGGATCTGCCTCCCCGGGGCACAGTGAGCAACATCGAGCCCTCCCGGCACCGGCCGGGAACGGCCTACCTGACGGTGGATTTCCACCAGCTGGGCGACACGGATCCCTACGTCTACCGGACCGACGACTACGGGGGCTCCTGGCGGTCCCTCGCGGAAGATCTGCCGCGCAGCGTCTTCAGCTACGCCCACATCGTGAGGGAGGACCCCACCCGCCCGGGGCTGCTGTACCTGGGCACGGAGAATGCGGTCTACGTGTCCCTGGACGACGGGGCGCGCTGGCATGCCCTCCAGGGTGACCTGCCCCACGCCCCGGTCTACTGGCTCACCGTCCAGCCTCACTTCAACGACCTGGTGATCGGGACGTACGGACGGGGATTCTGGATCCTGGACGACATCACGCCCATCCAGCAGCTCACCGACGAGGTGCTCGCGTCGCCGGTCCACCTCTTCGAGCCCCGTCCCGCCTACCGCTTCCTGCGGCGGGAGAGCCCCAACAGCCAGCCCGGCGACCCCGCCGCCGGGGAGAACCCCGAGTACGGGGCGAGCCTGAGCTTCCACCTCACGTCGGACCCGACCGACCCGGTAACGCTGAGAATCGAGGACGAAGACGGAGGCGAGGTTCGCAACCTCCCGGTCCGGAGCGCCCACGAGGGGCTCAACCGCGTCACGTGGGACCTGACGCACACCCCCTCCCGAAGCCCCCGTCTCAGGACGCCCGCCCTGGAGCACGCCCACGTGGGCCTCGGGGATGCGGAGTTCCGTCCGCCGGTTGACGGCGGGACGGTCCGACCCCTGGCCGTGCCCGGCCGGTACCGGATCGTGCTCACCGTGGGGTCCGAGGAGCGGGTGACCTGGCTCACGGTCCTTCAGGATCCCGAGTCCCCGGCGACGCCGGCTGACATGGGGGCGCAGCTGGACATGCAGCTCGAGCTCCGTGAGATGACGGACACCACCGCGGCACTCATCGACCGCATCGAGTGGACGAGAAAGGGGATCCAGGATCTGGAGGTGCGCTTCCGTGGCGAGGAGACGTACCGGGACCTCGTGGAGGCGGGGGAGGCCCTCGAGGCCCTGCTCATCGACCTCGAGATGCGCCTCTTCGACCTGCGCCTGTCCGGGGGAAGCGCGCGCCAGGACACCATCCGATGGCCGCGGCGACTGTTCGCGAAGCTCACCAGCCTTTCCGGCTATATTTCGGGATCGGACCATCGCCCCACGGACCAGGCCGGCGAGGTCCGTGACCTGTACCGTCAGGAGCTCCGGTCGGTGCTCGCCCGATGGGCCGAGATCGCCTCGGAGGATCTGGCGCAGTTCAACCGCATGCTGGCGGACCTGGGTCTCGCGCCGGTCGTCTCCCAGCCTTGAGAAGGCCATGAGGATCGTCATCGCCCTGGGCGGAAACGCCTTGCTCCGCCGAGGGGAGCCCCTGACCGCCAAGGCGCAGGCCCGGAATGTGGGCGTGGCCGCCGCGGCCCTGGCGACCGTCGGCCGTGACCACGGCCTGGTGGTCACCCACGGGAATGGGCCTCAGGTGGGCCTCCTGGCCCTGCAGGACGCCGCCATTCCGGAGTCGGGAGGTTTCCCCCTGGACGTCCTGGGCGCCGAGAGCACCGGGATGATCGGCTACATGGTGGCGCAGGAGTTCCGGAACCGCCTCCCGGGCCGGCAGATCGCGACGCTCCTGACCCAGATCGAGGTGGACCCCCGTGACCCGGCCTTCCAGCGACCGACCAAGCCCATCGGCCCGGTCTACGAGGAGGCCGAGGCCCGGGCGCTCGCCACGCGGAGAGGCTGGACCATCGCGCCCGACGGCAACGGGTACCGCCGCGTCGTGCCCTCCCCGAAGCCTCTTCGGATCCTGGAGGTGGACACCCTCAAGCTCCTGGCCGCCGCCGGCGTGGTGGTGATCTGTGCGGGAGGCGGAGGGATCCCCGTGGTGTTCGATCCCTGGGGCAACGTCCACGGGGTCGAGGCGGTCATCGAGAAGGACCTGTCCGCCGCCCTGGTGGCGAGGGAGGTGACCGCCGACGCCCTCCTGCTCCTCACCGACGCGGAGGCCGTCTACACGGATTGGGGCACCGATTCGGCGCGACCCATCCGCTACGCGACACCCGAAGAGATCCGTCGGTACTCCTTCCCCGAGGGCTCCATGGGGCCCAAGGTGGCCGCTGCGGCGGACTTCGTGGAGCGGACCGGCGGCATCGCGGGAATCGGACGGCTGCGGGACGCCGAGGCCATCCTCCGGGGCCGGGCCGGAACCCTCATCCAGAACAAGCCCCGGGCGGGCGGCTGACCCCGGCATCCCCGCCACGGGCCGCGTGCGGTTCCGCTTGCGTCTCGGACGCCACTTTTTTCTTATAATTCTTCTTGGATTCAGGCGTCGCATACCCAGACGGCGCTGACAGTGACACTCGTGTCGAAGGAGGTCGGAGCATGCGCATCCGCGACATCCTCTCGTCCAAGGGCCCGAACGTGATCTCCATCGGCCCCGTGCACTCCATCCTGGAAGCCGTCGCCCTGCTGGTGAAGGAGAACGTCGGATCCCTCGTGGTCGTGAACGGTGGCGAGGTTTCGGGGATCATCACGGAGCGCGACATCCTGCGCCTCGCGGCTCGGGGCCCCCACCTCCTCACCACGCAGACCGTGGGCGAGGTGATGACCACCGAGCTCATCGTGGCGGGCCCCGACGACCGGATCGCCTACGCCATGGAGGTGATGACCCGCAATCGGATCCGGCACCTGCCCGTCGTCGGCGACGGAGGCGTGGCGGGCATCGTCTCCATCGGAGACGTGGTCAACGCCCTGCGCGAGGACGTCGAGGCCGAGAACAAGTACCTGAAGGACTACATCGGCGGCACTACCTAGGGGGCGGGTCCGTTCGTTCGACGGATCGTCATCGCAATGCCATCCCGGAACGGTGCCTCAGGCCGGGAGCCCCCGCTTGGCCACGTGGCCCATGGCATCCACGAAGCGGTCGAGCTCCTCGAGCTGCGTGTACACGCTCGGGGACACCCGGATGCCTCTGAACTCCTCGTGGTTGATGGCCACCGCGATGATCCGGTGGCGGTCCCAGAGGTGGTTCTTTTTT
>JBDHGI010000497.1:0-5624 GCA_039589955.1 Gemmatimonadota bacterium | reverse complement strand
CTCGTGGGCTCCCCCGAGTCCACGCGGCGTCAAGCGTTGTTCAGTCTCAGCCCGTCCTCGAGGAGCAGGACCCGCTGTCCCCTCATCCCCCGGATCACCGGCCTCCGGTGCACCGGGTCGACCCCCTTTCCATCCAGCCCCGGGATCCCGAGGAACAGATCGGTCAGGTTGTCCACGGCCGACCGGAGCATCCGCTCCGACCCCAGGACGACCACGGGGAGCCGGCGGGGGTCGGTGCCACTCGGGCCTCGCATGCGCCGAGCCAGCGTCTCGAGCTGCGGCGGAGCGCCCGTGGACGCGTAGGCCACCGTTCCGTCCGGCTCCACGAGGTAGACCAGGGCGGGGGGTGTCACGTCGCCGCTCTTCGGGTCGGGCACCCTGCTGACCTTCCAGGCGTCCAGCGCGGTTTCCACGGCCTCCACCGATCCGCTCACCACGAAGTCCCCCTCGGGCAGGCTCCACTTCGCCGCCATGTCCGCAAGACGGCTGGGGGTATCCCTCCACGGATCGAGAGTCAGGGCGACCACGGCCAACTCCATCTCCGGCGCGAGCTCGTCCCGAACGGCGAGGGAGCTTCGAACCAGGAGGGGGTAGATGGTCTCGCAGTGGGCGAAGACGAAGGTTACCAGGGCGCCGCGGCCGTCCAGGCTGGCGAGGGAGAAGGGCGCGCCGTGCTGATCCACGAGACCCTCCACGTGGGGAAAGGGCCGGTCGAGACGGGGATAGGTGTCCGGCACGTCGGCGGGCCCGCCGAGCTCCGGCTCGGGAACCCCCACCCCCGCCACACGGACACCGGCGGCGGTCAGGCCCAGCACCAGTGTCACGGTCCCGGCCAGCAGTCGGCCGCGGGCGGTTGATGCGAGGTGCCGCAGGGTGTCCACGAGCTCCTGGCGCCATCCGGCGAGCAGCACTGTGACCATCCGGTGGGTTGTCCGATCAGGAGCACCCAGCCCGAGGCGTCGGGCAGGCCCGTTTCCGACACGTTGAAGCAGACGGCACGGGTCCGCTCCAGCCATTGTGGCGTACCGGAGGGCAGCGGCCAGAGCGCGAGGGCCCACCACGCACCGGGCAACCCACCCAAGCGGGAACGTGTCACCCGACGAGGTGGGGGCCGGCCGGCGACCCTCGCGCCGCCGGCGGACCCCCTGCCGGCGGGCGCGAGCGTGGCAGAACGCTCGGGCCCGCAGGCCGTGGAATGGCGGCTAGCCAACCCTCCAGACGAAGGACAACCTCCAAAAGGGTTGAGCAGGATGCTGCGCTACCAAGGCAATGCTGTCCGCGGCGGCGTACCGATTCGTTGCCGTCGGCCGGCCGCACGGCGGGTGTTCACGTCTCAATCTCCACCACGATCTCCGCACCCGTCCGCGCCAGGTCCTCGATCGTCGTCTCCAAGAGGAAGGCGCGGACCGACGAGGACACGTCCCTCCATCGTGCGTGCGCTGCGCAGGGCGTGTCGTCGCTGCACCGCTCCCGACCGAGGAGGCAGCCCGAATTGAGGGCGATGTCGTCGAATGGCGCGATGACCTCCGCCAGAGACAGGTGCGCCGGATCCCTGGTGAGCTGGAAGCCCCCGCGGGGACCCCGGGTGGACTCGAGGAGACCGGCCTTCGCCTGAACGTGCAGGATCTTCGACAGGTAGTTCCGGGGCACGTCCAGCCCGCCAGCGATGTCGTCCACGCGCAGCGGATCCCGGCCCCCGCTCTCCGCGAGATACAGCACGGCCCTCAAGGCGTAGACGGCGGTCTGGGACAGGATCACAAGCTCCCTCGAACCAGGCAATCAATAGTTGTGTTCATCATGATGATGTGATTAATTCTCTTCCGCAAGGGTGCTTCCCACCACCCGCCCGCGGCCACGCCGAAGGCCCCTTCGGGGGTGCGGCGCGTGACGCCGGGGAGGAGCCGAATCCCTGGCGAGGGGGGGATAGGATGCCCGGGCGGCAGGGGGCCGCGGCAACGGGCCGACGGTGGCGTTCGCTCCTGCTCGTGCTGTCGGTGGCCCTCGTCGCCGACGGCGTCCTCTGGTCGGCCCACGTCCTGTGGCGGAACCGGGCACTCGAGGGCTTGGACCCGCTCTTGGCACAGATCGATTCGCTGGCCGAGGGCATCGCGGCCGACGACGCCTGGATCTCCAAGAACCAGAGACTCCTCCAGGGCTACGGGCAGCACGAGGAGCTGTCCCGACGCGTGACCGAGCGGGGACGGCGAGCCCGGGCATACTCGGCCCTGGTGGAGGTCTACAATCGAAGGGTCGAGACGCTCTACCGTCGCTTCTACCTCGCGCCCGTCCCGGCCCCTCGGCCCCCGCTTCTGCAGCCGGAGCTACCCCGGAACGAGGGGAATTTCCCTACGCCATGATCCGGCTTTTCCTGACAGGGAATCCCGGAGTCCGGACTGGCACGAACGTACGCAGCGGCACAATTTGTCACCCGACGGTGATGAACAGACGCATGTGGGTCTCACGATAAGGATCAACTCCTTATGATGATTTGTCCCACACTTCTCCCTGGAGAGCACCATGCTCGAGCGTAGCGCACGGTCCTGGCTCTGGCTGTGACCGTAGGCCTCACTGCGTGCGGTGGCGGGGACACACTGCCGGAGACGACGGAGACGGCAACAACGGCGGAGGCCCCGGCCTCCCCCGGGCAGATGATCTTCGAACGAACCTGCTTCGCCTGCCATTCAATCGGCGAGGGGCCGCGGATCGGGCCGGATCTCGAGGACGTGCACACCCGCCGGGAGCGGGACTGGCTGGTCACGCCGACGGGGAAGTTCAACGTTTACAACACCGCCCACGACGTCTACTAGCCGGAGCATACACCCATGCGCTCAACCACGTGGCTCGCAGCAGCCGCTCTGCTGGCCCTGACGCTCCCCGCCGATGCCCAAGAGGTACGATTCAGCGGTCAGGTCAGGCCACGATACGAGTTCCGGGACCCCTCGGCCGGGGGCTCGGACTCATTCACCTCGATGCGCATCCGAGCGGCCGTGCGGGCGCTCGTCGACGAGAACCTGTCCATCTTCATCCAGATGCAGGACGTGCGCCTCTGGGGTGAGGAGGGGAGCACCCTGGGCGATTTCCGGGCCGACAACCTGGACGTCCACCAGGCGTACCTGCGGTACAGCGGGGAGCAGCTCGATTGGCTCACCGCCACCATCGGGCGGCAGGAAACGAACTTCGGAGGACAGCGACTGGTCGGCGCCGTCGGGTGGACCCAGCAGGGCCGCAGCTTCGACGGGGCGCGGCTCGACATCGCCCAGAACAGGACCACCGTGTCGCTCATCGCGTACACCCTCGCAGACGCCACGGCACCTGCCCACGACGAGGATGCCCAGCTGTTCGGGGCCTACGGCACGGTAGGGGAGGTCGGCCCGGGAGCGCTGGACGTCTATCTGCTCCACGACAGGGGAACCGGGGACTCGCCCACCAACCAGAGCACCTTCGGGTCCCGCTTCGCCTTCACGGGAAACATCTCCGGTCGTTTCGAGGCATCCATCCAGCGGGGTGACCGCGCCGGGACGCCCGTATCGGCCTACATGTTCGGGGGTCGACTCGGGACCACGTTCGGAGAGGGCAGGGCCGGCTTGACTCTCTGGTACGACTACCTTTCGGGTGACTCGGACCCGGACGACGGCGAGGCCGGCGTGTTCAGCACGCTATACGCCACGAACCACAAGTTCTACGGATTCGCAGACCTCTTTCTCAACATTCCGGTCCACACGGCCGGCGCCGGGCTTCAGGACGTCGCCGTGAAGTTCAACTGGACTCCGGCCGACGGCGTGCGGTTCGGCGCCGACTTCCACTCGTTCAGCGCCGCCCAGCAAGGGACCCTGTCCACGGCGCATTTCGCCAACGAGCTGGACCTGACCCTGAGCCACCGCTACTCGGAGAACCTCGGGGTGACGGCCGGGCTGAGCTTCGTAATGCAGGACGACGCCCTCGGAGAGATCGGCCGTCTGGGTGAGGACATGCAGTGGTTCTACGTCATGTTCGACGCCATTTTCTGAGGACCGGCGCCACCTGCCGCACCTGAGACGGGGCGTCGCCAAGAGGCGGCGCCCCGTCTATTATGCCGCCATGCTGCCCACGAAGACCGCAACCTGCCTCACGCTCCTCTGGGCTTTTTCGACAAGTGGGTGCTCCCCGCCTGCCGGCCGCGACGGCTCCCCGGGGACCTCGCCCTACGTGCCGGGTCCGGCCGGCGTGTGGGAGGCTCGGAGGCCCGAGGATCTGGGCATGGATCCCGCGCTCCTGCAGAAGGCCGTCGACTACGCGCGGAGCCACCCGACAGAGGAGATCCCCGAGGATCCGGGAGCCTACCTGAGGGCCCGCTTCGCTGGGATTCCCCACCAGGAGATCGTGGGGCCGACTCGGCCGAGGGGTGGCGTCAACGGCATTATCTTGAAGGACGGGTACATCGTGGCGGAGTTCGGCGACACGCGGAGGCCGGACATGACCTTCTCGGTCACCAAGAGCTATCTGTCCACCGTGGCGGGATTGGCGTGGGACGAGGGGCTCATTCCGGACCTCCACGGACCCATCGGTGCCATCGTCGAGGACGAGGCCTTCGAGTCGGGGCACAATGCCGCCATCACCTGGCACCATCTGCTCCAACAGACGAGCGAATGGGAGGGGACCCTGTGGGGAAAGCCCGACCTGGCGGACCGGAGGGAGGGTCTCGACCGGGAGCTGAACGCTCCGGGCACGTTCTGGGAGTACAATGACGTCCGGGTCAACCTCATGGCCTACTGCCTGCTGCGCCTGTTCAGCCGGCCGCTTCCGGAGGTGCTCGAGGAGCGCGTCATGGGCCCCATCGGGGCCTCGGACAGCTGGGAGTGGCACGGCTACGAGACGTCCTGGACCGAGATCGACGGTGAGCGCGTCCAGTCGGTGAGCGGGGGGGGGCACTGGGGCGGAGGGCTGCACATCGGCACGCGGGATCACGCCCGCTTCGGTCTGCTCTTCCTTCGGGGCGGACTCTGGGGCGAGGAGCGCCTGATCTCCGGCGAGTGGATCGACCGAGCCCTCACTCCAACAGACGTCGCGTCGGACTACGGATACATGTGGTGGCTCAACACGGGGCGGGAGCTCTTTCCCGCGGCTCCGGAGGACGCCTTCTTCGCCCTCGGAGCGGGATCCACCAACGTCGTCTTCGTGGATCCCGTGCATCATGTCGTCACGGTGACCCGCTGGGTGGACGGGAGCGAGCACGTGAACGAGTTCATCCGTCTGGTGCTCGCCTCTCTCCGACAGGATCCAGCCGGGAGCGCGGATGGACGCTGACCGCTGGAGCGAAGTCCAGGAGCTCCTTCACGAGGTCCTGGCCCTGTCCCCGGAGGAGCGCGGGGCTTTCCTGATCGAGCGCTGCGCGCACGACCCGGAGCTGAGGGCGGAGGTGGAGTCCCTACTGGCGGCGGCGACGGACGCGGAGGGCTTCTTCGAGGACCTGGGGGAACGGGTGATTCCTCAGGAGAATGCCACCTCCGAGGAAACGGAGCCCCTTGCGGAGGGGCAGGAGGTGGGGGCCTTCGTGGTACGCGAGCGCATCGGGCGAGGGGGCATGGGGTCGGTGTACCGGGCTACGGATACGCAACTTCTGCGGGACGTGGCCCTCAAGGTCCTCC
>JBDHGI010000496.1:0-6564 GCA_039589955.1 Gemmatimonadota bacterium | reverse complement strand
GTCCGAGGCGATGACGAAGCGTCCGTCTCCCGGTTCACGCTGGATCCTCGAGAGGTGCGGAATGCTCACCCAGGGGTTGGTCGTCTGGATCCACATCACCTTCACGTCGCCGCGCATGAACGCGCGGAACATGTCCATGGTGTGGTAGCCGGGCTGCGCCGGGATCGTCCCTTCCGGAAGCCCCCAGATCTCCTCCGCCTTCGCCCGATGTTGAGGGTTCATGACGACGAGGTCCGCCGGCAGGCGGTTGGACAGGGTGCCGACCTCCCGGGCCGTTCCGCATGCCGACGGCTGACCGGTCAGGGAGAAGGGGTTCGCGCCCGGTCGACTGATCTTCCCGGTGATCAGGTGCAGGTCGTTGATGAGGTTGTTCATCCACGTCCCGCGGACATGCTGGTTCACGCCCATGCACCAGAGGCTCACGGTGCCTCGGCCCTGGTCGCCGTAGATGTCCGCGAGGGCGTGGATCTGGGGCACCGGCACCCCGCTGATCACGCTGACCCGCTCCGGGCTGTAGTCCTCCAGGAACGCCTCCAGCTCCTCGAAGGACGAAGGTCTCGCCTGGTCGCCGAACCGGTAGTGCTGCGCCGGCTCGGCGTTCCCGTCGGCCGAAAGCCCGTCCTCGCCGAAGCACCCATACCCGATGCGATCCAACTCCTCGATGCCCCGGCGGAACACGACGTTCTCTTCCACGAACGCCCGATCGACGGCGCCGCCCCTCACCAACAGGTGGAGGATGCCGTTGGCGATGGCCAGGTCGGTGTTGGGCCTGAACTCCACGTACATGTCGGCGTACTGCGTCGTGGGTGTACGCCGAGTTCCGAGATCGATGATGCGGACGTGAGGATTTGCCCTCTTGTTGGCGAGGATCCGCGAGAATAGGACCGGGTGCATCTCGGCCATGTTGTTGCCCCAGAGGACGAAGTCGTCGCCGGCTTCGAGATCCTCGTAACAGCCCATGGGCTCGTCGCTCTGGAACTGCGTCATGAAGCCCATGACGGCGGAGGCCATGCACAGCCTCGCGTTCGGCTCCACGTTGTTGCTCCGGAGTCCCCCACGGAACCACTTGGTGACCGCGTAGCCGTCGTGAACGCCCCATTGGCCCGACCCGTAGAAAGCGACCGAGCCGGGGCCGGCCTCGTCCAGGGCCTCCTGGAACTTCCGGGCCATGAGATCCAGGGCCTCGTCCCAGGAGATCCGGTTGAAGCGCCCGTTCTCGTCCTTGAGCATGGGATGGAGGAGCCGATCCTCACCGTACAGCATAGCCGGCAGGTGGTAGCCCTTCACGCAGAGCAGGCCCCGGTTCACCGGGTTGGCTTCGTCGCCCCGCACTGCCGCGATCCGACCGTCCCGGACGCCCACCTCGACGCCGCACCCGGTTCCGCAGTAGCGACACGGGGCCTTGGACCAGGTCAGGCCTCTCTCGTCGAAGCCGGCCCGCTCCGCCGCGATTCGCTCCGCCGCCTCCCGGTCGGTGCAGGAGAAGGCCGCGATCCCTGCGGTTCCCGCCCCGAGCGCCTGCAGGAAGTTCCTCCGTTTCATCATCAATCTCCTAGCGGTCGGGCTAGTTTCCCGCGCGTCCGTAGCGCTCCTCCATCTGCCGTCGGATGGCTTCCATCGCCCCCTCGGCACCCTCCTCG
Organism: Gemmatimonadota bacterium; assembly: GCA_039589955.1. Taxonomy (GTDB): domain Bacteria; phylum Gemmatimonadota; class Gemmatimonadetes; order Longimicrobiales; family Gaopeijiaceae; genus SZUA-318. The sequence continues at coordinate 4,924 of JBDHGI010000496.1, read as the reverse complement.
AACCACACGTGCTCAGGCCGGGCGAGGATCTCGTCGATGACCCCGTGCACCGCTCGACCGCCTGCGCCACCGGCGTGGTCGGCCAGCTCGCGAGCCTGGGGAATGAGCTCCATGTAGAAGCGCTCGGCCACCTCGTACATCCCGTGCCAATGGGTGTAGTCGGGCGCCATCATCGAGGCGCCGTGGCGCGCTCGTCTTCCCTCGTGATGCCACAGGTAGAACCAGGTCCACTCGATGTGCTCGTCGAATTGCGTGCCGGTGATGACGCCGTTGCCGGAGAGCGCGCTCATGATGGCCTGGCCCGGCTTGGCGAACTTCTCGTTGTAGAGGAGCACCAGGTCGTCGTACTGCCGATAGAACCCGTTCACCCAGCTGTCGGTGTGGCAGGTCGTGCAAGCGTCCTTCATACGATCCCGCTTCTGCTGCCAGGTATCGGCGATGAGCCTGCGGCGGGCCTCCGGATCCGATTCCGTGACGATGTTGTGGTTCACGTCGGTGTCCATGGCCAGGCTCACCGCGGGACGGTTCGTCCAGGAGATGCGCTCGCCCGGATCGTGTGTGATTCGACCTCCGTTGCGGATGTTTCCGGACATGTGACACGTCGCACACGTGGGTGCGGCGGCATAGTCCTCGCCGAGCACCCAGCTCTCGGCATCCAGGTTCATCTGGTCTTGGAGGTCGCGATAGGCGATCCCGTGCTTGGACTCCTCGTACACCTCCTTCTGCGGATGGTCGGGACCCAGATGGCACTTTCCGCAGTTCTCAGGCTGCCGGGCCCGACGCGGCGAGAAGTCGTGCCGGGAGTGGCATGCCGAGCAGGATCCCCTGGATCCGTCCAGGTTCAGGCGACCGATGCCGGTGTTGGGCCAGGTCTGCGTCGCGAGCATCGGCTGCCCGTCCTCGTCCCGGGCGATTCGTCCGACGGCATCGAGGTTCGTTGGCACGCCGCTCTCGTCGGGCTCCAGGTCGTCCACGGTCAGCAGGCTACCGTCCGTGGCAACGAGCGCCACCTTCGAGCCGTGGCACTGCTGACACCCCGAGTTCGCGCTCGCGAAACCGTTCACCGCGTCCTCCCCCCGACCGGGCGTGGGGGAGTGGGGATTGAACGCCAGGCGCGCGCCCTCGACCGTCTCCGCCAGGAAGTTGTCCAAGGACGCGAGGATGTTCCCGCCGGCGGCGTGGTGGCTCTGGGCGAACTCGGCGGCCTCGTGGTCGTGGCACCGGGCGCAGTCCATAGGCGTGACCACCGTGGCGATGGTCACTCCGTGATGGCGGTAGGAATCGGCGTCGTTCTCACCGGCCTCGTGGCAGTCGTAGCACCCCACTCCCCGCTCGGCGTGGGTGCTGCCCACCCAGTGCGTGACGATGCCGGGGTTCTCCTCCGCATGGCAGTCCACGCACTCCTCCGAGCTGGCGGGAACGGCGACGGACGGCCTGCGGAGTCCGGCCTCCTCGGCTTTCCGCGCCGTCTCCATCCACTGGACGAAGACCAGGGAGAGGAGGAACAGCCCCGCGAGGGATGCAATGACGATGCGCTTCGTCTCGAGTCTCATGTTGTCACCTGATCAGTGCCTAGCCACGGCTTCCCATACGGTCATGCCGATGATGGCGAGAACGCCGAACACTCCGATCCACACACTCGCTTCCTGGAACCGGGTGCGGCGCCGGATCTGGGAATCGATGAACGGCCACGCGAACATCACGAAGATCACGAAGCCCATGCTCAGGATCGCGGCGGTGCCGCTGAACAGCTTCAGCCAGCGGAACGCCACGTAGAAGAACCACTCCGGCTTGATGACTTCCGGGGTTTGGAGCGGGTTGGCTTCGGGTCCCAGCGTGGCCGGGAAGATGGTGGCCAGGGCGCTCAGGAGGATCATCAGCACCAGCCCGATGATGAGCTCGGTGTAGAGGTGGTCCGGGAAGAAGTTGAAGCTCTTCGGCTCGCCGCCCGCCTCGTCTTCGAACCGGAACTCGGTCACCCCCTGCATGCGGATGATGGTGATGTGCACGGCCACCAGGATCGTGATGACCACAGGGAGCACGGCCGCGTGCAGCACGAAGAAGCGGGACAGCGTCGCCTGGTTGTAGCTGTCCCCCCCGAGCATCATGGCCTTGAGGAAGCCACCGACGAGGGGGGTGGAATCGGCGATGTTCGCCCCCACCGTGGCGCCCCAGAAGCTGAGCTGCTCGAACACCAGGCTGTACCCGGTGAAGCCCGTCAGGAGCGTGCACACGAGGAGACACATCCCGACGATCCAGTTGATCTCCCGCGGCCTCCGGTAGGCGCCCGTGAAGAAGACCCTCAACTGGTGCAGGATCACGGCCGCGATCATGAGCGTGGCGGCCCATTTGTGCAGCCCCCTGATGAACCAGCCGAACGCGACGTCCCGGGTGATGAACTCCACCGACTGGTACGCGGTCGAGGGAGAGGCCTCGTAGTAGAACGCCAGCAGGATGCCCGTGAAGATCTGGACGATGAAGAGATACGCCGGCGTGCCTCCCAGGGCGAACCACCACCGCTTCAGGTGGTAGGGCACGGGCTCGTTGGTCAGCTCCCTCAGCCCCCGGCCGGATATGGGCAGCCGATCACCGAACCACCCGCGAACGGCGTCCACGATCAGACCCTCCTCGTGCCTTTTCGGCGGAGCGCGTCGGGGGCGAGGCAGGGATCGTGGCCCGGGCCGGTCACGGCGTCGTCCAGGGCGAGGATCTCCCCACGAGCCGGCTCCCCGCTCGCCAGACGGCTCACCGGTACCGCGATGTGCAGCAGCCCTCCCTCCACCTTCAGGGGATATCGGGACAGCGCTTGCCCGGCCTCGGCGGGCGGCCCCTCGATGGCCACACCGTCAGGGTCGAACACGCCGTTGTGGCACGGGCAGAAGAACCGGTTGTTCTGCCCCTCCCAGCGAACCTGGCACCCCAGGTGGGGACAGGTGCTGGAGAGGGCGATGAAATCGTCCGATCCCCCCTCCCGGCCCTGCCGGGCGATGTTGATGGTCTCTCCGGCGGGCCCCCGGTACCGGACGGCCTCGCCCACCTCGATGCCGGCCACCTCGGCGACGTACTGCCAGGCGACCTCGTCGGGCCGCGCCGGGTACAGATACCGGACGGCGATGGCGCCCAGCCCCCCGTATCCACCTACGAGCCCGGTGGCCATCGCCGCCTTGGAGGTCTTGTCCAGGAAGGTCCGCCGGTCCTCCCGGCCGTCACCTTCAGGTTGCGTGCTGTCAGCCATGGGAGGTCGCCTCGACGTCGATCCGAACCAGGGAACTCCTTACCTGGTAGGCAGGATAGTACCTTTCTGGTACAAGCACTGTGACGAGCGTCACAGCCACCCGTGACACGCCTGGGCCACCTTGGCACGAGCGACGAGGCGGCCGGGAAGAGGCACCCTCGCAACCGCATCGAGAGAGACCGCTCGAGGGGGAGACATGGCGGACCGGACACCCACGCGGATCCTCCGCGATCAGCACAAGAACATCCTCAAGGTCGCCGACGTCCTGCAGGAGGTGCTCGGAAACGAGCCGGAGCCCGGCGCCTTCGACTACGACGCCATCGGCGACTGCGTCTCGTTCATTCGGCTGTACGCCGACGCCCTTCACCACGGCAAGGAGGAGGACCTGCTCTTCCCCGAGATGGAGCGACACGGCATGTCTCGCTCGGCGGGTCCTATCGCCGTCATGCTCCAGGAGCACGAGCAGGGACGCGCCTACGCACGTGCCATGGCCGAAGCCATGCCGGGTGCGCGCGCCGGTGATGATGTAGCCCGCCGCCGACTGCTCAACGCGGGTCTGGGCTACGTGCAGCTCATCCGCGGGCACATCCTCAAAGAGGACAACATCCTCTTCAACATGGCTGACCAGCTCATCGACGAGCCTGCCTGCCGAAGCCTGTGCGCCGCGTACGACGGAGTCTGCCAGCGACGGTTCGACGGCTGCACGGTGGCGGAGCTGGAGGCGATCCTCGCGGGGCTGCTGGAGCGCTATCCCGGCGCCTGAGGCTCAACCGGCCGGACTCCGGAGCTTCAGAAGGCCACGCCCCAGGTCACTGCGAGGCTCCGGCCCGGCTCCGGGCGGAAGAAGCCCGTGTTGAGGCCTCGGAGTAGAGCGCGTCAGTGAGGTTTTCGATGGCCACTCCCAGGCGGTGACGCTCCAGGAGCCGGAACCCGACACGCAGGTGGTGGACCGCGAAGGAGGGGATCTCGCTTCCAAGCGGGCTGGTGCCCTCGAGGGCTTCCCTTCGGCCGTTGCGGCGCACCTCGTAGCTGCCCCAGACCCGGCCTCCTCCGTCATCGAACCGCGGGCCCCCCCGAAGCTTCGACGGGTAGCTGTCGGCCAGGACACGATCGGGGTTCCGCCGGTCCTCCACGTCCAGGAGCGTCCAATCCCCGTCCAGGCTCCAACCGCCCCCCAGATCGAGCCCCGCCGATAGCTCCACCCCGCGGTGGCGGAGCTCGTCGATGTTCACGTTCCGGTAGACCACCGCCTGCCCGATGCTGTCGCCTGTCGGCTCGAGGACGATGCCGTCGGCGAGGGTACCGGAGTCCTCGGAGCGGTACTCCTCGTGGCGGACGAAGAGGGATCCGGGCCCGCCCAGGGCGTAGCGGGCCTCGAGGCGCATGGACCAGTCGCGGACACCCGAGTCGTGCACGGTGGCGTCGGAGGGCAGCGTCAGGGCGCCGAACGTCCCCGCGGGAGCCCGATAGGCACGGGTTCTCGCAGTCCACGGAAAGGCGGACCCCGAGGGCATCCCAGGACCCGGCCACTTCCCCCGCGAGGCTGGAGCCCGATCCCGCCGTGCGCAGACCCGCCTCCGCGAAGCCGGCCACCCCTCGGCCCAGGCGGGGGCTCGACGGGTCACCAGATTCACGACACCGCCGATGGCGTCGGATCCGTAGAGGACCGACGCCGGCCCACGTTTTTTT
>JBDHGI010000495.1:0-2811 GCA_039589955.1 Gemmatimonadota bacterium | reverse complement strand
CAGAATTCCAAAGTCGTTAGCAACTGTGTTGGAGACGGAGCTGGTCGAGGGGGATCGAGGGGTCCCACTCCCGGCCGTCGCGGAGCATGGCGTTGAGGATGGTCAGGAGTTTCCTCATGCATGCGACCAGAGCCACTTTCGGCGGCTTCCCGTTGGCCCGTAGGCGCTGATAGAAGACGCGGATCACCGGGTTCCACCTGGAAGCACTCCAGGTGCTCATGAAGAGGGCAGTGCGCACGGAGGCGCGTCCACCCCAGACCATGCGCTTGCCTCGTATGAGGCCGCTGTCGCGGGGGAAGGGAGCAACGCCGACGAGGGCGGCGATCTCCTTGTGGGTGAGCTGGCCGAGCTCGGGCAGCTCCGCGATGAGGGTGCGGGCGAGGTTGGGGCCAACGCCTGGGACCTCTCGTAGAAGATCGCTCTTCGCCTTCCAGACGGGGCTCTTGCGGATGAGATTGTCGAGATCAGAGTCCACGTCGCTGAGCTGCCGCTCGAGCCAGCGGATGTGCTTCTGGATACCTTTCTGCACAGGAGCCAGCGCGAACCCCAGACGGTTCTTCTCAGCGGTGATCATGTCGATGATCTGGCGCCGTCGGCCAATGATAGCGTCGAGTTCACGGGCGGCCTCATCGGGCAGGGGGCGGACGGGCGGACGGACACGCTCGGCGAACAGCGCCAGGATGTGCGCGTCTATCTGATCCGTCTTGGCCAACTGGCCGGTGGCCTTGGCGAAGTCCCGCACTTGGCGTGGATTGGCGATCACCACCGCGATCCCCGAAGCGGCCAGCGAAGCAGCGGCCGGGACCTCAAAGCCCCCGGTGGCTTCCATTACCACCAGGGCCGGCGAGAGCTCTGCGAGCCTTTGCACGAGCTCAGAGACCCCGTGCTCGGAGTTGGGGAACGTCGACACGTCATCCGAACCGCTGACTCCCACGTCCAGGTGGGCTTTGGACACATCGACACCGACGAAGAGCTCGGACATCGAAGTACGGGTGCGGCGCCCCTGCTAACGAACGGCCTCTACGACCCTAGGCGGAACGGGCTGCCGCACCCTATTCTGCATCCGAACTTGTCGATTCGTCGACATACAAGGTGGTCCTAGACCGGTCTTCGGTCATTTGCAGCCCGGTCCGCATCCCGGGTTGCCCCAACCCGTCCAAGACACCCAAGAATCGCTCATCCAGGGCGGCCCTCCGATCCCTCCAATACCGCCGGCATCCGGGTTGGGCAGCGTAGGCAAAGAAGACCTGGCAGTTCCGGTCCCAGACCTCCGGCGGCGCTGAGCCCTCGGCCGTGTGCAGGTAGATGTTCTCGAACGTCTTGAAGAAGCTGTAGAGAACGTGAATCAGACGACTCCTCTCCTCGGGAGTGAACCCACTCCAATCGTCAGTAGCAGTTCCGCGCTGAAAGAGATGGCTCAGGTGGGGATCTGCCATTACCTGGTAGTTCCACTCCTGCAACTGCTGGAACACCGAATCCCGAACGTTCGTCGTGAGAGCGCGGCTTTGCTCGTCGAGTTGCCGTGCCACATAGAGGAGCGTCGCGACGACCGCAACTGCACCGAGCACCTCACCGATTGCACCAATCGCCGCCCAGTTCATAATCCTCCCGGGTTGGCCGTAGAGAATGGACCGCACACGATTGGGGCGTACCCACGTTGAGGACAAGCCTGGAACGTGAGCGGTAAAGAAGCTGCCCCATCCACAGTTGAAGGTGGTGGCTCCGGGGTAGTCCTTGGTTAGCTTGCTTTCTTCATTTCGGCAACGGGCTCGAGGTCATCGAGGTGAGCCTTGAGCATCCAGATCTGGTCGTAGCCGATGATCCTGCGGTAGCTCTTTTCGGTCTCGACGAAGGAGGCCGCGGCCCACCTGAGCGCCATCGCTCCGTTCTTCCAGTTCGTCACCCGTCGTGTCCTTTGTCTCACCCCCGAGTGGGTGCTGTCGATGAGGTTCGTCGTGCCCAGGCACTTCCTGAGCCGCGGGGGCAGGCCGAGGCGGTTGATGGTGAACAGCTCGGAGAGCCCCCGTGAACAGCTCGGAGAGCCCCTCGCGCAGGCTGGCCGCAGCCGAGGGGTATTCACGCTCGAGCCACAGGGCGAGTGACCTGAGCTTCTGCTCACCCTCCTTCGCCTCCAACTTGATGGCCGCCCGGAACGCCGCCTTCACCTGCGGGTGCTGGTCCTTTGGCAAGTGGCCCGTCAGGTTGCGTAACTTGTGATTTCGGCAGCGCTGTACCGGCTGGGGTCCGAAGACTTGGTCGATCGCCTTCCTGAGCGCCTTCGAGCCGTCGATCACCCACAGGCGTCGACGCGTCGGATCCAGGCCCCGCTCGACCAGATCCGCCAGCAGGGCCCTGGTCACTTCCGCGTTCTCGCTCGCGCCCTCCCGGACGCCCAAGACGTGCTTCTTGCCATCGGTGTCCACGCCCACGGCCGCAAGCACGTGGTAGTCTCCGAACTGGATCCCGTCGAGGTACACGATCAGCAGGTCCCACCCGTCCAGGCGCCGCTCCATGAGCTCGGCGAGCACGCGCTCCGACGCCTCGATCGTCTCCCGGCTCACCGCCGACTTGCTCACCCCCACCGTGTCGGCCATCTCAGGGATCACCTCGGCGTAGCGCCGCGTGCTCACGCCTGCCAGCACGATCTCCAACATCCGGTCCGCCAACGGGCCGGGCCGGCGCATCGCCAGGTAGGCGGGCACCTCCAGCTCGCCGCCCTCGCCCTGGCCCTTCACACGAAGTCGCGGCCGCTCCACCCGGATCTTCCGATCTGACAGGTAGACTTGGCCGCCCTGGCGGCCGAACCACGTC
>JBDHGI010000494.1:0-2721 GCA_039589955.1 Gemmatimonadota bacterium | reverse complement strand
GGTCCTCGGCTCTGCGACGCTGCTCCACCTGACCGTCGTTTGCGGCCCGATCCAACGGCTCTCCCAACTGCGACCAGCGGATCGGGGGATTCAGGTACACGGCGACCTGGAGCAACCTGGATTACGGGACGTATAACCTCACGGTGGTCCACGACGTGGAGGACGGGCCGGGGGGAGAGTACACGAGAACGGTGACCATCCGGTGACGAGTTAGATAGCAGCCTCCCAGGAGTCTGTCATGAGGATTCAGGTGCTGGTTCCTGCCGTCAGCCTGGCTCTCCTCGCGTGTGCTTCCGGGCCGAGCTCTGGCGGAACCAGCCGGAACCGGGACGTGATCACGCTGGAGGAGATCGAGGCCCAACCCATCTCTACGGCCTATGATCTGGTGCAGCGGGTGCGGCCCACCTGGTTCCGGAACCGGGGGCCCTCCTCCATCAGGGGTGGTAGCCCATCCCTTCCCGTCGTCTATGTCGATGAGGTCTGGTCGGGTGGCCTGGAGTCTCTGCGCAGGGTCTCCACACAGATCATCCGGGAGATCCGGTACATCAACGGCCGGGACGCCACGACCAAGTGGGGGCTGGATCACGGCGGAGGTGTGATCATGGTCCTGACAGGGCGCTGAGCCGGTCAGAACTCCTTCAGCAGCTTCTTGGCCTTCTTGGGATTGTCGCAAACGATGGCGATCTCCACGAGATCCTCGGTGATACCCGTGGTGTAGAGCGCCTCGAGATTGACGCCGGCGTCGCCGAGCCGGTTCGCGACCTCGGCGATCTCCCCCGGACGGTTCTCCAGCAGCACCACGTGGACCTCGCCTTCATCGAAGCGGATGTTCTCCGCTTCCAGCGCGCCGCGTGCGGCAGCGATGTCGTCGGGCAGGATCCGCGCGATGGCCTGGCCGTCGATGCTGAGGGCCGCCAGCGCCTTGATGTTGACGTTTCGCCTTGCCAGTGCCTGCGCTACCCGCGCGAAGTCACCGGGGTGGTTCGTGAGCTGGATCGAGCAATCCCTCATGAGCCCTCCTGAAAGCCAGTTCCGTGACCGCGCGGGGGCGCGCGGGTGCAGAGCACGCCCCTCTGCATGGGCCGAGCGCGAGGGAGATCGTCGGCCGTTTCACCGCAATCCCAGGATTCGCAGCGCCCAGTCGATGACGAAGCCGGCCATGGCGAGGGCGAACACGAGGAGGAGGACCTCTTCCATGGAGTACTGGGGCCGGCGGACGAGCCTTCCCAGCAGCCCCTTCACGGCCGCGAGGAACCCCGTGCGCCGGAGGTCCCCCCGCACGACCTTCCTGAGCCTCCCGTGGGAGACATGGGGTCCCCTGTGGCCCGACTCCTGCGTGCAGGTGCGCGTGGCGCCCGGGCACCGCGCCGAGCAGCGCGCGGCCCCCCGGGCGGCCGGCCTGATGTGGCCGTACCTCCTCAGGGCCTCCCTGTTCTCCTCCACGGTGAGCCTCATGCGCATCAACCCCCTAGGTCTCCCTTCACCTCCCATGCCACCGTTACCGCGGCGGACCGGCTCTGCCGGGCGCGGACGGTGAACCCAAGCTACCGTCGGAGGCCGCCGAGTTCCACGAGATCGGGGTGGCTCGTGGTCCGGCAGGAGCCGTCGTCGGCTCCCGACATCTGCGCGCATCGTCTTGCCAGGGGAACCCCCTGCTCCTACGGTGCCCCGGCACGAACCTCGCGACCTGGACGCGGCCCATGACCGACCTGAGCGGACGCACCCTGTTCATCACCGGCGCCAGCCGCGGGATCGGCAAGGCCATCGGCCTCGCCGCGGCGAAGGAGGGCGCCAACGTCGTCATCGCGGCGAAGACCATGACCCCTCATCCGACTCTGCCGGGCACCATCCACACCGCGGCGGACGAGATCCAGGCTGCCGGCGGTCGTGCCCTGGCGTGCCGGGTGGACGTGCGTCATGAGGATCAGGTGGAGGCCGCCGTGGCCCGGACCGTCGAGACCTTCGGGGGGATCGACGTCCTCGTGAACAACGCCAGCGCCATCAGCCTCACCGGAACGGCGGACACGGAGATGCGTCGGTTCGACCTCATGCACGGGGTCAACGTCCGGGGCACCTTCCTCTGCTCCAGGGTGTGCATCCCGCATCTCGCGAAATCCCCCAACCCGCACATCCTCAACATCTCCCCGCCCCTGAACATGGAGCCCAGGTGGTTCGCTCCCCACGTGGCCTATTCCATGGCCAAGTACGGCATGAGCCTCTGTGTTCTGGGCATGGCGGCGGAGCTGGCGGCGCAGGGTATCGCGGTGAACGCTCTGTGGCCCCGCACCACCATCGCCACGGCGGCGATCCAGAACCTCCTGGGTGGAGACGAGATGATGAGAAGGAGCCGCCGCCCCGCCATCATGGCCGACGCCGCCCTGGCCATCCTCGGCCGCGACAGCCGGTCCTTCTCCGGCAACTTCTGCATCGACGACGAGGTGCTGAGGGAGGAGGGCGTCACGGACCTTTCCCGATACGCGGTGGATCCGAGCGCCGAGCTGGCGCCCGACTTCTTCGTGTAGGAGGACGGAGCCGCCGACGTGACTCTGCGCCACCGGGTCCCGGGACGTACATTCACGAGCTATTCGGTCGTCCAGCAGGGCGGGTAGAGGCTGCGCTAGACCGGAGAGGGATCATGAGAGACGTAGCTCGCTGGGTCACCGGGCTGGCCGCGGCGTTCCTGGCGGCGTGCGCCCCCGCCGGGCCCGCCGTGGACGTGGA
>JBDHGI010000493.1:0-2729 GCA_039589955.1 Gemmatimonadota bacterium | reverse complement strand
CAATCACGCGGCGTTCGACGGTTCCATCGGAGGCCAGGTGGCCGAGGCCTTCTTCGGCGAGCACATGGAGGCGGTGGCCGAGGAAGAGACCGGCGAAGCGGCCGACGATGCGCGGCCGGCCGAGGTCCAGGTGGCCGAGGCCGTCCTCGAGGACTACGTGGGCGAATACGAGATCGCGCCCACGTTCGTCCTGTACATCACCCGTGAGGGCTCGACCCTGTTCGGCCGGGCCACGGGACAGGGCCGGAATCCGCTGTGGGCGTCGTCGGACACCACGTTCCACCTGCGGGACATCGCGTCCGTCACATTCCACCTGGAGGAGGACGGGACCGTGTCCGGCCTGACCCTCCACCAGAACGGGGATCGCCTGGCGCCCAGGCGCCCACCCGTGACGCTGAGCTCCGAGGAGATGGCCGCTCTGGCGGGTCGGTACTACAGCCCGGAGCTCGAAACCATCTACACCCTCGTCGTGGAGGACGGAGCCCTCGTCGCGAAGCATCGGCGCCACAGCGACTTCGAGCTCGAGGTCACCGCCGAGGGCACCCTCGTCGGGGCCGGCTTCTTCGGGACGGCGGTCATCGAGAGGAACGAGGCAGGGGAGCCCACGGGTATGCGGGTGTCCAACGGGCGGGTGAGGAACCTGCTCTTCGAGAAGATGTCACGCTGACCGGAACCGAAGAGGTACGCATGCGCTCGAGAAGCGCTACAGGATCGATGAGGATGAGGGGGAGCGCGGCCCTGATGGTGGTGGCGGGTGCTCTGGCATCCGCCGCGCCAGCCGCCGGCCAGGACTTCGACGTCGTCGAGGCAACCATCGCCGGAGTCCACGCGGCCATGGAGGCCGGCGACCTGACGTGCCGCGGGCTGGTGCAGGCCTACCTGGACCGGATCGAGGCCTATGACGAGCTGGGTCCGCGCCTCAACACCGTCCAGACGGTGAACCCCTACGCCCTCGAGGAAGCCGACGCCCTGGATGAAGCCATGCGGTTCGACGGCCCGGTGGGGCCGCTGCACTGCGTGCCCGTGCTCCTCAAGGACCAGGTAGAGACCCGGGACATGCCGACGACCTACGGGTCGGCGCTCTTCCAGGAGTTCGTGTCGCAGAGGGACGCCACCATCGTCGTACGCCTGAGGGAGGCCGGCGCCATCATCCTGGCGAAGACCAACATGGGTGAGTTCGCCTCCCGCTACGTGGGCTCGGCGTTCGGCGTCATCCGCAACGCGTACGACCCCACGCGCAACCCGAGCGGATCCTCGGGGCCTGGTCGCCATCGGCGAGGACACGGGCGGCTCCATCCGCGGTCCGGCGTCCGTGAGCAACCTCGTGGGTCTCAGGCCGACGCTCCAGCTGGTGAGCACCTACGGCATGATGCCTGCGAACCCCACGCAGGACACCATGGGCCCCATGACCCGGACCGTCCGCGACGCGGCCATTGTTCTCGACGCCATCGCCGGGTACGATCGCAACGACGCCATCACCGCCTACTCGGTAGGGCAGGTACCCGAGACGTACACCGACTTCCTCGACGGGGGCAGCCTGGTCGGCGCCCGTGTCGGTGTCCTGCGCGAGCCGCAGGACGAGCGCGCCGACCCCGACTCCGACGACTACCGGAAGGTGTGGGCCGTCGTGGACGCCGCCATCGAGCGACTCAGGTCCCTCGGCGCCGTGGTGGTCGATCCCCTGGAGATCCCGGAGATGGAGCTGGTGGCCGGCATCGACAACTTCTGTCGTGCCGTGGAGGGCGATGAGCATGTGGGGCTCCGCGGGGAAGACCACCGCCGACCCCGGCTACCTCGCGGTCGTGCACAAGCGGGAGGCGCTCCGCGTCGCGGTCTTGAAGACCATGGCCGACCGCGACCTGGACGCCATCGTGTACCCGACCTTCGATCACCAGCCGACGCCGATCGCACCGGGCGTGGAGACCAATCCGACGCCCGACGACGGCTATGCCTGGGGCGACAACCGCCAGCTCAGCCCGGCCATCGGCTTCCCCGCCCTCACCGTGCCGGCGGGATTCACCTCGGACGACCTACCGGTGGGGCTCGAGCTCATGGGTCGCCCCTTCACCGAGGGCATGCTTCTGGGCTTCGGCTACGCCTTCGAGCAGGCGACGGGCCACCGCCGACCGCCGGATACGGCGCCACCGCTGAGGGACTGACGGTCCGGCTGGTGAGCCTGCCGGCGAACCCCCACTTCGCCTCGGTCCGATCGTGGAGGGAGGCAGCCACGATGCTCTCCTTCGAGCCGCGGCGGCCTCGGGACACGGCTGGCCGCGACCTGGAGTCGTTGAGCGTGTTCGTGCGCGACCATCGACATCGTGACGTGCCCGTGGAGGAGCGCAGCCTCGAGGCGCACTTCGGGACCTTCTCCGTGAGCCAGAGCCACAAGGGGGAGCGAGAGGCCCGGCGATGGGTCGTGGAGACCTCCTACGGGAGGGAACCCCGTGAGGTCAGGGTGGCGGGCCACGAAGGCCGAACGTACGACCTCGGCCCGGAGCCGCCATCCGACGATATCGACGGACGGGCTCCGGCCGTGGTCGTCTGGCACGACGGGGGAATGCACTTCCTGGTGGCAAGCGCCGAGCCGGGGGTGGATACGCTCCTCGCCATCGCGGAGTCGATGTACGCGTGAGCCGCCGGGGCGGGGAACGGCAGACCATCGCCACGAGGCGACCGCCGGCCCAGCCCGGCATCGCGGACCTGCCCATGAGTCCGGCGTCGTCTGTCAG
>JBDHGI010000492.1:0-2488 GCA_039589955.1 Gemmatimonadota bacterium | reverse complement strand
TGGTGTCGGCGCGGATTGCGCTCGCGGCTTCGACGGCCACCTTGCGCTCGTGCGCCATGGCCTCCTCGAAGCTCATGCCGTAACCGTGGTCGATCAGCCGCTTGCAGGCCGGGAGGGCCTTCTCATCCACCGAGAGCATGTCCTCGGCCAGGGCGCGGCAGGTCGGAAGCAGCTCTTCGGGGGAGACGACGCGGTTCACGAGCCCCCACGACTCGGCCTGCTTGGCGCTCAGGAAGTTGCCCGTGAAGGAGAGCTCCTTGGCCCGGGAGATCCCGATCAGGCGTGGCAGCCTCTGGCTCAGGCCCCAGCCCGGGAGCATCCCGACCCGGAGATGGGTGTCCGCGAACTTCGCCTCCGTCGACGCGATCAGCACGTCGCAGGCGAGGGCGAGCTCGAAGCCGGCCGTGACCGCGTGCCCGTTGACGGCGGCGATGATCGGGCCCTCGAAGGCCTGGATCGCGGGAATCAGACCGACTTCGATGTCGCTCCCCGACGCGGCAGCGTCACCCCCCAACGCCCCGCTGGCGAGCTCCTTCAGGTCCATGCCGGCACAGAAGGCCCGACCGGCGCCGGTGAGGATCAGCACCCGGGTCTCCTCGTCCTCCCGTAGCTCCCGGAAGGCCCGGGTCATCTCGCCGCGGAGCTCCGCGGAGAGGGCGTTCATGGCCTCGGGGCGGTTCAGCGTGAGGGTGGCGACCCCTCCGCTCTTCTCGAGGATCAGACGTGCGTAGGACATTCCTGGACCTCCCGGCGACGCGCCGGGGCGCGCCGCGAGACCTGCGGCCGCTCAGGGCTCCGGGGGCCAGCCGGGCAGGAGCTTCCGTTCTGCGCAGAGCTTCTGGGAGTGGATCGTCTGGCCACTCATCTCCTCGGCTTCGCGCTCCGACGCGATCCACGCGATTGCCTCCCCGGTGACCTCCGGGGGTGCACCCGCGTAGCTCCGGTCGAGGGGGCTGTCCTCTCCCTCTCCCATCAGGAGACGCAGCGTCTCGGTCCGCGTGTAGCCCGGATCGACGTTGTACGCGCAGAATGCCCGCCATCCGGTGGAAGGCGCCCTTGGAGGCGGCGTAGGCGTAGCCCCAGCCCCCCTCGCCGGTGGGCCGCGGCGGGTCGTTCTGCCCGGCGTTCGAGGTCATGTTGACGATGATCCCCCGACCCCGCTGGAGCATCTGCGGGAGGACCTGGCGCGTGAGGTAGACCTGGTTGAAGACGTTCCCGTCGAAGATGGTCTCCATCGCTTCGAGGGGAAAGTCCATGAAGCGGTCCATCAGGCCCGGCCCCTGGTAGATGCCGTTGTTCAGCAGGAGGTCGATCTGGCCCCACTCTCCGAGGGCCGTCTCGACGGCGGCGTCGATGGAGGGGCGGTCCAGCAGGTCGAGGCGGATCGAAAGCGCACGCTGGCCGGCCTCGCCCACCGCCCGGGCCGTCGACTCGACGCTCCCCGAGATGGGAATCTCCCTGGGATCGTCGCTGGTCGCGCCGCGGACGATGCCCTCGCCCTCCCTCAGGGTCCGGGCCGTGACCACGACGTCGCAGCCCTTCCGGGCCAGGGCGATGCTGGCCGCCCGGCCGATTCCCCGGCTCGCTCCCGTGACGAAGGCGACCTTGCGGGTCATGACGCGCGTCCACTCTCCCGCCCGAAGACGGCTAGTCTGGGCCTCCCGAGGAGAGCTCCAGCAGCTCCGCGTAGGCCTGCCGGAACTCCCCGCGGATCTCCTCGAGCCCCCTCGGCTCGAGCCCCAGGGCAGCCCGTGCCGCCCGGGTATCGTAGTAGGACTGGGGATAGGGACCCTCTCCGTAGGCCTCCCGGGGCGGGGCGGGGTTGCCGCTCAGCTCGGCGATCATCTCGTAGTACCCACCGAACGTGATCATGCAGTCCTCGGCCCCCGCGACGTTGAAGACGCGGTCGTCGGAGTTCGGGTTGTCCAGGCTGCTCAGCACCGCCGTGCAGGTGTCTTGGCTGGACAGGAGGTGCATCGGGCTCTCGTGGGATACGAGCTTCATGTACTCCGCAAACACCCGTCTTAGCTTTTCGTTGGAGGCCAGCATCATCATGTGGGGAGCCGAGGGCGTGACCGAGGACGCCAGCCTCAGGATCGTGTGCCGGATCCCCGACCGCTGAATCTCCAGTTCCGAGGCGATCTTGGTGGCGCCATAGGTGCAGCACGCCTGGAGCGGTGCATCCTCGCCGAGGAGGGCCCGGGGCGGTGGGGTGATTCCGTAGACGGCGACGGAGGACGGGAAGACGAGCTTGGGCTCCCTGGGGCTCTGCCGGATGGCTTCGATCACGTGTCGCGTGCCGAAGTAGTTCACGTCCCAGGTGTAGCGCCAGTGCTCTTCGCAGTGGTTCGGCAGGGTGATGGCCGCGAGATGGATCACCGCCTCCGTATCGTCGTCGAGGGCCTTCCCCAGGTCATCGGGATTCCTGACGTCGCCCCATACCCACTCGAAGCCCAGACCTTCGGCCCGCCACTTCGTCACGAGCCCT
>JBDHGI010000491.1:0-2036 GCA_039589955.1 Gemmatimonadota bacterium | reverse complement strand
CTACAAGGACTCGAGCGAGCCCGTGCCGGAGCAGGTCGGCGAAGTCTTCCCAAGCGTGGAGGGGCTGTTCGACATCGCTCGCCGAGGCCTCGTCGAGGGACGTGATGTCATCGTGAGATACGACCATCATTCGGGCGTGCCCCTGGAGGTCTGGGTAGGACCGGGCGTGGGGGCAGAGGACGACATCTTGGGCTACCGGGTGACGATTCCGCCGGCGCGGCCCGCCGAGCTGCGCTGAGGGGGCCCACGGGCTCCGCGCCCGTTTGACTTGCCCTCTCCCCCCCGCCACGTTCCTGCCGACCCTCCGGCATGCCATCCTCCGCCGGTGACGTGCCCGTCCCGGATCAGGCCGGTGCGGGGACCCGCCTGGCCCGCCGCCGAACCGAATCGTCCAGCCCGGATCGTAGGGGGAAGACTTCCTTTCCGGTGCCTGCGGCCTGGTCTACGAGGTCGTCTGGATGCGGATGCTCACCCTCATCTTCGGGGCCACGGCGTTCGCCACCAGCACCATCCTCGCGTCGTTCTTCACAGGCCTCGCCCTGGGCGGGGCCTACTTCGGCCGCCTCATCGACCGGGGCAAGAGCCCGCTGCTCGTCTACGCCCTGCTGGAAGGAGGGATCGGGCTCTTCGCGTTCCTCATGCCCTTGTTGCTGTCGGCCGTCACTTTCGTGTACGTGGCCGTCGCTCGCCAGTTCGAGATCGGCTTCTACGGCATCAGCGTGGTCCGCTTCATCCTGGCTTTCGTGGTCCTGGTCCTTCCCGCCACCCTCATGGGAGGGACCCTCCCGGTCATCGTGAAGTTCTTCGCCCGGTCGCAGGAGAGGCTCGGGCGGCACGTGGGGCAGCTCTACGCCCTCAACACTCTGGGCGCCGTTGTCGGGACCCTCGCCGCGGGCTTCTTCCTCATTCTCCTCCTCGGCACGCGGGAAGCGGCCTACGCCGCAGGAGTGGTGAACCTCGCCATCGCCGGCTTGGTCTACCTCCTCTCCCGGCGCGTGGAGCGCCGCCCCGCCCTGGCGCAGGAGCCTGTCGTGGGCCTGGCGGCACCGGAGGGCGTGGGGGAGGCGTTTCCCGAGGCGGAGGCCGCGCTGGCCCAGGCGACTCCCCCGGCGCCGGCCTATCCGCCGCGGGCCGTCCGCCTCACCCTGTGGGCCATCGGCATCTCGGGGTTCTGCGCCCTCGCGCTGGAGGTCTTCTGGACCAGGGCGCTGGTCTTCTTCCTGGACAACTCCACCCACGCCTTCACCACCATCCTGACGGCGTTCCTCCTGGGCATCGGGTTGGGGAGCTTCGTGGTATCGGCCTTCATCGACACGCGCCGGAGGCTCGTGGGATGGCTCGGCCTCGTCGAAGTCCTCATCGGCGTCTCCGCCATACTGGCCATTCCCCTCCTCAACCACCTCACCCCCGTCTTCGAGCGGATGGCCGACGCGTCCCCTCTGGACACGGCCCTTCGGTGGAAGTGGATGGGGATGCGGTTCGTGAACGCCCTCTCCGTGGCCCTGGTGCCCACCGTCCTGATGGGCATGGCCTTCCCCCTGGCCAGCAAGATCTACACGACCCGGGTGAGCACCGTGGGCACCGCCCTGGGGAACGTCTACGCCGTGAACACCATCGGGGGGGTCCTGGGGTCCTTCCTCGCCGGCTTCGTCCTCATCCCAGTTATGGGCGTCCAGGCAGGCATCGTCCTGGTGGCCGTCATCAACGCCCTGGTCGGGCTCGTCCTCATCGGAGCCGATCCCGGCGTGGGCCCCCGGGTCCGCTGGACGTCGATCACGGTGGTGGGCCTCGCCTTCGTCACCGGAGGAGGCGTCTACCTGAGCGGCGGTGGCATGATCCTCACCTCCCACTACGAGGGCCTGGAGACCGACTCGATCCTCTCCTACGAAGAGGGCATCGGGGCCACCGTGAAGGTGTATCGGGATGTCTACGGAGACCGCATCCTGAGCATCAACGGGTTTCCCGTGGCCGGAGAGCCCCCGGAGTACCAGGACGCCCAGAAGGGATTGGCCCATTTCCCTCTCTTCCTCAGCACC
>JBDHGI010000490.1:0-3129 GCA_039589955.1 Gemmatimonadota bacterium | reverse complement strand
ATGATGAAGACGCTCACTTGCCCACCCATGAGATTGAGCAGGAGGGGGTATGTGGAGCAGCTGAGGGCGATGAAGAGAAGCTGAGCCGGTAGCGCGGCTGGGACGACCTGACGGAAGCTGAGAAGGTAGAAGGAAACGAACAGAACCTGCAGGACGCCCCAGACCATGAGCGAAGCGTCGAGTCCCAGCGGCGGGAATGCGGCCAGGAGGATGGCGATAAAGGGCGAGTAGAGGAAACCCTCCACGGGGAGGCCGGTTCGGAATATCGCCTCTCCCATGGGATAGTTCCGCGAAGTCGCAGAACAATCTTGGGCAGATGTCTCTGACGGTGGCGAAGCTCTGCCAGGTGCGCACCCAGTAGGCGAAGGGAAGGATCAGAATCCCGGCGGCGCCGGCGACGAACGGCCCGATGCGCGTCAATGCGGCCTCCTCCACGGACCCCTCGATACTTGGAGCCCCCGGTCTAGTGGACAGTTGTCAGTTAGGGACCGCGGTTTCTGCCTCGAACTCCCTCTCGTAGACCATGGGTAAATGATAACCGAGCCGCGAGTGTCGACGTCGCGGGTTATATCGACCCTCGACGAAATCGAAGTAGAATACGGTATGACCGCCTCCGAACGCAGGCCGGGGTCTCACGGCTCGGGCTCGTTCCGGACGACCCACTGGAGCGTCGTCCAGGCCGCCGGCGCGGACGATCCGGCGAAGGCACGGGAGGCCCTGACAGCCCTGTGCGAGGACTACTGGTATCCGCTGTACGCCTTCGTCCGGCGTTCCGGATATAGCCCCGACGACTCGCGTGATCTGACTCAGGGGTTCTTCGCCCGCCTTCTCGAGAAGAAGGATTTCCGGACGGCCGATCCAGAGCGGGGAAAGTTTCGCAGCTTTCTCCTTGCTTCCTTGAAGCACTTTCTGGCGAACGAGCGGGATCGGTCACGCGCCCAGAAGCGCGGCGGGGGGCGGGTAACGCTTTCGGTCGACTTCCGGGACGCCGATGCGCGCTACGGTTTGGAGCCCGGCGACCAGCTGACTCCGGAAAAGGTCTTCGAAAGGAACTGGGCTCTCGCCGTGCTCGCGCGGACGTCCGAGCGCTTGGGGGAAGAGTATGCAGCCCAGGGAAAAGGGATCCTCTTCGACCGGCTCAAGTGGGCTCTCACCGGCGACGAAGGCGGAGCACGCCGGCTCGCCTTGGCAGAGGAGCTGGGCCTCACGGAGGGTGCCCTGAATGTGGCGATCCACCGGCTGCGGAAGCGATTCCGGGAACGGCTCCGAGCGGAAATCGGCCAGACGGTCGAGCCCGGTAAGGTCGATGAGGAGCTTCGTGAGCTCTTCTCCGCCCTGGGTGCTTGAGAGGCCTGTAATCTCCGGGCGCTTTTGCTTCAGTAAGAGGTGGAGCCAAGAGGACAGGCCCATGACCGAGACTGGAACATGCCCACGCTGCGGAGCCGTGCTTCCCTTGGGAACGCCGCCCGAGTCCTGTCCCAGGTGCTTGATCAAGCTGGGGTTGGAGAAAGTCGACGAAACCACCGCTAGGCCCGGCGGTATCGCTTCGCCTCCACCCGAGCCCGCCGAACTGGCACCGCACTTCCCCCACCTCGAGATCCTCGAGATTCTGGGACAGGGCGGCATGGGAGTGGTCTACAAAGCCCGCCAGAAGGCTCTCGACCGCCTGGTGGCGCTCAAGATCCTTGCCGTGGACCCCGACGCCGATGCGGCCTTTGCTGAACGCTTTGCCCGCGAGGCCAAGGCCCTGGCAAGCCTGAGCTACCCGCAGGCCGGGACGCACTACTACCTCCTGATGGAGTACATCGAGGGGGCGAACCTCCGGCAGATGATTCGGGCGGGCAAGATAGCGCCGCGCGAAGCACTCGGGATCGTCTCGCAAATCTGCGACGCCCTGCAGTTCGCCCACGATGAGGGGGTCGTACACCGGGATATCAAGCCCGAGAACATCCTGGTGGACAAGAAGGGGCGGGTGAAGATCGCCGATTTCGGACTCGCCAAGATCCTCGGTCGGCGTCCGGAGGAGTTCAGGCTGACCGGAACGCACCAAGCGATGGGCACGCCGCACTACATGGCGCCTGAGCAGATCGAGCGTCCGCTAGAGGTAGATCACAGGGCGGACATCTACTCCTTGGGAGTGGTCTTCTACGAGCTCCTGACCGGCGAGCTGCCTCTGGGCCGCTTCGTTCCCCCCTCGCGCAAGGTAGAGGTCGACGTGCGCCTCGATGAGGTCGTGCTTAAGGCGCTCGAGAAGGAGCCGCGACTCCGCTACCAGCAAGCTAAGGAGGTCAGGACGGAGGTCGACAACATTTCGAGCACAGTCGCTGCACCCAGCCCGCCCACTGCATCTCCTCGCAGATACGAGCCCATTCAGCACGGAGAGCCGGACCACAACGTGTCGGACACGGCAACTGAGCCTCCAACAGGCGACGCAACGGGCGGTGTCATTCCGTACAAGAATCCCCCAGCCCTGATCGCATACTACGGTCATGGGTCTTTGGAGGAGAAGGGCGAATCCGCAAATCAAGGGCGCAGTGCACGCGTGGATCGGAATCATCCTGGGTGGACTTACGACGGTGCTATGGAGTGGTCTCATCAGTTACATAGCGACGCGCTTCTTTGGCTGACGTACAAATGCATCACCCATGCGGTGTTCCGGTGTGTCTTGAGAGAACGGCACGATCTCGTTCTGGCCGGGCCCGAGCGGGATCGTCGACTCGAGGCTGCTCGCGGACGTCGACGTCTGAGACAGACTCAAAGCCAGCAAGACTTTTCAGAGGCATCCGAACTGGTGCGTTAAACCCCACCCGGTCGGAGTTTTGAAAACGGGGGATTGGCTCGGTAGGCTTAACTCAAATCACAACTCCGACGGCGGGCCGGGCTGGCCGCGTAACCCGTAGTCGATTCACGCGACAATCCCCAACCCCAGGAGCATCTTCGCTACAACATCAGCCGCGAGCGGTGCTATTCGGCCACCGCGTGGGCGACCGCCGGTGACACGCTCTTGAACGTGTGCCTTCGCCCGATCAGTTCCTGCGGGCCGTCGTAGACTCGTATCTCGTACGCGAAGCGACCTTCGGCCATGACATCGGCCGGGATCAGGTCGCGCACGTGAGCGCATCGGTCGCT
>JBDHGI010000489.1:0-2579 GCA_039589955.1 Gemmatimonadota bacterium | reverse complement strand
CTATTCTATGCAGAATGCATAATATATCCAAGGCGCTCCCCGGGAAAGAGCGTCGAGGGTCGGTGCGGCGGATCGACGAAGGAGGTCGGGTCGCTACTTCTCCCTGAAGTAGGAGTCAGCGGGCCCTACGGCCCGACGGTCGCGAGGAGCAGAACGGGGCGCCGGGTATTCCCGGCGCCCCGTTCGATCAGCCATCTGACGAGGCTGGCAGTCGGGAGGTAGTCCGCCGAGCTACCTCGCGCTGCACGGTGGTGCTTGGCGACGGCATCCCGCTCTCTGGCGTCCCGGTCGCGGAACAGGACGATGAACGCTTTGCTCCCGCGGAAACCGTGGTCGTCGAGGAACCGCTCGGCCAGTCAGGAAACACCCGGCCTGCGTCAAAGCGCGAGGCCGGGGTGGGGGGGCGTCCGAGTGTCGCAGCGGCGCCTGAGGCGTCTTCGAGCGCTGCGCGAAGGAAACACATTGTGGCGTTCGAGCTATATCAATCGGGCCCCGCGGTTGGCGGACCGACCCGCACCCCACCTGGAACCTCGGCAAGGCGCACCGTGAGATGCGCCGAGGTGCGGGTGGCCCATTGTCGTCATTGACTCTCGGTTGCAGAATCCGTGCCCGTGCCTTTCCCGGTGTGACCCGTCGGTCGACTGGGGTGCGGATGGGAGCGAACCCCGTCGAGTCTGGTCTCCCCGCCGCGCCGACAATGTGCGAGCGGCGCCGGGAGACGCCCTCTCATGTCCGAGAGCATTGAGGTCGCAACCCCTTCATGCTGAGCCCTGCCGGTCCGAGAAGACGGAGAAGGTCATGAACAAGGGGAATCACTTCGCCAAAGTGTTCGTTCTTCTCTGGGTGGCCGCGATTCTGATCCTCACGACGAGGCCGGCGCAGGCGGGGAGGTGCCGACGCCATCCGCAGCTTCCTCTTCTTCGTCCCGTTGGGTGTGGCAGCAGTCCGGGTCTGGAGGCCATCGGTCCCACTGTTCGCTGCCGCCGTCCTCTTTCCGGTGTGCCTGGAGACCGCCCAGCTGTTCATTCCGGGAAGGATCTCGGGCCCGAGCGACGCCATTTTCAACTCGGCCGGTACCCTCGTTGGCATGTCCCTGGGATTGCGACCCGCTGCCTGGCTCTGGCCCCGAACGCGCCCGAGCTGGGTCGTCAGCGTAGCCTCTGTCTTCGGTGCCCTCGCGGTCTTCGTGCTGACCGGCCTCGCGGTCACGCCGTCCCTTCCGAGCTCCGCCTATTCGGCCGAGTGGGCGCCCCCGAAACCCGAGTTCTATCATTACGCCGGTGACGTGCTCGAGGCGAGTGTGGGGCCCCGCCCACTTCCCGCGGGCCCGATCGCAGAGTCGGCGGCCGTCCGGACACTCCTTCGGCAGGGGGCGCCTGTGCGCGTCCGGGTGCGCGCCGGGCCTTCGCCGCCCGGGCTGGCGCCCATCGTCAGCATCTACGACGATCAGCAACGCGAGATCCTCATCCTCGGCGCAGACCGCAGCGACCTGGTATTCCGGCTACGCCTACGAGCTCAAGCGTGGGCACTGGAGGACACTGACGTTCGATGGGTGGGCGGGCTCACGGGCGTGGCGGAGCGTGACACGATCCAGCTCGAGGCCTGGACAGAGGACGGCGGAACCTGCCTGAGCGTCAACCGAGTCAGCAAGTGCGGCCTCGGCTATACGCTCGGAGACGGCTGGCGTATCATCCGGTCCAACGGGCTATGGCCGGAATGGGTTGACCGAGGACTCACCATCCTCTGGCTGCTGGGGCTCTCCTTCATCGTGGGATGGTGGTCGATGGGTCCACGCCATGCGCTCCGGGCCGGCGTCTGCCTGACGGTGGCGCTGTTCCTCGTTCCTGCGGTGACGGCGCTGCTTCCCACCCCACTGCCCCTGTTCGCCGCCGCAGGAGTGGGTTTCGCTGGTGGTGTCGGGGCTAGCCGAATCGGTGAACGTCTGACCTGGCAGGCCCGTTCCATCTCGCGAGACCATCCGCCCTGACACCCGAAGGTGGGACAGACGGGCGCAGAGCCGAACCCTGCACTCCAGGGTCCACTTGGCAGCCGGGCCGTAGCCCGGCTACCGTGCTCCGCAACCCCACATCCGGAGAGATCCATGCGCCTCTTCCCAGCCGTCCTCGGCCTCATCCTCCTGGCCGGGCACGCCGCCGGTCAGGGCCCCGGCGACAAGCTCTACTTCCCGCCCTGCCCGGCCTTCTCGGAGGCGTACGTCTTCGACTGCTATCACGGCTACGAGGAGGTCTCGGCCTTCGTCCACGCGGCCGCCGAGGCATACCCGGACAAGGCACGCCTCGAGTCCATGGGACGGAGCTGGGAGGGCCGCGATCTCTGGGTCGTGACCATCACCGACTTCTCGACGGGCGACCCGGCCGAGAAGCCGGCCATGTGGGTCGACGGCGGCATCGACTCGGACGAGGTCGTGGCGGTGGAGGCGGCCCTCGGTGTGATCCACGAACTCCTGACCTCCGATGCCCCGGAGGTGGCCGAGCTGCTGGCCACGCGCGCCTTCTACGTTGCGCCCATGGTGATGCCAGACGCCACCCATCGGCACTACACCACCCCCGTGCGACCCC
>JBDHGI010000488.1:0-3392 GCA_039589955.1 Gemmatimonadota bacterium | reverse complement strand
ACGAAGGGATGCTCGAGGCAGGGCTGTTCCTCTACGAGGTCGAGAACGACAGGACCCTCCCCGTGGAGATGCCGACCGGTCCGTTCGAGCTGAGGCTCTTCTTCTCCATCGATGAGGATGCCGTGATGCGGGTCTCGGGAGCGACGACTCCGCTCTTTGCCTACGTGATCACACGCCGGGGCCGGCATGAGGTCTGGCTGGTCGACGGCTCGGGCTCATCGACCCTCGGTTGGAGCCTTCCGGAGGAGGACTGGACACCGGGCGACAACGCCTTCGCGAATATCGCGCTCCATGGTGGCCGTCTCGCCTTCGCCGAGACCGCCGACGGGGAAGGCACCCTCTACGTGGCCATGGCCGGCGACGACCGGGGGACGCCCCTCTTCACGCTTGCCGGATCCTTGGGAGCCCGGGGTAGCAACGGCGTCAAATGGTCTCCGGACGGCCGCCTGCTCACCGTGTCGCACCGGGCCGAGGTTCTCCTCGTGGAGATCGACGAGGCGGGAGAGCTGGTGGGGGAGCCCGGCACGCTGCACGTGGAGAGCGGACCGGATCGGCTGGGCGGAATCCAGTGGATGCCGGACGGGGAGCACTTCCTGGCCCTCGGTGGCCAGGCGACGAGCGGAGGCCAGAGTGATGTATGGCTCGTCTCTCTGGATCCCGGGCGTCCTGCCGTCAATCTGACCGGTGACTTCGATCAGCCGATCTGGTGGTACTACCTCTCTCCGGACGGCCGTTACATCACGTTCGACAGCGAGATCCCGAGGGGCAGCTCTGTCTGGCAGGTCGACTTGGGAGACATCCTGGCGGATCCCGGGAGGTGAGGAGGGCCTGATCCCTGTCGTTGGTCGCGTCCCTTCTTTCCATTCTTTCCATGACGGCGACCGGCCCTACGCGATCATCCGATCCAACAACCTCCTGAGTTGTGCCATGAGCTCCTCGTACCGCTCGTCCAGCTCTGCCATCCGCGGGTAGGCCGCGGAGGGTGGCCGATTCTCGGAGCCGGAGATGTAGGTGTTGATGGCCGCGTAGTCGGTGGTGAGCTGGGGCCGCAGGTTCGCGTGGTCCCCGCGCTGGCCGTGCTTGTAGAGCTGCCCCAGCACTTCCTCCAGCTCGGCCTTGGTGGTGGCGGCCTGCTCGGCCGCGCGCCCACCCCTGGCAATGATTGCGTCCAGCTCTCGGATGCGCTCGTTCCCCGCGGCGACGCCGAGCTGGATCTGGGTGATGCGGTCCCGCACCCGGATGGCGAGCTCGAACTGCTCCTCGAGATCCGCCACGGGCGTGGTCACCCGCGGATCCATGTGCACCTCCAGCTCCTGCGTCTGGCTCCATCCGTCCTCCAGGCGCAGGGTAACCGTGTAGGTGCCCGGCAGCGCCAGAGGACCATTGGTGTCGCCCGTAACCACGGCGGGTCGTCCGGACCCGAGGCGTGCCCACGATGGTGACCAGGGGCTCCCGCATGGCCTGGAACACCTGCTCCTTCGTGCGGGGCCCGGAGCTGGTGAAGACACGCACCAGCTCACCGGCCGCGTCCCGGATCTCCAGCGTGACCTCGCCCTCCACATCGCCGGCGAAGCCGTAGTGGATGGCCGCGCCGGCGGGCGGATTCTGCGCCCAGACGCCTCCCCGCCTGCCGCTCTGGAGGCGCATGCGGTACGCGGGACGGGGCGCGAAGAGGAAGGCACCTCGCGGTGCCATGGACGCCGCCTCGATCTGATGCAGGGGCGTCAGGTCGTCGAGGATCCAAAGCGCACGACCCTGGGTGGCCACGATCAGGTCGCTCTCCTTGACGAGGAGGTCCATGACGGGTGTACGTGGCAGGTTCTGCTGGAACGACTGCCAGTGCTCGCCGTCGTCGAACGACACGAAGACACCGAACTCGGTGCCGGCGTATAGCAGACCTTTCACCGCGTGATCTTCCTGAAGGGCCCGGGTGGGATGGTCCGCAGGAATGCCGTTGGTGCCGTCGGTGAGCAGGGTCCAGGACGTCCCGTAGTCGTCGGTGCGGTAGATGTAGGGATGGAAGTCGTCCAACCGGTACCGCTGGATGACGGCGAAAGCCCGCCCGGCATCATGAGGTGACAGCACGATCTCGTTCACCGTGCTGTGCAGCGGTAGGCCCGGGGGCGTGACGTCGGCCCAGCTCGCTCCTCCGTCGCGGGAGATATGGACGGCGCCGTCGTCGGAGCCTGCCCAGAACAGGCCGGGCTCGAACGGCGACTCCTCGAAGGCGAAGATGGTCCCGTAGACCTCCACACCGGTCTGGTCGTACGTGAGGGGACCACCGGGCGGGTCCACGTGCAGCTCCCTGTGCTCCTCCCATCGGGTCAAGTCCGGGCTGATGACTTCCCAGTCCTGCCCTTCGTTGCGTGTCACGTGCACGTGCTGCGACGTGTGGTAGATCACCGACGGGTCGTGAGGCGAGAAGCGGATCTGGGACACCCACTGCTCGCGGTACTTCAGCTCGGAGTTGGGCAGGGCGTGGGGCTCCTGGGGCCAGATCCAGACCTGCCGAAGCTGATTCGTAGAGCGGTTCAGGCGGCTCACCCAGCCCTTGCAGGCTCCGTAGAGGACGTTCGGGTCGCGTGGGTCTACCACGACGGGTCCGGTCTCGCAGCCGGGGCCGGCGAACCAGTCCTCGGAGGGCGTGAGGCCGCGGGTGATGCGGCTCGGCACGGAGATCGTAGTGTTGTCCTGCTGGGGCGCATACAGCCGGTAGGGGAACTGATCGTCGGCCGTGACCGTGTAAAACTCGGCCGTGGGTTGGTTGTACTGGGTCGACCACGTGCGCCCGCCGTTGAAGGTGACGTTGGCGCCACCGTCATTGGACTGGATGAAGATCTCCGGGTGGTCAGGGTTGAACCACATGTCGTGATTATCCCCGTGGGGGGTGGGGATGTTGACCAGGGTGTGTCCCCCGTCGTCGGAGCGGAAGAAGCTCTCGTTGTTGATGTACACGACGTCGGGGTCGGTGGGATGGGCGTCCACGTGGGTGTAGTACCAGGGACGGCCCACCCCGGTCCTCCGAGCGCCAGAGGCCGCGCAGGTCGCCCTCCGCCTCGGCCAGCACGTACACCCGGTCCGGATTGGCGGGGGAGATGGCGAGCCCGATGCGGCCGATCATCTCGGGGAGCCCGCCGCCCAGCTTCGTCCAGGTGTCGCCCCCATCGGTGGTCTTGAAGACACCGCCGTCCTCCGAGCCGCTGAACATGGCCCAGGGCGTGCGCCGGGCCGTCCACATGGCGGCGTACACCGTGGCCGGATCGTCGGGGCTCATCATGAGATCGATGGCGCCGGTGCCGTCGTTCACGTAGAGCACCTTCTCCCAGGCGGTGCCGCCGTCGGTTGTGCGGTACACGCCCCGGTCTTCGCTGGGGCCGAAGACGCTCCCCAGG
>JBDHGI010000487.1:0-2687 GCA_039589955.1 Gemmatimonadota bacterium | reverse complement strand
CCCGAGGACCGCCAAGACACCCCTCGACCACGTAGAGTCACCTGACGGAGCTCACCTCCCGAGTGTAGCTCCCCAGGTCACCATAAACTGTTAAGAACCGCCCGCCGAGAGCCGGGTCGCCAGACGGCCCAGACTCCACGGAGGCGGGATGCTTCACTCCAATCAGGGAGATGTCATGCGATCGCAGCTGCTCGGTATCGCGGTGATTCTGACGATGGCTGCCTGCGAAGGGCCGGTGGGTCCTGAGGGCCCAGCGGGCCCGACGGGTCCAGCAGGCCCGACGGGTCCAGCAGGTCCAACAGGCCCGGCGGGCCCCCCCGGAGCGGACTGGCCTGGACCACCACCCGCCGAGTACACGGCCGCGGACGGCATCCTGGGGGGTGCGGCCTATTCGAAGTGGTGGACGACGGACGCCGGCGGCGCCGGGACCCAGCCGGCTACGACTGCTGAAGCCGACTTCTACCGGTGCAAGGCATGCCACGCGTGGGATGGCATGGGTAACGCCGCTTCCTATGCGAACCGCACGGGTCAAAGCACGCTCAGAGCATCGCGTCCGGACGTGTCGTCCGTGAATCTCCGGAGCACGAGCTCCGCCTCGACCTTCCAGGAGATGTACTCCCTGATCATGCACGTCGGCGCTCGTGATATCGACGCGAGAGACAACACACACCCTGACTACTCGAATCACTTGACTTCCGGCCAGGCGTGGAACCTGGTCAAGTTCATGCTGGAGGAGTGGGTGGCCCCCTCCGAGCTCTACGATATCGAGGTCACGGGTCCGAAGATGTACGTCGACTATACGCAGGACCCACCTGTGGTGGTGGCCCCCACCATCACCTACAGCAACGTCGGGGCCAAGGGGGATGCTGCCCGCGGTGAGGCTCTCTACGACGACCTATGCCAGTCGTGCCACGGTGCCGACGGCACGGCCCACGACCTGGGAGGTCGTAGTCTGGGGCAGTTCGTCCGGGAGAAGCCCAATGAAGGGTGGTTCAAAGCCAAGTTCGGTGAGCCGGGCACGGGAATGGAGCCGGGGTTGGTGACAGACCTCCAGGATCTTCAGGACCTCTACGCGGCCCTCGCGAACGCCACAAACTACCCGGATCTATAGGCTGGGTCGCAGGCGTTAGGGAGAAGAAGCCTCGTGGCGGGGTGCCGGGCTCTGCCCGGTGCCCCGTTTCTCAATTCCGGCTGCACCACGCCCTGTACAGCCTCGACCGCATCGTCGTGGGTGGCAAATCGAAGACGTATCTGACTCGCCAGCCTAGAGGCACGACGGTGGCTGGGTGCGTGGGCTTGTCCTGGCCGGGCTGAGGGCCTTCGGCGTCCTCGACGGGGCAAGATGCCCTTGCGGTACGACAAGCGCTCTGGCCTAGCCGTGCACGTCTCATTTGTCCTAACCCTTCGACCGAGCCGAGCACCTTGATGACCTGATCCTGGTCGGGTATCCTGATTCTGAAGGCGGGTGAGCCCAGCCGGTGACGCTCGCCTTCTGTTGCTTGAGAGTGATGACAGTCCGGCCCACGACGTGGGTGGGGGCGTGCGATTTGAATCCGACAGCTTGGCGGGCACGCTCCTGATCACGGCAACCGCCTTGTATGTCGACGAATCGACAGATTCAGGTGATCTCGTACAGTTGTCGGGGCTGAGAGCCCGTATCGTGCAAGGCTGGGAGTGAGCGAACCATCCTTCAGCGGGGAGGTTCTGCATGGGCGACCCAGTCGTGTACGTGGGGGTGGACGTCTCGAAGCACCGGCTCGACTACGCCCTGAGCGATCGCGAAGAGACGTTCACGGTTCCGAACACGGACGAAGGCGTCCAAGAGCTCGTGGACGCGTTACGGGAGGCATCGCCGGCGCTGGTCGTCATGGAAGCGACCGGGGGTTTCGAAGTACCCGCCGCCGTCGCCCTGACCGCCGCCGATGTCCCCGTAGTGGTGGCGAACCCACGCCAGGTTCGGGACTTTGCCAAGTCCACGGGCCAACTAGCCAAGACCGACCGGATCGACGCTCGCATCCTGGCTCTGTTCGCTGAGCGAGTGCGACCCGCGGTCCGGCCACTCCCGGACGAGGACGCTCGCGCGCTGGATGCGATCATGACGCGACGCCGTCAGATCATCGACATGATCGCGGCCGAGAAGAACCGACTCGGCTTCGCGGTCCCGGCCGTGCAGAGGGGCATCAAGAAGCACATCCGCTGGCTGGAGCGTCAGCTCGCCGACGTGGACTCCGACCTTGATGAGCGGATCCGCAGTAGTCCCGTCTGGAAGGCGAAGAGCGACTTGTTGCAGGAGGTCCCGGGCGTGGGTCCGAACTTGGCGCGGACCCTGATCGCTGATCTCCCCGAACTCGGTCGACTCTCGAACAAAGAGATCGCTGCCCTTGCCGGCGTGGCCCCGTTCCCTCGCGATAGCGGGCTCATGCGCGGCCGAAGGGTCGTATGGGGCGGTCGTGCCCCCGTCCGGACCGCGCTCTTCCTGAGCGCATGGAGCGCCTGTCGCTGGAATCCCGTAATCCGCGTCTTCTACCAACGGCTCCGGGCCGCCGGGAAGCGGCCCAAGGTCGCCCAGGTCGCGTGCATGAGAAAGCTCCTGACCATCCTCAATGCCATGGTCCGTGACGGACGCCGCTGGGATCCCTCCCTCCCGCTCGAGCAACTGCGTCTCCAACACAGTTGCTAAAGCGTCG
>JBDHGI010000486.1:0-3276 GCA_039589955.1 Gemmatimonadota bacterium | reverse complement strand
CCCAGATGTTCACGGCCATCGCGGGGTACGTGGTCAGCCGCCTCAAGCGGGCCCCCTTCGTCCTGGAGATCCGCGACCTGTGGCCGGCCTCGGCGGTCTCCACCGGGGTCCTGAAGAGGAACGCCATCGTGCGCTTCTTCGAGGGCGTGGAGCGGTTCCTCTACCGGAAGGCGGCGCACATCGTGGTGGTCACCGACTCCTTCCGCGACTACCTCCTCGAGCTCGGGGTCCCGGACCAAAAGATCACCGTGCTCAAGAACGGAGTGGACCTGGACGGCTTCGGGGGCGTGGAGGACGCATCCGCCCTGGCGGGCCTCCGCACCGAGGTCGCCCCGGACCACGGGTTCGTCGTGTCGTACGTGGGCACGCTGGGCAAGGCCCACGGCCTCGAGGTCATACTGGAGGCGGCCCGCCGGTGCCCGGAGCCGGACATCCTCTTCCTGGTCGTGGGGGCCGGCGCCGAGCGGGAGCCGCTGGAGGCGCGGGCGAGGGAGCTGGGGCTTCCGAACTTCCGCATGGTCGACAAGCAGCCCCACGAGAGGATGCGCCTGTTCTATGCACTCTCCGACGTGAGCGTGATCCACCTGCGGGACGTGCCCCTGTTCCGCGGCGTCATCCCCTCCAAGATCTTCGAGTCGCTCGCGGCCAGGCGGCCCATCGTCCTGGGCGTGGACGGCGAGGCGCGCGGCATCGTGGAGGAGGCCGGGGCGGGAATCGCCTTCCGGCCCGAGGATCCCGAAGCCCTGCTGGAAGCCGTTCTGCGCCTCTACCGGGAGCCCGAGCTCCGGCGCAGGATGGGAGACCGCGGCCGGCGGTACGCCGAGCTCCACCACGACCGCACGGACATCGCCCGTAGCTACTGGCGGCTGCTGACCGCCGTCTCCCTGAACGGCAGCGGGAACGGGAACGGGAAGCGGCATGGCTGAGCCCCGGATCCTGAGCGTGGTGGGCACGCGGCCCAACTTCATGAAGGTGGCGCCGCTTCACCGGGCCCTGGAGGCCCGCGGAGGATTCCGGTCCAGGGTCGTGCACACCGGCCAGCACTACGACGAGCGGATGAGCCACGTCTTCTTCGAGCAGCTCGGGCTGCCCGAGCCCCACGCTTATCTGGGGGTGGGAAGCGGCTCACACGGCGAGCAGCTCGGCCGTATCATGGTGGCGTTCGAGCGGCTGCTGGAGCACGAGCCCGTCGACCTCGTGGTGGTGGTCGGAGACGTGAACTCCACCCTCGCGTGCAGCTTGGCCGCCGCCAGGGCGGGCGTGCCGGTGGCTCACGTGGAGGCGGGGCTCCGGAGCTTCGACCGATCCATGCCCGAGGAGATCAACCGGGTGCTCACCGACCAGATCTCGACCTGGCTGTTCGTCACGGAGCAGAGCGGGCTGGACAACCTGAAGGCCGAGGGGATCCCCGAGACACCCTGGTCGGCCTGCGTGGCAGGGCGGCCGCCACCCGGGCCCGGGAGGGCCTGGACCTGGGGGGCGACCCCTATGTGCTGGTCACGCTGCACCGGCCGTCCAACGTGGACACCGAGGAGTCCCTGGAGCGGGTGGTGGAGCTGCTGGACAGTGTCGCGCGGGAGGCGACGGTGGTCTTCCCGGTGCATCCCCGGACCGCCGAGCGGCTCGGCCGGTTCGGGCTGGAGAGCCGCCTCCGCGGCCACCCCCGGATGAGGCTGCTCGAGCCCCTCGGGTACCTGGAGTTCCTGGACCTGATGGAGCACGCCGGCGCCGTCCTCACCGACTCGGGAGGGATCCAGGAGGAGACCACGTTCCTGGGCGTTCCCTGCCTGACGCTGAGGGAGAACACCGAACGGCCCTCCACCCTCGAGGCCGGCACCAACGAGCTGGTCACGCTGAACCCGCACCTGGTGGTCGCCCGGGTGAGGAATCTCCTGGACGGCGGCGCCCCCACGGGACCCACCGCCACCATCCCCTTGTGGGACGGCCGAGCGGCGGAGCGGGTGGTGGACGTGCTCGAGCGCGTGCTGCAGCAGCCACTACTAGGACCCTTGCGATCCGTCGGCTCTCTCTGAACACTACCGTCCCCCCCAGAGCGCGAATCGACGGATGCAGAACAGGTCAACCCGATGAAGACGGCGGCGGCGGTCGAGGCCCGCCTCGCAGAGCGCACGGCGTGGGCGGCCCCGCGTGCGGTCGGCCGACGCGCAGACCTGGCCGTCAAGCGCACCCTCGACGTCGGCTTCGCGGTCATGGGCCTCCTGCTCACGGCGCCTGCGTGGATCCTCCTGCCCCTGCTCATCAAGCTGGAGGACGGCGGGCCGGTCTTCTACGCCCAGGAACGGGTGGGCCTGGGCGGACGACGCTTCCGGAGCTGGAAGTTCCGCTCCATGCGGCCCCGGAAGGACGAGGACGGACCTCTGCTCCAGGCCCATCTGGAGGAGGGCCGGATCACCCGGCTCGGGCGCCTGATGCGTGCCAGGGCCCTGGACGAGCTGCCGCAGCTCTGGTCCATCCTCCGGGGGGACATGAGCCTCGTGGGCCCCCGGGCGCTGCTCCCCGAGGAGATCGTGAGCGAGGAGGGAGCCGTGGTGGTGAGGCTCGAGGACATCCCGGGAAACGGGGAGCGGCACTCGGTCCGCCCTGGGCTCACGGGCCTGGCGCAGGTGTACGCGCGCCGAGACCTGCCCCACCGGAGGAAGTTCCGCTACGACCTGCTCTATGTGCGGCGCCGGTCGACCGTGCTCGATCTGATGCTCATCACCCGCTCGGTGTGGAACAGCCTCACCGGCGCCTGGCCGAAGGTGGGGAAGGGGGCTCGACGATGACGAGGTCCGTGACCGTGCTGGTGTTGGTCCTGGCCTCCTTCGCGTGCGGAGGCAGCCAGGCTCCGCCGCCGCTGCCGCCCGCCAACGGGACCGTCGGACTGCGGCCCGGCGATGCCGTGCGCGTGGCCATCTGGCGGGAGCCGGATCTCACGGGCGAGTTCATGGTGGCCCCGAACGGCATCGTGGTCTTCCCGCTTCTGGGCGAGAGGGACCTGGTGGGACGGTCGCCGGAGGAAGTACGGAAACAGCTGACGGCCGACTACCGGGAGTACCTGCAGAACCCGTCGGTGGAGGTGACGGTGCTGAGGCGCATCGCCATCCTGGGCGAGGTCCGGAATCCGGGCCTGTTCAAGGTGGACCCCACGGTGACGCTCACCGAGGCCCTGGCCCTGGCCGGCGGCGTGAGCCCCACGGGCAACCGGGAGGACATCCGGCTCCTGCGGGGAGGGGGCGTGCTGGTGCAGAGCCTGGACGAGAACCAGGTGCTGGG
>JBDHGI010000485.1:0-2483 GCA_039589955.1 Gemmatimonadota bacterium | reverse complement strand
GGTGACGGTGCCGTCGCCGTCGGTGCTGGTATCGGTGAAGTCGCAGGTCAGGTCGGTGCAGCTCGAGGTGAACGACGCCGTTGGCGGCACGTTCGGCGTCGGGACAGTGACGTCCGTGCTGAACGCGTCGCTGGCCCCTTCGTCGTCGGTGGCCGTGAGGGTGACGGTGTAGGTGCCGGCCACGGCGAACGTGTGGGTCGGATGCTGTTGCATGGACGTGTTGCCGTCACCGAAGTCCCAGGACCACGCCACCACCGAGCCTTCGCCGTCGGTGCTGGTGTCGGTGAAGTCGCAGGTCAGATCGGAGCAGCTCACCGTGAAGGACGCGTTGGGTGCCTGGTTCGTCGGGGCCCCGATGAGGTCGGCGACGGCCGAATACACGTTGATGCGGCCCGCGCCGAAGAAGTCGTCCTCGCCAGGAGCACCGAGGTCGTTCGCCGTCGCCCGCATGCGGGCGAGCTTCTCGTCGGGATCGGTCACCCCGAGGGCGTGGAGGAGTCCCCCCAGGCCGGCGGCCTGGGGTGAGGCCATCGAGGTGCCCGCGAGCCACGCGTAGCTCGTGTTGCTGGTGTAGTAGGACGACAGGATGAAGCTGTAGCTGTCGGGATCCTCGAAGTCACCTCCGGGAGCCGCCAGCTCGATCTCGGGACCTGAGTTCGAAAAGCTGGACAGCTGGTCGCTCCAGTTCGTGGAGCTGACCGCTGCGCACTCCGGGAACGCGGCTGGGTAGGAGACGGATCCGGCGTCGTTGCCCGCCGCGCAGAAGGGCAGGACCCCGTTCTGACGGGCGTACTGCAGGGCGCTCTGGACCGCGGATGACTGCTCGGCGCCGCCGAGGCTGATGTTGAGCACATGCGCCCCGTTGTCCGTGGCCCACTGGATGCCGTCGGCGATGGCCGACGATGGGCAGCCGTGGAGGAAGCCGAACAGATATCCGCACACCTTGACGGCGGTGATCTCGACTTCGCTGCTCCACGCCACGCCCGGGATCCCGATGCCGTTGTTCCCGTGGCCCGCCGCGATTCCCGCGACGTGGGTCCCGTGGCCGTGATCGTCGGCGGGGTCTGGATCGAGGTCGAAGAAGTCGTAGCCTGCGACGATCTTGCCCACCAGGTCCTGGTGACTGTCGAGGACGCCCGTATCGATGATTCCGATGACGGCGGACCCGGGAAGCGGGCCCATCGCGTCGAATGCCTCCAGCCAGTCGATGTCGGCATCCACCAGGCCCGTCGGCACGAGGTCGTTGCCCTGGTCGTCCGTGATGGTGCCGTCGTTGTGAAGGTCCCACCGGTATCCGAAGAAGCCGTCGGTGGGGACCTCACAGGTACCGGTTCCGCACGGCTCGTCCACGGTGTAGAAGAAATCCGGCTCGGCGAATTCGACGACGGGACTCCGGCGAAGGGCTTCGGCGACGGCCTGCTCCCTTCCTGCAGCAACGGAGAGGAGCCGGATCCCGAGGCCGAGTCGCCGCTGGACGGTCGCGCCCTGCCCCAGGATCAGATCGTTGGCCGTGGCGTCCTGACGAAACCGGACGAGGACACGGCCGGGGACGTAGCCCTGCAACTGGGCGCTTCGTGCCAGCTGGAGGTCGGAGGGTGTCTGAGCGAAGTCCGCAGCCGGATCGAGGGGGGTGGTCGGTGCGTCCGGGCCGGTGCAGGCCACGACGAGCGTGAGCACCAGGAGTGCGTGGGCGTTGAGGGGCTGCCTCATTGGAGCCTCCCGCGAGGATGTCGGGCGGGCCCACGAGGAAAGGCGCTCGACGGCCCACATTGTGCGACAAAAGGAGCGGCGGGTCCTCGACCTGTTGCGCTGTTCGGTTGGCCCCATCTCTATTGGGAGATGGGCCGGGGACCTGACGTCCCCGGCCTCTCAGGATCCAGCCGGAGTCGCCTCCATGCCGCCGCCACCGACGCCATCCACGGCACTCGCCGCGGGCAAGGACGCCCTCGAGCGGGGAGCGTGGCCGGAGGCCAGGACCTCGTTCCAGGGTGCCCTGGAGGCTGCGGGGCTCGCCTTCGACGAGGGCGGCCCGGTGCCGGAGTGGCCTGGAGACGGAGCGAGCCCTCCGTGGCTGGCCGGCGCGTACGAGGGCTACGGGCTGGCGTGCTACTGGCTGGATGCCACCAGAGCGGCCACGGAGGCCCATGAGCTCGCCTACCGGCTCTACCGGAGCTCGGACCGGCCGGCGGATGCTGCTCGGATGGCCATCTGGCTCTGCGACGACCACATGACCTTCTATGGCGCCGTCGCCGTGGCCCGAGGGTGGCTCGAGCGGGCCGCCAGCCTCCTGGAGCCGCTGGACCCCGTGCCGGAGCACGCCTGGTTGTCGGTCTACCGGGGACATCTCGCCCTCCAGGCCGACGGGGACGCGGCGGCAGCCGTCCGTCACGCGCAGAAGGCGGAAGCGGTCTCGGAGTCCATCGGATCCCCGGAGCCGGGGCTCGTGGCTCGGGCGCTCCACGGTTTGGCGCTGGTGAGCGAGG
>JBDHGI010000484.1:0-2916 GCA_039589955.1 Gemmatimonadota bacterium | reverse complement strand
TCACGGGCTCCGGCTTCGCCCAGGGCGCCACGCTCAGCTTCGAGAGCGGCAACGGACCCGCGCCAGTCGTCACGAGCATCGAGGTGAGTGCCGATGGACTTACCCTCACCGCCACCGTGGAGGTCAAGTCCGGCGGTCCGAGGCGGGACCGGGTGTGGGACGTGCGAGTCACCAACCCGAATGGCGGGACCGGCGTCCTGTCAGGAGGCTTCACCATCACACCGTAGGGATTCCACTCGGCGGGAGGCACGCCGACTTCACGGCCGCGAGCTTCCCCGAACAGCGGAACGGGACCAGCGCTTCCCAGCGCCCGTCCCGCGTCCTTTCCCGTGGTCAGGGTCCAGCCGTGGATCTCTCAGCGGGCTTCTCGATCGGGTCAATCGCAGGAATGCTCTCCCGCACCGATACCAGAGCCCAAGGCCTTCCAGACCACGCTTCGCACCGCGTCGATGTCCATCCTGTCGATCTCGATCACGGCATCCGGCCGCCGGACCCTACCCGCGAGCAGCGCCTCCACCCGGCCGAGCTCGTCTCCCCAATGGAAGGAGCTGCCCATCCTCCCGACAGCGACCTCGGTCAGGGCCACGACACCGCGATCGGCGGCACGAGCGGCGCGCTGGATCACCCGGCGGCCCCTCCACGTCCAACGGAAGGACGCAGCCCCGGCAGACGAGGAGCCAGCCGACAACGCACGACATCGAAAGGTCTTCGATGCGACCTCCCTGCCCAGCCAACGGCCGATCCACTCATGCACCGGCGTCGGCTCTTCTGAAGATGAGATGAAGATGATCCAGGCACCCCCCGTGGCCAGCACCCTGCCCGAGCGAGTCCTACCTACCAAACGCTGGAGGCGAGCCGCCAGCCACCGCGCATAGGCCCTGTATCGACCGTACCGTGTGTAGCGGGACCAGGGGCGCAGCGCGCTGCGCATCTGCCGAGCGAGACGCCGACGCTCGCGACTCGACGCTCCCTCTCCCAGCAGAGCGGCGCAGGCCCGAAAGGCTTCCTCGTCAACCGTTCTCACCCCCAGATGCCACACGGCATCCTCCAGAATGGCAGGACCGAAGGGCACCACGTGGCTGTTGATCAGGTTCTCACCCGTGAGCACACGGTCGTGGAGATGGACGTGGAGCAGTCGGTCGACGGACGGGTCGTGTCCCAAGAAGTGCGAGGTCCCTGGATCGTCCCGTCCCACGAGAGGGGCTACTTGCCGCCACCCGGCTCGCAGAAGGACCTGCACCGCACGAGGATAGTCATCGGGGGAGACCAGCAGGTCCAGGTCCCGCTCCCCACGCAGGGCACGCCCAAGCTCAGCCGCGCCCTTCCAGTGACAGAATGGGATACCCTCCTCGTCGTACCGCTGCACCAGCCGTGGGATCAGCCCCGCCATTCAGCTCCGCATCCGATCGGCCCACAGCTCGAAGCGCCGACGAACCACAGCCCGCATCGACAGATGCTCCTCCATATAGTGCGCCGCGCGAAGGCCAAAGGTCTCGCGCTCGGAGGATCCGACATCGAGCCAATGGGCGAGAGCGTCAGAAATGGCCTCGATGTCCTCAGGTTCCACAACAGTGCCGAGCTCCTCCGTCCTCACGAACTCGTTGCTGCCCGGCGAAAGCACCACCGGACGACCGCAGGCCAGATACTGCCGGACCTTCAGCTCCGAGTTCACCTGCCGCTCCGGGCGCAAGCTGATGGAGACCCCCACGTCGAGGCTCTGCACATACAGCGGGATCCTACGAAATGGCACATAGCCCGCGAAGTGACAGTGCTCGGCGACACCCAGCTCGGCAGCCCGTCGGCGCATACCCTCCACCGGATCGCCCGCACCTACGATCACCACACCCAGGCGAGGATATCGCTCGAGCAGCCGAGGTGCAGCCTCGATCAGCTGCGCTCCTCCTCGTTCCCAGGGGCGGCTCCCTACGTAGCCGATCACGGGGCCGAAATCCGTCAGCCCCAGTTCGCGACGCGCGGGCTCCGGCGGCACCACCGTGAATCGCCGAGTATTGACCCCGTTGTCGATCCACACGACCTGCCGCTCGTCGGCGTCGAGACTGCTTCGAAGCACAGCGGCGTGTCCCTGGCTGTCGGTATCCGCCACGAGCGCTCTCCCTACGAGGCGACGGAAGATCTTCCGGTTCAGCGGATCGAGCAGCTTCCCCAGCCAAGCTCCTCGATTCTTGAAGACGTCGAGCGGGCCGGTTCCCAGCGTCTTGATCGCATAGGGAGTCCGGTGCCTCCAGGTCAGGTAGAGGGGCACGATGGGAAGCACGTCGATTCGGAACACGAGGAGATCGAAGTGCATGGAGCGCAACAGCCTGCCCGCGTGCCGTATCTGGGAGATGACGTGCAGCGGAAAACGCAGCGGGTGGTACCGATGATGGGGCTGGCAGAAGTGGAGCGTGGGGATGGGAAGATCGTCCGTGGATTCGACGGGCCGGGGAACCAGGAAGTGAGCCCGGTCGCCCATGGCCTCATGAACCGCGTCAACGAACTCGTGCTCGTTCACGCCCGGTCCGTTGCCGACGGAGATGTCTGCAGGCGAGATGTAGAGAATTCGTCCTTCTGAACGGAAATCCATTATCGGGCAAGCCCTTTCCACGGCGAGCCGGCGCCTCCGAGAGAGGGCAGGCTACGGAGGCGCCGGGACATCCGCCGACTCAGCGGGTCAGATTCGACAATAGCCCGACGCGACCGCCGCCCACAACCAGCCAACTCTACCACCCTCTTCGGGACGCGACCGTCACGCCATGATGCAGTCCCCGACTGATACCGTTCCCGCTGTGGACGGCTCACGCGGTTGGCTGGTTGTGGGCGGCGGTCGCGTCGGGCTATTGTCGAATCTGACCCGCTGAGTCGGCGGATGTCCCGGCGCCTCCGTAGCCTGCCCTCTCTCGGAGGCGCCGGCTCGCC
>JBDHGI010000483.1:0-2837 GCA_039589955.1 Gemmatimonadota bacterium | reverse complement strand
GTTTCAGCTGAAACGCCCGAAGGGGCGGCAGCATGTCTGCCCGGGACGATGCCATCGCCGGGGCCGCCGCGCCGACCGCGCACATGAGCACAGATGGAGCATCACCAGGGGCTTGAGGCAGGCAGGACGTCTGATCGGCACGAACGATCTAACGCCTATCACGAGATGGTGGAATACCCGGACATGCTCGCCCGCATCCGCGCCTCCCTCAGGGAGGGAGGACGCCTGGTCATCTTGGACAACCATCCCTCCGGCGAGGGCCGGGATCGAGCCTCCCAGACCGCGAGGCACAACCTCGCCATGGGCTTCGCCGAGGACGAGCTCGGGGCGGCCGGCTTCGACGTGGTGCGACGGGAGCCCTCCTTCATCGACGAGGACCACGGCGGGCACCGGCACCGGATGCTGGTGGGGGTCCGTCCGGAGCGCGATCCCACGGTGCGGCGGCTCGCCGGCGCGCCCGAGGGGGCCGTGGGCTCCTTCTGGTGCGCCTTCCCCGGCACCCGCGAGGAGCTCCTGGACCGGCCCAGCCCGCCGGACTCCGCCGACCTCCGTCTGGGGAGCGACAGAAGATCGAGGACGACCCCGCCTGCCCGGCGCACATCCACACGGTGTGGAAGGTGGGGTACCGCTTCGAGCGCTGACGTGTCGCTGCAGCGGGAGCGAGGGCAGCGCCGGTCGAGGCTCGAGACACCGGCGCCGAGGTAGCGATCGCCCCGTCTGGCTTGGGCGACGGGCGCAGCCTGTCCAGCGACGAGGGGACGGCGAGGTGTCCGGTGCGAGCTCAGCGCCTCAGAAGTAGGTGGCGAAGCCCAGCTGGAAGCCAGCGCGGCGAGCAGCGGGATTGCCCGGGAAATCGCGTATCCACTGGTTGGTATCTGTAGTTCACGCGGAATACGGTGCCGGGCGTGGGGCGGAAGGAGAGCGTCGGGACGAGGGCGGTGACGTCGTCCCGGATCGGCCGACCCGTCGACGAGAACGTGCCAACGTTGTAGTCCACGTGCTCGATCCGCATCCCGGCCTGCACGGTCGCGTCGGGGTACTCGGCCAGGGGGGGTGACCACACCGGCACCAGGACGTCGAGGTGCCCTCCCCATTGCCGGTTCCCGAAGATTTCGGACAGGCTCCCAGGCACGTCGATCGTGGCGAGGGCGAGCTCGCTGCGGACCTCGAACGGTCCGACTGTGCCTCCGAGGTCGAGCGCCAGGAGGCCGAGCCATCGACGGTCGTCCACCTCTTCGCCCTCCACGCGGAACGAGTTGTAGTGGCCGCCGTAATAGGAGATCCCGACCTCGCCCAAGCCGGGACGCCGGACCGCGAGCCGTCCCGAGATGGCTGGCGAGCCGTTGTTGTCCTCCCCGAACGCCTCGTCCCTCTTCCCTGCCGGGATATGGGTGCGCCCGAGCTCGTTGCCCACGACGCCCTCGCCCAAGCCGTTCGTCAGGTAGAGATCGTAGGACCAGAGCAGCCTGGCCGCGACGACTTTGCCGTACACGCCGGCGCCCACCTCGGAAAGCGTGGACGGCACGATGTCCGTCGTCACCAGCGGGCGCTCGACGAAGTCCCAGCGGGGGCTGTCGTGGTTCTGGTTCAGGTAGCCGATGGGTGGCAAGACGATGCCGGCTCGAACGGCGAGGGAGGGCCGGATACGCACGTCGACGAGGGCGGTCTCGAGGGCGATCTCCTCCGTGCCGTGCTCGAACTCGAGCTCCGCGAGGAACCGTACCCGGGGAGAGACCTGCGAGTACAGGAACACGTTGAAGCGCCTCAGCTCCATCGAGAAGCCCTCGGTGATGCCATCCTCGACGAACCAGTTCGTGTTGCCCTCGAGGTATCCTCCGATCGACGTGGCCGCCGGGCCGCCGATGAAGGGGCGGTCGAAGACGCCCTCCTGAGCCAGGGTCGTGTCGCGGACCTGCGCGGTGTCGGCCTGGGCCGCGACCGCACTCGCGGTGGACACGCTGACCGTGGCGGACAGGAAGGCCACCACCCGGGCTGGGGCACGCATCAGCCCACCCTCCGGTGGAGGCGTACGATCACCTCGTCACCTTCGATTGCGGCCGCGAAACGTATGAGAGGCCGCTCCGCCGGTCCCTCGAGGACCTCCCCGGTCAGCGAGAACTCACTCCCGTGGCACGGGCACGAGAGCCGGTCGCCCACCGGCTCGGGCTGGCAGCCCCTGTGGGTGCAGCGGGCGAGCAGTGCAACGACGTCATCGCCCTTGCGACGAACCCACACCGGCCGCTCCATGGCGGGCGTCTGCAGGAAGGCGTCCGCGCCGTCGGGCAGAGAGGACAGCGGAATCGTGAGGCGGTCGCCGGCCTCCAGCGGCACCAGGTATCGGCTGCCCCCGCATCCGCCGAGCGGAACCGTTGCGGCCCCCACGGCCACGCCGGCGGACAGAACCGGAAGCCTGAGGAGGAAGGCCCGTCGCTCCATGGTACCTCCCGTGGCGGTCAGAGCGAACGGAGGAAGCGCAGGACGCGCTGCCGGTCCTGTGGAGTGAGCGCGAGGTAGGCGCCGCGCGAGGCCGCGGCCTCTCCGCCATGCAGCTCGATCGCTTCCTCCAGGGATCGGGCTCGGCCGTCGTGCAGGTAATACGCCTCTCCACCCTGGAAGTCCTGCTGGAGGCCGATCCCCCAGAGCGGCGGGGTGCGCCACTCGGACGTCGCCGCCTGGCCCTCCGTGTAGGCGTCGTCCAGCGCGGGGCCCATGTCGTGGAGGAGCAGGTCGGTGTACGGATGGAACTCCACGCGATCGAGCACCTCGAGCTCCGAGCGTCCGGTCACGAGCGTAGGCACGTGGCACCCCGTGCAGCCGATCTGGGCGAACAGGCTCTC
>JBDHGI010000482.1:0-2028 GCA_039589955.1 Gemmatimonadota bacterium | reverse complement strand
TGGGGGTGGTTGAAGCCGGCACCGGAGGCCCCCCGCCCCATGGCGACGCGGGCCCTGCTCGAGCTCGAGGAAGACCTCCAGATCAACTCCACGGTCATGATCTCTCCGGACGGCTCCCACCTGGCCTACGTGTCGGGAACCAGCGGGAACCGACGGCTGTGGGTCCGTCGTGTCGACGAAGAGCGCTTCCGGGTGCTCTACGACGGGGACATCAACCGGCTGACCTTCTCGCCGGAGGGCGACTGGATCGCGTTCGAGGCCGGCGACGCGCTCATGAAGGTGGCTCTCTCGGGTGGCGCGCCCCGCGTGGTGGCGCCGCAGCGCACGCAGGTCGCTCAGCCCCATTGGGGCGACGACGGCACCATCGTGTTCCACGACAGCGGAGACATCTACCGCGTGCCGGAGACGGGCGGAGAGCCGACGCTCGTCGCGGACCTCGGCGACGAGTCCCTCTCGAACCCGCACCTGCTCCCCGGCGGGCGCGGGTTGCTGTCTTCCGTCGGGAGCACGTTCACGACGTACTTCGTGGACCTGGAGACCGACAGCATCAGACCGCTCATTCCGGGCGGTGTGGCGCCGAAGTACGTGGAGACGGGTCATGTCCTCTACGTGGACGAGGAGGGTGGGTTGTGGGCGCGCCGCTTCGACCCCGCCTCGGGTGAGCTGAGCGGTGAGGCGACGCCGGTCCTGCAGGGCATCGGCCTGCGCTTCAACGTGTTCGCGCGCTACTCCGTGTCGCGCACCGGTACGCTGGTCTACGGCGGGGGGCCATCGACCGGTGCAGGCGCGAGGCCCGCCGAGCTGGTCGTGGTCGGGCTCGACGGCACGGAGGAGGTGGCACCCCTCCCGCCGCGGATCATCGAGACCGTCCGCTGGGCGCCGGACGGGGAGCGGGTCGCGTACAGCGGGACCGAGCCCGGCGACCTGAGCGCCCCGCAGATGATCTACGAATACAACGTCGAGCTGCAGACGACGCCGACGCGCCTCACGGCGGAGGGGAGCTTCAACTACTACCCGGCGTGGTCACCGGATGGGACGCGCGTCGCGTTCAGCTCCCAGCGGGAAGGCTCCCTGGGGCGCGATGTGTACGTGAAGAACGTCTTCGACGACAGCCCGCCCCAGCGAATCTTCGGTGTGCAGGGCAGGTCGCGTCCGGACCAGTGGCTCGAGGGAGACGTCCTCCTCTTCACGACGGGCAACTCCCCCGCCCTGAACAACAGCTGGACGATGCAGATTTCGGACAGCGCCTCGGCCCGGTCCTACGTTGCCGCCGAGGGCAACCGTCAGTGGGCGCGCGTCGCACCGCAGGGCGATCTGGCCGCGTACGAATCGAACGAGACCGGTCGGTACGAGATCTTCGTGCGCAGCTTCCCGGAGCCGCGTCAGCCGACACCGGTCTCGAGCGGCGGGGGGCGTCGTCCGAACTGGTCCCCCGACGGGAACACGATCTACTATTGGCGAGAGTATCCGGACGTGGATTCGCTCTTCGCCGCCCGCATCCAGCTGGAGCCCGCCTTCCGGGTGCTCGGCACGGACTTCGTGCTCGCCGGCGACTACGGCAACGCCGACGAATGGGATCTGCACCCCGACGGCGACCGCTTCGTCACCACGCGCCTCGTGGGGAGCGGGTCGACGGCGGGCGACGCGGCCAGTGTCGAACGCGAGCGCCACCTCATCGTGACGAACTGGTTCACCGAGCTGCTGACGGCCGTGGGAGAGGGGAACTGACATGAGCGACTCCCACACCGCCCGCCTGGAGTCCGCCCTGGCCGGCCGCTACAAGATCCGGCGCAAGCTCGGCGAGGGCGGCATGGCCAGCGTCTACCTGGCCGAGGACGTCAAGCACGAGCGCAAGGTCGCCCTCAAGATCCTCAAGCCCGAGCTCGCCGCCGTCATCGGGGCCGAGCGCTTCCTCGCGGAGATCAAGACCACCGCCAACCTGCCGCACCCCCACATCCTGGCCCTCTTCGATTCGGGCGAGGCCGACGGGTTCCTCTACTACGTGATGCCGTTCATCGAGGGCGAAAC
>JBDHGI010000481.1:0-2034 GCA_039589955.1 Gemmatimonadota bacterium | reverse complement strand
TGGCCAAGGAGGTCGTGGCGGGCGACCTGCGGCCCGTGTTGGACGATGTCATCGTCCTCATCCTCCCGCTGGTCAATCCCGATGGCGGTGAGGTCCGCCGAAGGACCAACGAGGCGGGATACGACCTCAATCGGGACTACGTCAAGCTGGAGTCCCAGGAGATCCACGCCCTCGTCACCCAGGTCCTCAACGAGTGGACCCCAGACATCCACGTGGACGGGCACCACGGGGGATCGGTTCCCTACGTGATCACCTATCAGGGTACGCTCAATCCCGCCGCCGACCCGGAGCTCCGAGCGTACCCCTATGAGCACATCTTCCCCATGATCCGCGAGGCGGTCCGGGCGGAGGACTACGCGTCCTTCGACTACTCCGGGACTCGAACCGTCGACAGCGTCCTCGGGTGGGGCTCCACGTCGGTGGAGCCCCGGAAGCACCACGTCTATACAGGCCTCACCAACTCCATCGGAATCCTCCTGGAGACCCCCCGCAACTCTCTTCGCGTGACGAGGGACGGAACCCTCAGGGAGATCCCGGAGGACGAACGGTACTATCACCAGATCCGCGGCCAGGTGCTCGCCCAGAGCGCCATCCTTCGTGCCGCGGCCGAGCAGCGCGAGGCGATCCGCTCGGTGACCACGGCCTCCCGCCTCCGGGCCATCCGCGCCGGAGCCGTCGGTGGCGACCCGATCGTCCTCGAGTACGACCTGAGCACGCGGGGGGTCGAGCCCGTGTGGATGCCCGATGATGAGGCCCCCCTGGGATACTCGCTGCAGCAAGTTCCCGTGTACCTGACGTACGAGGTCGCGCGTACCACGACGCGCCCGGTGGGGTACGTCCTGCCTCCCGCCATGGCATCGGTCCTACCGCTTCTCCAAGACCACGACATCGGTGTCTACCGGTTCACCGCTCCCACCACTCTCGACGCCGAGGTGTACCACGCCACCAGCGTCCAGCGGGACGAGTACTTCCAGGGCCATTACCTCAAGTCGGTGGAGGTGGAGCGCAGGGACGAGCGGCTGGAGGTGCAGCCGGGCTGGTACTGGATTCCCACCGCCCAATCCCGAGCCAATCTCATCAGCTACGTCCTGGAGCCCGAGACGGACGACAACCTCGTCACCTGGGGTTGGACGGACCACATCTTGGAGGTGCGCCCGGGAACCGTCGAGGAGGTCGTCGCCGCGATGCTGGGAGAGAGGGATCCGTCCACGATTCCCCCGGAGCAGCTCCGGCGGATGCGGGCTCGTGCGGAGGAACGGCTGGCGGAAGGGCAGCGCGTCCCCATGATCCGCGTCACCAGACACCAGCGATTGCCGGTCGTGCGCGTCGAGCCCTTCAACCAGTATCAGCGCAAC
Source organism: Gemmatimonadota bacterium (assembly GCA_039589955.1). Taxonomy (GTDB): domain Bacteria; phylum Gemmatimonadota; class Gemmatimonadetes; order Longimicrobiales; family Gaopeijiaceae; genus SZUA-318. Next base: position 679 of record JBDHGI010000481.1, on the reverse strand, counting down.
CGGTACTACGTGCCTCACTGACGAGAGAGCTCGCGAAGCGCCTCGTCTCCTCCAGCCACAGGATCGGCATGCCCCGCCTGACCAGATTCGCCGCGTTGTCGGCCTCTTGGCTCGCCTCCCTGGCGCTCCTCGCGTGCGAGACGCCAGCCCCGGAGCCTGCGCCCACCCCCGAAGACATCGCCGCCGGCCTCCTGCCCGCGGTACAGATCGCCGGGGAGGAGCCCGTGACCTTCACCGTGGAGGCGCGGCTGCGACACTACAACGTCCCCGGGGTGAGCGTTGCGGTCATGGACGGTGGCAGCGTCGTCTGGGCCAGGGGTTGGGGAGTCGCCGACCGGGAGTCAGGCAGAATGGTAACTCCGAGCACTCTCTTCCAGGCGGCCTCGATCTCGAAGCCCGTGGCGGCCCTCGTGGCGTTGAGCCTGGTCCAAGAGGGCCGGATGTCCCTGGACCGGCCGGTCAACGACTACTTGACCGGATGGCGAGTCCCGGAGAGCGAGCTCACGGCGGATTCGGCGGTGACCCTCCGGGGGCTCTTGACCCACAGCGCGGGACTCACGGTCTGGGGATTCCCGGGATACCGGAAGGACCGGCCGTTCTCGGAGGACCAACTGATCGCCTCGAACGCCCAGGTGCTCGACGGGCAGGGCAACACCGACGAGGTGAGGGTCTACAAGGT
>JBDHGI010000480.1:0-4067 GCA_039589955.1 Gemmatimonadota bacterium | reverse complement strand
AAATCCAACCTACTCTCCCATCCGATAGGGCTGGCTCCATCCTGTGGCGAGGTCGCTCTTCATGAGGCGTAGCGTGGGCTGGAGCGACCCGTGGCAGATTCCGGCGAGTGGAGCCCCGGATAGGAGCGAGTGGCGAGGATGTCATACTTAGGGCCGTGATCCCCAATGCCGTCGTGGGAATGGGCAGGATGCTCGCACGATTTCGCACAATCGCTGTTGCGTTGCTGGTATATTGCGGAGGTGCTCAGCGGGAGATATATTGGCCATCCCCCTGACGAGTGGCTGTCCCCTGGATTCGCCGGGATGGTGTACTTTGTAGCCTCCTCCCAGGCAGCCGGGAGGATGCTGCCTGCCCAAGGAGGACCCTCCCATGAAACGACTCACCCTTCTTCCCGTGCTCGCTCTACTGGCAGCCTGCGGAGACACCACGACCGACCCTGTAGGTGTCCTCGTTGGACCGCAGATGGCGGTTGCTTCGGCCTCGCATGAGGCCGCCGATCTGATAGAAGCAACCTTCCCGGGGGCTCCCGCAGGCGCTTCGGTCCTCGGGGCGACCATGACTCGCAACGGAAACGGTGTCCACGTGAGAATGCATGCCACCGCTCCCGTGCCCAACACCGCCACGATGTGGGCTGTGGTCTTCAACGGATATCAAAGCTGCGTCCAAATGCCGGGTGAAGCGGTTGCCTGCGGCTTGGACGACCTCTTCAGGGAAGGCGTCAATGCCTCTCTCCTTCGCGCCGGTGGTCGAGCCATCGGCGGGAGCCCCCTGACTATGACCGGCAACGTTCGTGAAGGCGACACCTCGGAGGCGCTCTTCGGACCGGGCCTCATGAACGCCCAGACCGCCGAGATTCATTTCATACTACGGCTGCACGGTGCTCCGATCCCAGGCATCGTGGATGAGCAGATCCACACCCTCGAAGGTGAATGCGTCGACAGGTGTGCCGACGTGGGCGCCGCCATCTTCCTGGGAGCCTAGCCGGCGAGAGGCTAGGTCACTGGCGAAGGGACCAGAAGACGGAGCCAAGTGGGGGGGCGGTCCTTTCGAGGGTCGTCCCCCTTCGACAAGGGAACCCCAGCCTGAGGACGCTGCAAAGCCTGCCGAGCGCCTGATTCCTTCTCCGGAGGCTTCGGATCAGCCAAGAACCGCCACCGCCCGCACCAAATCCGCCGGGCAAGGCGTCTCATCAGAACCTCCTTGGGTAAGGGGGGGGCGTCCCCTCTTCTGCCTAGGAGGAGGTTGACGTTCGGCTTCGTGACGAAGTACAAGAAGGGCCAAACGACCCCCGACGGGAACGACAGAGTGCCGGGCTCTGCCCGGAGCCCCTTGCCTCAAGGTTCTCTAGTCCGGGGAGCGGCCTCCCGCGCGGGCAGACATGCCCCTGAGCTGGTAACGGTGCGCGGGAACTCGTGCGGGAACCGAGCTGGAGCGCGGGGGGCAAACAAACGTTTGGTTGCTCCTACGGCGCGCACCTCACCATAATTGCTGCCCCGAGGCACCAGGAGCCGGCCGCCCCCGGGTAGGAATGGAGGACGATATGATCAATCTCGGTCTCGTGGAAGTCGCAGTAATCCTGCTGGTGATCGTCATCGTCGTGTGGCTAATCATCCGAAGGCTAGGCGGGCGTTAGCCGCTGGACTCCCAACTTGCAGAGGTTCAAGCCTCGAGACGGAGTGACTGAGCGCTAATCGGCGGTCCTGAGGAATAGCGAGGCCGGGCCATGGCTGTGATCGTGCGACACAAAGAGACGGGGGAGCGATTCGTTCTGGTCGGCACCGGCCTGGGGACAGCAGCGACCGCAAGATCGAGTCTCCTATTCGGGGATCTCCTGCCTGCGGAAGAGGAGACGACCACAGCTGCCGCCGCAGTCTGCGATTCCGAAGGCCGAATTCGTTGGGTCCGGTCTGAGAGCCTGATGGTCGTGAGCATCGACGCCCTACCGCCAACCGAACTTCTCGCCGAGACATAAGGACTTCGTAAGGCTGGACGGCCGCCGGCCCGACTGCCCCGTCTCCTTGTCGATCATCGTACGGCCGTCGCAGAGGTCGGGAGGAGAGTATGGCTCCAGCCGGGAAGCGGGGCTCGATTCCGAGCGTCGATCTCCGCAGGCGGGCGGCAACAGGCGGAGCCGGTGACATCCCCGGAAGACGCTTCCACCAGGTTGTGCTGATGGCCATGGCGGCATGCGCAGTGGCCGGTGCGGTGGCGGAGTTGAAGCTCTCCTTCACGCCTCATCAGCTGCCGGCCGGGTCCCTGTCCTTTGAGGGAGGCGACCGAGACTCACCGGCCGGTTGGCGGGTGGTGGACACAGGCCCCCACGTGAGCAACCTGCGCGATGGGGACCTGATCACCCGGCTCGAAGGCGTGCCGGCGCTCGAGGTACTTCGCTCGGATTCCCTGAAGGCCAGCTTCGATGAGATGCTGAGGACTGGGCCCCTCTCCGTGACCGTCGTACGCGAGCCGACGTTCCGACGCAGGCCGTTTGTCCAATGGCGCATTCTCGGATACCGGGTGCGAAGGTCAGGCCTCATCTCCAGGTCCGTCGTCCTCGACTCGGCACAAGCCGGGCTGGGCCTGGAAGTCGTGCTTCGAGCCCTCGAGCCGTCAGATCGGGACGCATGCAGTACCGCGGGGCTCCAATGTGCGGAAAGCAGCCGCGTCCTGGGCCGAATCCCGCCAGAGATGGACCTCGGTGCCGCCGAGTCCGCGCTCGTGAGGTTCGACTCTTCGCTGCGTCGCCTTCCGGCCGGCACGGAGATTCGGCAGATGCTTCGAGGCGACGATCTCGCGCTGCCGGTGATGTCTCTGAGTACTCCGTCAGGCGTGAGGGTCGGGCTCGAGAGGCACGGCGACGACTGGACGGCGGTTCCGGCCGGCGCTTCGACCCGGACGCTGGAGCTCGTTCCCAGGACCTGGCACGAGAGCGCGGAGACCCTCGTCGCACGCGGCATCTTTCTGATGATCGCGATCGTGGGATTGATCTCCCTGAGGGCGAGGTCCGAATCCGAGGCCGTGCGCCACTTTGTTGTGCTCTGCTCACTGGTGAGCCTGGGAGCCCTGGCGGCGGTGCACGATTCGTGGCTCCGCATGTGGGCTCCCCTCTCTCCTGAGTTGGTGTTCGGCGACCAATACGTCGTCTACGAGGCGACCGCGGACGGGGCTCTTTCGGCGGGCGAAGTGGTGCTCGTCTCGCAGATCCTGCCATTCCTGGGGCTGGTGATCCTGGCGCTCGGCCTGGTGTTTCACTCCATGATGCGCTTGCTCCAGACATTCCCGGCCCGCGATGACCGGCTCGTATCCCAGTACGGCGTCCCATGGCGAGCCCTGGGGGGAGCAGCCGCTTTGGGAATCGTGGCCGCTGCTCTCACGGGCGACAACATCCGCTCGACCGAACTGCTCTGGGGTGCCCGCATCGGGACCTGGGCGGCTGTGGCAGTGATTCTCGGCAGCGTGGCCTTACTCCTTCAGATCGTGCGGCTGGGAGTAGCGCGATTGAGGCAAGAGTTCAGGGGCGAGGAGGCGTTGCAGGCGCGGTTGGCCACGTCCGGCCTCGTATTGGGCACGATCCTCCTGCTCGGCATCTGGATCTTCCCCTCCTGGTACAGAGCCTCGATTCCCTGGACCGTTGAGTTGTTCGACGCGATGGAAGGCGCGCGCCGCGTGCTGACGCCGGTAGCCTTCTCCGTCCCCTTCCTCGGCTTCTTCCTGGCTATCTCGCGTCGAGGCCTCTGGAACGTCGACCTCATTGTGCATCGGGCGACACTGTACTCCGCGCTTACCGGGCTATTCGTCGTTGCGTGGATCCTGCTTGAGGTGGGAGTGGAGTGGTTCTTGTCGAACAGCCTGGCTGACCTGCCCGTTCTGGGTCGCCTGACGCCCCCGCTGGTGGCAGGTGGGCTGGTGGCAGTATCGCAGCGGTCCGCGGCCGGTTTCGTTGCGAAGCGTTTCCGGCCGCCCGGGCGTCCGCTCGGCGACGTCCTCGAGGGAGTGTCGGCTCAGCTGGAGCACCTGCAGGGCGCCGGCTCAATAGCCAACGGGCTGGTGTCCGAGCTGAGTGACCTGG
>JBDHGI010000479.1:0-2085 GCA_039589955.1 Gemmatimonadota bacterium | reverse complement strand
CGATGCGGTAGTCGCCTCCCTTGACGAGGACGTCGGGCAGGAGTCGGGAGATGAGCGCCCGGGGGGTGTCCTCGTCGAAGAGACAGACCGCGTCCACGCAGGTGAGCGCGGCCAGCAGGTAGGCCCGGTCCGCCTCCGACACCACGGGTCGACCAGGGCCCTTTCCCAGGCGTCGGAACGAGGCGTCGGTGTTCACGCCCACGACGAGCCGATCCCCGAGAGCCCGGGCGTCGGCCAGGTACGCGACGTGCCCCCGGTGGAGGAGGTCGAAGCAGCCGTTGGTGAAGACGAGCCGGCCTTCCCTGGGGCGGCCGAACCGCGCCACCATCTCTTCGCCGGAGAGGACCTTCTCCTCGGGCCGAGGCGCGCTCACGCTGCCTCCCCCGGCAGGAGGCTCCCGGCCCCCCGGGCCAGGAGAAGCTCCGCCAGCGTCCGTCCTGCCGCGGCGGGGCCTTCGGCGGTGCTCGTGACGTCCCCGCGCACCATGCGTCGTCCGTCCGCCGAAGCCACCATCCCGAAGATCCGCATCCACCGTCCCTGGGGTAGCGCCACGACGCCGGCGGTGGCGTCGGGCCCGAGACCCAGAGACCGGCCGGCGGCTCGCTCGGCCTGGAGGGCCGCCTGGGCCACTCCGTCATCCAGGGACGCCAGGGCTCGCCGGGCTTCACGGTCCGCAGGCCGGCAGAGGACCACCGTGATGCCCTGGGCCGGGGCTGGAACCCACGAGCGGATATCCAGGGATTCGGTGGTCCGTGCCGAGAGGCCCAGCCTGCGGGCCTCCGTCAGGCTAAGGACGGCTCCCTCCACCGACGGGTCCTCCAGGAGGTCGACGGGAGACCGGCCTGGCGGGAGAGGCACGGGCTCGACGTCGCGGCGGTGGACGCGCAGGAAGGAGCTCCTTCGCCGACCGGAGACCGCGATTCGACTCCCTGGCGCCAGGCTCTGCAGCGTCTGATCCGACGGCTCGCGGGGCACCAGGACGTCACCAGGCTCGCCGCGGCTCAGGGTCGCGGCAGCCCACACCCCGGGATCCAGGTGATCGCCGGCGGTTCCTGGCGCCAGCAGGAGATCGATGGCGCCCTCGAGGAGGGCGGCCTGTGCCGACCCCGCCGGGATCGTGGACGAGGTGGCCCGGGCGACGAGCCCAACCCCCTCCAGCGCCCGGAGGACCCGGGGGATCTCGGCCCCGACTTCAGGGACCGCTGCGACGGTATGGGTCACGCTCTCCTCGGAGCCGCGATGCTGAGGGATCAGAGGTACAGGATGAGGGAGACGCCAAGAAGGACGGCCACCCACAGTACCATGCTACCCGTCGGCCACGTGCGCGCCAGGGGCCCCTTCTGGCCGTGCCCCCGCGCCGCCACCCTCAGGAGGGAATCCACGGCGTTCAGGGTGGCGCTCCGTATGGCGCCGTCGATGAGCGCCACGGTCCCGCCCACGGCCCGCACCAGTCGCGGCCCGAACCAGCGGTAGCTCCACTCGGCGTCGATGTTCACCGACCTGAGCTCCGGGGGATAGATGTGGGTCTTCTGGAGGCCCACGAACGCGAGGGCCCCGAAGAAGAGGAGCTGCGTCTGGGTGAGGACGTGGGTGGCGTCGTAGGGATGGTATCCCGCGTCGAAGGGGAGCAGTCGGTAGAGGGTCTGCTCCGGGAACGTCCCGATGCCCACGCAGAGGATGGCCGCGATGAACATGGCGGCGAGCATGTTCCTGGGCGGCTCCGACGTGCGGATCCCCGAGTCGTGCCCGAAGAAGGCGAAGAAGGGAATCTTGATGCCGGCGTGGTGGAACACGCCCGCCGACGCGAACAGGAGCGCCGGCCACACCCACACGTACCCCTCTTCCAGCGTGGCGGCCATGACCATGGACTTGGACACGAAGCCGCTGAACAGGGGGAACGCCGAGATGGAGGCGGCCCCCACCATGCACAGGCCCGCCGTCACGGGCATCGTCTTGTGCAGGCCCCCGAGGTCGGAGCCGTTCATGCGCCCCGTCATGTGCAGGACGGAGCCCATGGTCATGAAGAGGAGCCCTTTGAAGATGACGTCGTTGAAGGCATGGGCCACCGCTCCGTTGACGGCGAGG
>JBDHGI010000478.1:0-2109 GCA_039589955.1 Gemmatimonadota bacterium | reverse complement strand
GCTCCTCTACCGCCTACCCGAAGCGCAGTTCGTCTTCCTCGGTGAGGGAGATCCCCACTACCGCCACCTCCTGCAGGTGGTCGCGGAGCACATCCCGGATCGGGTGGCCGCGTTCTTCGAGTTCACGGAGCAGCGCGAGCACGTCCTCCTGGCGGGCGCCGACATCCTGCTCATGCCTTCCCAGTACGAGCCGTGTGGCCTGACCCAAATGAGGGCGCAACGGTACGGGGCGCTACCGGTGGTCCGCCGCGTGGGAGGCCTCTCGGACACAGTGGACGACCAGGAGACGGGCTTCGTGTTCGACGAGTTCACGTCCCACGCTCTGGAGGTCGCCCTGCGGCGTGCCTTCGACCTGTTCCCGAAGCGTGCCGCATGGGAACGGCACATGCGCGCCGCCATGGCCCGGGACTTCGGTTGGGCGCCCTCCGCGGATCGCTATCTCGACCTGTACCGGGATGCCTTGGAGGCCCACCCGTTACGCTGAGGACGTGCCTTCACCATCACCTGGTCCCGGCCCCGAGATCCCCCACGACCCGAAGTCGGAGCACGTGCTGCACCTCAAGCTCCTCCCGCCAGATTCCGTAGATCTTGTCGCCACGAAAGAGCTTGGGACTGAACAGATGGGGCATGGTGACCACTCCCAGGAGGCGCCCGTCCGCATCGAGCACATCCCACTCCCGCGCCGCCCATTCCCCTCGTGGATAATTCAGGCTGTTGACCTCGGTCTCGCTCATCTCGGAGGGCGGTAGCACATGCCGCACCCATATCGTGCCCGCCGGGCCCGGCACGACGGTGCGGAACGCGGGGAAGCGGTCGGCAAAGTGGAACAGCTCTCGTGCCTGCCTGAGCTGCTCGGCAGAAGCTCCCGCGCGTATCCAACCGGCCTCGAAGTAGCCCATGAGCACCTCAATATCGCGGTCGGTGATCGGCTGAGGCTCGTGGGGCTTTGTGATGACTCGCTTGAGCTGCCCCGCTGGGGAGTACAGCCTGATCTCATAGACGTCTTTGACGCCGAACACGACCTGCGTGTCACCCGTGAGATCCCACGCCGGTTCGGGATAGTATAGGCGGCGTCCGGGAGGAGGGTCTCCAAAGCTCAGCTGTCTGCCGGAGGGAAACTCCAGCAAGGTATCGGTGATCGTACCGTCGGTGGCCCGGATCACGATCATGTCCGTCGGATTCTGCAGGGGCTCCTCGGCCCGAGGATAGGGACGTATCTGCTCTGCGATCGCGCCCGAGCTGCTCGCGTTGATATCCCAGCGCAGTCCTTCCTCGAGAGCCACCTTGAAGCTGCCCACGCTCGAGCCGTCCGGCGCGTAGAGATTGGCCCGCTGGTTCGGAGGATCATAAGCCACGAGGGTGTCACCCGGCCCCGTCAACAGGAAATCCGCCCCCCGCAACTCGCCGGGCCCGGCCCCGCGACCACCGATGGTCTGCTCGTATTCCCCCTCGGGCGAGAACACCTTGATGTGCTGCGCCTGCCCCTCGAGGACGAAGATGCGCCCGCGCGAGTCGACCGTGATTCCTACGATATCCCCGAACTGGTACACGGGATCTGCCTCGACCGCCCCGATCCTCAAGTCTTCCTCGACGGTCCAACGATCGGCCTCCGTCCACAGGCCGACTTCCGGATTGGAGACGATCGCCACACCGGCGCTATCGGTGATCGTTCCGGCCCAGCGAGATTCGCCACTACTGCAGGAAGCGACGACCCAGGTCACGAGAAGGATCACGACGGCACTCCTACCGGATTCCATGGTCCAGCCTCGATGGACAACGGGCGTATCGCTGTATTGCATCTACAGCCACCTGCCGAGGACTGCAAACGAATCAGTAATGGTTCTCGAAGAGGAAAACCCCCACGCCGTCATCAATCCTCACCCGCAGGGTGTCCCACGGGGTGGGCACCGGACGAGCAAAGGACAATCGTTCGCCTCCTTCGAGATTCGCACCGAGGAAAGCCTGGGCACTCTCAGTCGACCGAAGTTAGCCGAGAGCCAATCCGTAGGGGGCTACGAGGAGGACAAGAAGGAGGACGGCTAACCGCCGCAGAGGCTTCATCATACACTCCTTTTCCTCATCTCCGCCCGCGGTGCCCAACCCCAACAA
>JBDHGI010000477.1:0-2119 GCA_039589955.1 Gemmatimonadota bacterium | reverse complement strand
TCCTACGACACGGACGCCTCGGGCGAGCGGTTTCTCGTTGTGCGTTACGCAGGCGCCCCCACCGAGGGCCAGGAGGCTCTGCACGCGGACATGATCCTGGTCCAGAACTGGTTCGAGGAGCTTCGCCAGCGCTTGGGAGAGGCGGGGTGATGACCGACCGCAACCCATGAGCCAGACGCGCACCTGGCGGCGTCTGGCCGCCGAGTTCGTGGTCATCGTGGTGGGCGTGCTCGTGGCCCTGGCTTTCAGCGTCCCCGCCATCGTCCAGGTCTTCGATCCGCGCACGGCGGCCTTCGACGAGCTCCGCTCCACCGGGGCCCTGGCGGCCCTCCCGGACCAGACGGTGCGGGACCGGATCGTGCGCCTCTACGCCGAGATGATCGACTTCGCCGAGTCAAACCAGTTCATGCGCTCGGACCAGGCAGCCCTCCAGGACGCCTGGGAGGCCGCGGGCGTGGTCCCCGGAGACTGGCTGCCCCCGGACGAGATCCTCCGGCGGCTCGGCGCCGATCCCCGGGCCATCGTCTCCATCCGGAGGTCCTACCTGCGGGCTCTCGACCAGGTCCTGACCTACACCCTGGTGGCGGACGTAATCGAGGAAGACGGCCAGAGCGTGGTGGAGGCCGCGCGTTCCTGGTTCTGAGGGCTGGGCGACAGCGTCCGGTCATCATGAAGCTGGCGCAGCCTAAGGGCCCGGGCCCATAATGGCCGCCGCATGAACAACCTACCCTCCCGCCTGACCTCGGCCCTGGCCGGCCGCTATCGCCTCGAGCAGAAGCTCGGCGAAGGCGGCATGGCCACCGTCTACCTCGCCGAGGACATCAAGCACGAGCGCAGAGTGGCGCTTAAGATCCTCAAGCCGGAGCTGGCCGCGGTCATCGGCGCCGAGCGGTTCCTCGCGGAGATCAAGACCACGGCGAACCTGCAGCACCCGCACATCCTGCCGCTCTTCGACTCCGGAGACGCCGACGGCTTCCTCTTCTACGTGATGCCGTACGTGGAGGGCGAGAGCCTTCGGGCCCGTATCGACCGGGAACGGCAGCTCGCCGTGGACGAGGCGCTCCGCATCACCAAGGCGGTGGCCTCCGCCCTGGACTACGCCCACCGCCAAGGGGTCATCCACCGGGACGTCAAGCCGGAGAACGTCCTCATGCACGACGGGGAGCCCCTGGTGGCGGACTTCGGAATCGCCCTGGCCGTCACGGCGGCGGGGGCGGGCCGCCTCACCGAGACGGGCCTGAGCCTGGGTACCCCCTATTACATGAGTCCGGAGCAGGCTGCCGCCGACCGCGACCCGGGCCCCCAGAGCGACGTCTACTCGCTGGCGTGCATGCTGTACGAGATGCTCGTGGGGGATCCGCCGCATACGGGCTCGAGCGCCCAGGCGGTCCTGGCCAAGATCCTCACGGAGCGGCCCCGGCCGGTCAACGAGCTCCGGCAGACGGTGCCGCCGCACGTGAGCGCCGCCGTGGCCAAGGCGCTGGAGCGGTTGCCCGCGGACCGCTTCGACACCGCCGAGGCCTTCCTGAAGGCCTTGGACGACTCGGGCTTCACCCACGCGTCCGTGTTGCAGTCGGCCGTTATCCCCGCAGCCGTGGCAACCGAGGCGACCGGGCCACCCGCCCGCTGGCGCGCGGCGCTTCCCTGGGGCGTCGCCGCGGCGGCAGCGGCCTGGGCGCTGTTCGCGACGCTGGGAGAGGAGCCTGCTGCCGCGCCGGTGACCCGGGTCTATCTCACGACGCCGGAAGGGCAGGAGTACTCGAGGTCCAACATCGGCCCGAATGCAAGCGCCACGGCACTCAGCCCCGACGGGCGGCAGCTCGTCTATGTCGGGAGCAGTCCCGAGGCGGGGTCCGGGACGTCTCACCTCTGGCGCCGTCCCCTGGACGAGCTCGAGGCGACGCCCATTCCCGGCACGGAGGGTGCGCGGGCCCCTCGGTTCTCCAAGGACGGCGCTTCGCTGGCCTTCGCGGTGGACGGCCGCATCGGCGTCATGCCCCGGGACGGGGGCACCCCGGTCTGGCTGGCAAATGGGACCGTCTTCTACGCCTGGGGCGACGATGGCGCCATCTACTTCACGGACTGGGACTTCCCCGAGGGCCCGCACGTCCTGCGTTGG
>JBDHGI010000476.1:0-2132 GCA_039589955.1 Gemmatimonadota bacterium | reverse complement strand
CAGGAAGCGTTCGGCCCCCAGCGCCTCGGACAGGTCCGGGTCCATGAGCTTGATGGCCACCTGTCGAGGATGCTTCAGGTCGTCCGCCAGGTAGACCGTCGCCATGCCGCCACGGCCGAGCACCCGCTCGATCCTGTAGCGGTCCGCCAGCGCGGTCTGCAGCGCCGCCGGGATCCGGCCCGGTCCGGAGGGTGCGGCGCTCTCCCCGTCCACCTCTTCCGGTGGCTGCAGCCCTTCCAACGCACGCCGCACGCCGGAGCCCCGGGCGTCTTCGGCCTCCAGCAACGACTCCACCTCTCGGCGTAGCTCCTCGTCGTCCCCGCAGGCTTCAGCCAGTCGCGCGGCGCGCTCCTCCGGCCCCAGGCCTACAACTTGGTCGAAGAGGTCGCGGATGCGGTCGGAGTCGAGATCGGGCATGGGCACCTCAGGCAGCGAGGACCGTGCCCTCAGAATAAGGTGCGCACCGGCAGCACGCACGACGCGTCGCACGACAACGCAGCCATGCGCAGCCACCATCGTCCTCTTGGCGGCGCCCCTGGCGGGGTCGTCCCGAGCGTGGTCGGCCAGGGGGTTGCACCCCGAGCTTGGTCCCGAATTGCGCGACCTTTTCGATATGCGTATCCTTTTTGTGTACTCATGCGTATTGGAGTCGCCATGCCCAAGAAACGCTTGAACATCACCGTCGATGCCGCCGTCGTTGAGCGCGCACGCCGGTATTCGCGTCGCCACAACACGAGCATTTCGGGGCTGGTAACCGAGTTCCTTGCCCAACTCCCGGAGGGTGACTCGTCCGGAGCCGAGGATCTTTCGCCCACGGTCAGGCGTCTCCTCGGCGTAGCGTCCGGAGGCCCCGATCGCGAGGACTACCGGCGCCACCTCCTGGAGAAGCATGGCTCATGAAGCTCCTCCTCGACATCAATGTGCTCCTCGATGTGCTGCTCCGGCGCGACCCGTGGGCGGAGCCGGCAGCCAGCCTTCTTACCCGGATCGAGCGAGGAGAGGCCGAGGGACTCGTGGCTGCCCACACGCTCACCACCATTCACTATGTCGTCTCCCGGGCGCGCAATCGACAATCGGCGGCAACAGCCGTTACCGATCTCCTTCGCTTCCTGGAAGTCGTGCCATTGGAGAAGGCTGATTTCATCCAAGCCTTGGTCCTCCCGGTGGACGACTTCGAAGACGCCGTCCAGGCTGCAGCCGCGCTGAAGATCGGCGCCGATTACATCGTGACCCGAGACGTGAAGGGGTTCGGGGGACTCGCGGTCCCACCCGCGAATTCCGGCGAGGTCCTTTCCCTTCTTTGACCTCCCCCCTCGGCCCCGCAAGGAGGAGAGGCGCTCCAACGACTACCGGACGGGGTGGACCTCGTGGCGGACAGGGGGTCGTAGCGATCGCATCGTTCTCGTGGTGATGCGGCTCCGCCGGCCATTTCGGGAGCTGAGTCGGGTCCCGTGAACCCCGCGTCAGCGGGGCACCAGGTGTTTCAGCTCCTCGCCAAAGTTCTGGACCCAGACGAGTTGGCCACGCGAGGGCTGTTCTCGGATCATCAGGAACCGCTGTCCGTCGGAGGTAGCGTCATAGGCCCGGCTGTTGGCCTCGAGACGATATGGGGTGGTGTCGAAAAGATGCTGGCGGCCGACGACGGCGAAGGTCGGATCGGTTGCGACCTGGACAGCCACCATCGACCGCAGGTCTTCATCGCGGTAGAAGATCTCGTCCCCCGTCGGCGACCATAGTGGTGCCCGAACGTCGCCGGAGGCGATCTGCCAGGTCGCTTCCCCGTCCGAGACGCTTCGCACCACGATGGACCCGTCGGAGCGGTATACGAGCCATCGCCCGTCGGGAGAGAGCGACGGCGTGCGCTCGTCCGCTTCGGTGGCCGCGACCGCCCTGAGCTCGGTCCCCCCGACCTGGGCACTCATGACGTCACGATCTCCGCCCGAGATCCCGCCGCCGCGGCGGACCACGACCCTCTCCCCGTCGGGAAACCACTCGATCTCCTCCACACCGTCGGCGGACGGGAGGAGCTCGTCGTCAGGCCGGGCGAGGTCGGTCGGTCGCACGAAGGCTCGGAGGGGTCCGGCCTGGTCCGAGATATAGGCGAGGGCGCGACCGTCACGGCGCCAGGAGGG
>JBDHGI010000475.1:2113-4255 GCA_039589955.1 Gemmatimonadota bacterium | reverse complement strand
GACGGGGCGGGTGCACAGCGGACGCACGCTGCCCGATCCCCAGCCCGTGGGGCTCATCACCCAGATCGTCCCCCTGGAGCACATCAGCCCCCAGGAGGCTCTGGCGGTTCTGGAGCAGCTGGCCGGTCCCATCTCCCGCCTCGAGGCGCTGCCGCGCTCCAACGGGATCATGCTCACCGATCACGCGTCCAACGTGGCCCGCTTCCTCGAGCTCGTGCGCCAGATCGACTCCCAGGCCGACGGGGAGGCGGGACGGCGCACGTACGTCTATCGCCTGAAGCACGCCACGGCCTCGGAGCTGGCCATGACCCTGGCCCAGGTCTACGGGCTTCGCCTGGCCCAGACCACGGCGCGGCCCCGGGTGCAGAGCCTCAGCGACCGCAGCCTGAGCTCGACGCTGGAGGGCTTCCGGCAGAGCGAGCTCGACGCGCTGAGCCAACGGCAGTCGGTGTCCGGCCAGGCCGCGTCGCTACCTCCGACCGCCGGAGTGGCCGGGTCTGCCGGCGCAGCCGACGAGCCCGGACCCGACGAGCGCACGACCATCGTCGCCGACCTGGCCACCAACTCGCTGGTCATCCGTACGGAGCCACCGAACTACCCCATCCTCCGGGCCACCATCGAGGAGTTGGACGTCCGCCCGCCTCAGGTTCTACTGGAGGTTCAGGTGGCAGAGGTAACCCTAGACGAAGCAACGCAATACGGAATCAACTGGGCGTTCCTCACGCAGAACGACGCCGGGACCCGGGAGTCCACCGCGCGCCTGGGAGCCCAAGCCTACGCAGACAGCGCCATCTCGGGTGTCCAGGACCTCGTCCTGAGGACGGTCCGTCTGGGCGAGGTGGACGTGCGGGCCCTGATCCGCGCCCTGGCCAGCGACGCCGACGTCAGGCTCCTGTCCACGCCCCACGTGGTGGCCCTGAACAACGAGGAGGCCCGCATCCTGGTGGGCAGCCAGGTCCCGTTCACCCAGTCGACCCGGGCCGGGCTGGACGTGGTGGTGGACCAGGTGGTCCAATACCGGGACGTGGGCGTGCAGCTCACCATGATTCCCACCATCAACGAGGACGGCTTCGTCACCTTCCGCATGCTCCAGGAGGTGAGCGCCCTCACCGCCCAGAACGTGGAGGCCGCGCTGGGAGCGTCGGTCATCAGCACGCGGGAGGCCGAGACAAGCGCCGTGGTCCGCAACGGGCAGACGGTGGTGATCGGCGGGCTCATCGACGAGGCCGACGAGGTGGTGGAGTCGGGCGTGCCCATCCTCAAGGACATCCCGATCCTGGGGTACCTCTTCAAGAGCCGCCAAACCCGGCGTCTGAGGACCGAGCTGGCGATCTTCGTGACGCCCTACGTCATCATGACCGACGAGGACGCCGCGTCCCTGTACGAGCGTGTCCGGGGCGACATGGACGCTGCCGGGGCCCTGCCCCCCGACACCTCGACGGTGCGGGAGGGCTCCTGAGCACCGACGAGCGTCCGGTGAAGCCACCCGGGGAGGATGGTCCCTCGTCGGGCGAAGCGCCGCGCCTCACCGCCCGGGAGCTCAGGGAGGCGGCGGTCGGGCCGTTCGCCCAGCGCCTGTCCCCGGAGTACATGGAGGAGCACTGCGTCCTCCCCCTCGACCTCGGGCCCGAGGGACGGCTGCGGGTGGCGGTGGGCGGAGCCCTCGACGCCACGGTGCTCGACGAGCTCCGCCTGGCGCTGGGGCAGCCGCTGACCCTCGTCGAGGCCCCCGCGGCGGAGATCCAGGCGGCCGTCCTGTCGGCGGAGCCCAGCGCCGAGGTCACCCCCCTGGAACTGCGGGCGACGACGGAAGGTGGCGGTGAGGGGAACGGCGCCATGCTGGACGACCTGAGGGCCTTGGCCAACGAGGCTCCGGTGATCCAGCTGGTCAACCTCATGCTCCTGGAGGCGCTGAAGCAGAGGGCGAGCGACGTGCACGTCCAGTCGACGGCCGACGGGCTTCGGATCCGCCAGCGCATCGACGGCGTGCTCCACGACGTGGCCACCCACCCTCCGCGCTATCAGGCGGCGGTCATCAGCCGCATCAAGATCATGGCCAACCTGGACATCGCCGAGCGCAGGGTGCCCCAGGACGGCCGGGTGCGCCTCAAGCTGTCCGATCGGGAGCTGGACGTGCGCGTG
>JBDHGI010000475.1:0-2099 GCA_039589955.1 Gemmatimonadota bacterium | reverse complement strand
AGAGCGTCGTGCTCCGGCTCCTGGACCGCACCGCCGACATCCGCACCCTGGAGCGGTTGGGCATGGACGAGGCGACGGAGCGCCGCTTCTCCCGCCTCGTGCAGCGCCCCAATGGCATCATCCTCGTCACGGGGCCCACGGGATCGGGGAAGACGACCACGCTCTACGCGGCGCTGCAGCGCATCAACACGCCGGAAGTCAAGATCATCACCGTGGAGGACCCCGTCGAATACCAGATCGACGGCTTGACCCAGATCGCCGTGAACCCTAAGGCCGGCCGGACCTTCGCCACGGCCCTCCGGTCCATCCTGCGCCACGACCCCGACGTGGTGATGGTGGGCGAGATGCGGGACCGGGAGACGGCGGAGATCGCCATCCAGGCGGCCCTCACGGGCCACCTCGTGCTCTCCACCCTTCACACCAACGACGCGCCCAGCGGCGTGACCCGCCTGAGGGACATGGGGGCCGAGCCGTACCTCCTGGCCGCCACGGTGCAGGGGATCCTGGCCCAGCGCCTGGTCCGCAGGATCTGCGAGGAGTGCGGCGAGCCCCACGAGCTGGACGCACGGGAGCGGGAGTGGGCGGAGGAGCTGGAGCTGCCGGTGGAGGGCGGGACCTTCCGCCGCGGCCGCGGGTGTCCGCGCTGCAGCGGGACCGGGTTCCGGGGACGGGCCGGCATCTACGAGCTCATGGTGGTCACGGAGACGATCCGGTCCCTGGTGGTGCGGGGCGAGTCCCTGGACGAGATCCGGCGCGCCGCGAAGCAGGAGGGCATGAGGCCCCTGCACGAGGTGGCCTGGGGCCAGGCCGCGGCCGGCGTCACCACCGTGGGGGAGGCCGCGCGCATCGCCGGAGAGGAGCACGGAGTGTGAGCACCCGGTTCCGCTACCGGGCCTCGACGCATCGGGGAGAGGTCGTCGAAGGCGTCTCCGAGGCCTCGACCCGGGATCAGCTCCTCACGCAGCTCCGCGAGCGGGAGCTACACGTAGTCTCCATCGAGGAGGTGGCTCCGGCCCGACGGCTGGGCGGGGGGCGCTTCCGTCGGGAGGCGGCGGTCACCCGCTGGTCGAGGAGCTTCGCCGCCCTGCTGGGCGCCGCCATGCCTCTGGAGCGGGCCCTCCGCGTCTCCGCCGAGCAGTCCGGGCACGAGGGGCTGGCCCGGGTGCTGGGGGAGGTCAGGGAGGCCGTCCACGCCGGGCAGAGCCTGTCCGACGCCCTGTCGCGGCACCCCCGGTGGTTCGGCGCCGTCATGCCCGCCATGGCACGCGCCGGCGAGGCCAGCGGGGCCCTGGGCGAGGTATTCGAGCAGGTGGCCGACTACCTGGAGGAGGTGGCCGAGCTGCGCTCCCAGGTGCGCTCCGCGCTGATCTATCCGGCCCTCATGGCGGCGGTGGCCGCGGTCGGGGTGGCCGTGCTCTTGCTGTTCGTGGTGCCCCGCTTCGCCGGCATCCTCGAGGACTTCGGCGGCACCATGCCCCTCACTACCCGGGTGCTCATCGCCACGGGCGCTTTCGTGGGCCGCTTCTGGTGGCTCCTTCTGGGCATCCTGCTGGTATCGGTGCTGGGCGGGCGGGAGTGGCTGCGCAGGCCCGCCAACCGCCTGCGCTGGCACCGGAGCCGCCTGACGTGGCCCGTCCTGGGGGATCTGGAGCTCAAGGTCCTGGCGGCCCGCTTCACCCGGACCCTGGGGCTGCTCCTCACCCACGGGCTTCCCCTCCTGCCCTCGCTCCGCATCGCCCGGGCCTCGGTGGAGAACCTCCATGTGGGGCAGGGCCTGGAGCGGGGGACGGCTGCCGTCGCTGAGGGACATCCGCTGGCCGAGAGTGTACGAAAGACGCTGCCCCCGCTGGCGGTGGAGATGCTCGCGGTGGGCGAGGAGAGCGGTCAGCTGGACGGCATGTGCGTGCGGGTGGCCGACACCTACGACAAGGAGGTCAGGAGGACGGTGAAGGTGGCGGTCTCGCTCTTGGAGCCGGCCATGATCATCGTCTTCGGAGTCCTGGTGGGCCTGATCGCCCTGGCCATGCTCCAGGCCATCTACAGCGTGAACATCAACCTGAGCTGAGTCCGACATGAAGCTGCGTCCCGCCCCGCATTCC
>JBDHGI010000474.1:0-4916 GCA_039589955.1 Gemmatimonadota bacterium | reverse complement strand
CGATCCCTACTTCTTCGAGGCCCTCGACATCGACATGACCCTGGGGCGCCCTCTCGTGGAGGAGGACAACCAGCCGTCCTCGAGCGAAACGGCGGTTGTACTCAGCCATGGCTTCTGGCAATCCGTGTTCGGCGGGGATCCCGACATCGAGGGGACGGCCATCGACCTGGGCGGCCAGCCCCATGTCGTGGCCGGGGTCATGTCGCCCAGAGCCCGTTGGTTGCTGCATGAGCCGTTCGATCTCGTTGTGCCGTACGGGAGAGGACGATTTGCGCCGTCAGCGGGCATCTATACGAGCCGGAGCGCCCAAACGTCGATTGTGGTGGGGCGGCTCAGGGATGGCGTCACGATCGAACAGGCGCAGGCCGGCATGCGGGCCGTGTCCCTCGCCTTGCAGGAGGAGTACCCCGAGGCGAACGCGGGCACAGAAGCGCACATCACCTCCTTCTCAGACCTACGGGGCGACTTCGGCAGGTTGAACCAGGTGGTTGCGGTCCTGGGGGTAGGCGCCGGACTCGTCTTTCTGTTGAGCTGCCTCAGCGTCACGCTCCTGCTGGTGGCTCGTTTCGTCGAACGCTCCGAGGAGTTCTCGGTCCGCACGGCCCTGGGAGCCACACCCGTCAGGTTCGCATACCAGGCGTTGGCCGAGGGCGTCTCCATCACACTGGTCGCCGGTGGCGTCGGATTGGGCCTGGCCTGGTTGGTCATCAAGCTCATCTTCGCCGGCAATCCCCTGAACATGTACTCCTTCTCAGAGGTGACCGTGCACAGCAGCGTCTTCATCTTGACCCTGCTGCTGGCTCTGGCGACGACCCTCCTCTTCGGACTCGTGCCCGTGCTACGGAGCACCCGGAGCGACGTACACGCCTCCATCCGACAGGCGGGTGTGGGTGGCAGCAGCCGCGAGCGGAACCTCCTGCGGCGCGGCATGGTCATCGCGCAGGTCGCCGTGAGCGTAGCGGTCCTGGCTGGGACCGGCCTGGTGGTGCGCAGCCTGTACGTGTTCAACCACACGGACTACGGCTTCGATACCGACGACCTCGTCTACATGCAGCTCCTGCTGGACGGTGAGGAATACAACCGCGAAGAGCTCCGGGTCACCTACCGCGAGCTGGAAGGACGTTTGGCGGGACTCCGCGGCATCAGCGACGCTGGGCTCTGGGGCCCAGGCCTGCCCGGGTCCAGCTCCTTCTTCCGCGTCATTACGCCGGAAGGGCGGGAGTCGGACCCCTCCTTCGCCGGACTGCACACCTTCATCCACTTCGTGACCCCCGGAGCGTTGGAGCGGCTGGGACTGGAGCTCGTCGAGGGACGCATGCTCGACGAAACCGACCAGGCGGACGCTCCCCCCAGCATCGTCGTAAGCGAGGCTGCCGCCAGGGCACTCTGGCCGGGGGAACGCGCCCTCGGCCAGCGGGTCGTCGGTGGGTTCTCCGAGCCACCCACCGTCGTTGGGGTGGTGTCCGATGCCCGCATGCGGGGTCTCGGTCGGACTCACAGTGAGATCCTCAGGGACGTCTACATCCCTCTGGATCAGAATCCCCTGTCACGAACCAACATCTTTCTACGAGCCCCCGGCAACAGGGCCGCCGTGGTCAGTCAGGTGCGGGAAATCGTCCGTGAGATGGATCCCACCCGGGCGCGCTTCGAGGTCTCCACCATGGCCGAGAGCATGGAGGAGGACCGGCGGGAGATGGGGTTCATCACCACCCTCATGCTGCTTTTCGCCGGAACCGCGGCCCTCCTGACGACCGTGAGCGTTTACGGCGTAATATCCTATGCGACCAGCGGTCGCACCCGGGAGATCGGCCTCCGGGTAGCCTTGGGGGGTGGGAAGGCACACGTGGTGGGCCTTGTGCTGAATCGGGCGGTCATCGACATGGTCGTGGGAATCCTGATCGGGGGCATGAGCGCCCTGGCTCTAGGCCGCCTGATGTCGGGGCTCCTTTTCGGCGTCACGCCGACGGATCCGATCGCTTTCGGTTTGATGGGTCCCGCGCTCTTGGCCATCGCTCTGGCCGCCGCCTTCATGCCTGTCCTGTCGGTCGATCCCTCAGAAGCCCTGCGCCACGATTAGGATCTTCCCCCCTCCTCTGGTCCAGTGCCACCAGGTGCCAACTGACATGTCAATTGGCCCGGCCAATCCGCTCCAATCGGGGGACCTTCAGATTAGGCTGCAGGGGTTCGGAGGGAGAGGTCGGGTCAATAAGTGTGTAAACGTCTCAGGCGGCGACCTTCCGCTTCTGTGATGGGACGGGCTTTCCGTCCACGAACTTCCTTCCTTCAAACACGTCCCTGAGCAGGTGGGGAGCGTCGAGCCTTCGGAACCGCTTCTCGGCCACGGTCAGGAGCTTCCAGATCAGGGCCGTAGCGCTCTGGACCCGTTTGAACCGCTTCGCTGCCGTGGTCCTGAGCCGCACTGAAGCGAACGGGCTCTCCACCACGTTCGTTGTCCGTAGATGCTTCCAATGGGCCTCGGGGAAGTCGTAGAACGTGACCATCCGGTCCCATTCGTCCTCGAGCACCTCGACGGCCTTCGGATACCACGGACCGTAGCGCTTCTTGAACGCACCGCCCTCCTTCACGGCCTCGGCCCGCGTCGGTGCGTAGACCACAGCCCGCAGCAACTCCTTGGCCTCAGGCTGCTCCCGCTTCGGCAGCCGGTCCAGCACGTTCCTCATCTTGTGATTCCAGCACCGCTGCTCGGCCGTCTCGGGCCAGACTTCCCGAGCCCCACCCCAGATCGCCGCGTTCCCATCAGCCACCAGGAGCTGGGGCGTGCCGAGCCCTCGAGCCTTCAGGTCCCGAAAGACCTCGGACCAGGACTCCGTCGATTCCCGGTAGCCCGGCGTGACGGCCAAGACCTCTTTCGTCCCGTCACGCATGGCTCCCATCACCACCAGCAACGCCGCCTTGTCCCGCTCCAGTCCTGCCTTCACGTAGATCCCATCGGTCCAGATGTAGACCACCTCCCGGTCCGCAAGCGATCGCTTCGCCCACCTCTCGAACTCCTCCGTCCAGGACGCCCTGAGTCGCCGGATCGAGGCCTTCGACAGCGGCGCTCCTTCGCCCAACAAGCCCCTCAGCGCCAACTCGAAGTCTCCCTCCGCCAGACCGTGCAGGTAGAGCTCGGGAATCAGCTCCCCGACCTCTTTCGTCCGCCGGGCAAACAGCGGCAGCACTCGGCTCTCGAAGCGCTCCTCCAAGCCGCGGACCCGAGGTCGCCTGACGGTGACCGTGCCCGAGCTCATCGCCAGCCGTCTCGGCTTGCCGTAGCCGTTGCGGTATCCAGGCGCAGGGTCCACGGCTGCCTTTCGCTCCGACTTCCGTCGGCCGAGCACCTCCGTGACTTCCTCCTCCAGGCCTGTCGGTCGATCCCTCAGAAGCCCTGCGCCACGATTAGGATCTTCCCCCCTCCTCTGGTCCAGTGCCACCAGGTGCCAACTGACATGTCAATTGGCCCGGCCAATCCGCTCCGATGGGGGGACCTTCAGATTAGGCTGCAGGGCTTCGGAGGGATTCTCAGCAACCTGAAGACGCCAGTCAGCCAGAGATTCCACAGGAAGAGCCGCGAGACCTTCTCTCGGAAGAACTCGCGGCTCCTATGGGCCTGGGTAGACTCGAACTACCGACCTCACGCTTATCAGGCGGACCCAAAGTACCTGGGATCACGGCAAGAACACGTCTAACCCACAGGTGGGCAACACGATCTGCCGTTCTTGCCTGATCCACCTGCCGGAATCTGCCGCTCTGGAACCGCGGGATGTCGCCCCGTAACCGCGGGAGTAACCGCGGGAGCAACCGTCGGTCCTCACCGCCACGGACCCCGATCGACGAATCCCTGAACCCCATGCACTCCGCAGCATATGCGGATGAATGGGCTAGATATCGGGCCGATTCGAGCGGTCAGTATCTGGTGCACCGTGGTATTACCCGGTTGCGCTCCGTCTACGACAAGGTTGGCAACGAACCGGAGTCCTGGGACCTCGTGGGGCTACCCGTAGTACTTTTGTCCTCAGCTGTGGGGAAGTGCGCCACAAATACTCGCACGAGCTCCGGAGGCGGTGGTCCAGACTGTCCGGCTTCCGAATGGTCGCCCACCGCTGCCCCGGCGATCGCCTCCGGAGCGTTCAGCCCATCGCTCCGCCCCATGACCCGAGGTCGGCCGCCCCTCGGCTTGCAGCTGGAGCTCCGGGGGGACATGGTTAATCGACCGGCAGAAAACGCATGGGCGCTAGACGGGAGTCTACAGGTGACGTGGCGTCGTCGGACGTCACTCGCCCTAAGGCCGAGCAAAGGAAACGGCAGGAGAGGTGGTTGTTGGACTTGAGCCCTTCGGACCCCGCACGATCAATCTTCGACATTGCCTTAGAGGAGGTGGTGCGGCGTGGGCATGACGCGGTCCGCGAAGAGCACATCCTCCTCGGTATTCTCGGCCTCAGCGCTGGAGCTGCTTCGGCAGCGATGGATGCGGTGAGCACCAACCGATCGACTGTTCGGCATCGCCTTGAGGTGACGCTTCCACCCAACACGACCCGCGAGCGCCAAGGCGAGTACCCCTATCACCCCTCTGGTGTTGGCGTATTGGAAATGGCTGTCGCCGAAGCCCTAGCGAGCGACGCCAGCCGACTGACTTCGACGCACGTTCTACTAGGCGCATTGGAAGCGCGCGGCACTGCCTTTCAGGCACTCGAAGACTCGGGAGTCCCGATCCCAGCCCTCGTCCGCGAGCTTCGGGCACGGGCGGCGGATCTAGAGTAGGCCGTCCGGCACAGTTCCGTCCAACAAGGGCCTAAGGCGAGCACCTCTCAGGTCAGCAACCCCACCAGCAGTAGTATGATCGCTAGCGCGAGGATGCCGTAGAGCAGGACCAAAACCTCGTCCGTCTTCACCTGCGGACGCTTCTTCGGCGGCAT
>JBDHGI010000473.1:0-2174 GCA_039589955.1 Gemmatimonadota bacterium | reverse complement strand
CAACGTGTGCAGGCTGCGAGCGAATCGAGAATTGCATTGCTGTGGCGCTGAGGCGCGTGTAGCATGAGGTACGACTGTCCTGCCCCCCTCGACTCTGGTGGTTACCCGAGGTGACAGTCATGGCGTCTCAGCTTGCTCCGTCCTTTGATCCGGATCTTGCGCAACTCCTGCTGAACTGGAGTGGCGGAGATCGGAGTGCGTTCGACCGGGTTGCGACGGTCGTCTACGACGAGGTGAGGCGGCTGGCACACGACCGACATCGGGGCGAGCGACCGGACCACACGCTCAACTCCACCGGCTCGGTTCAGCACGAAGCCTACGTCCGGCTCGTGGACGTAGAGCGGATGGAGTGGAACGGAACAGTGGCGCGGGACCTCCGCTTCGCGATGACCTGGCTGGCGCGGGAGTGGGGAGACTCGTGAGCACCTCCGGCCGTTCCGACCGCATCCGCGATCTCTTCAACGAGGTGGTTGACCTCGATCCTGACCGGCAGGCCGCGAGGCTGGCTGAAGTCTGCGGAGACGACGAGGAGTTACGTGGCGCGGTGGAGTCATTGCTGGAAGCCGCTAGTGCGCGGGGCTCGGACGTTCGGCGTGCGCTGGAGGGAGTGCGGCCATTGGGAGAAGAGGGTCCTCAGACGTCCACCCCGAGCGAGGTCCTGGAGGCGCTCCAGGCAGCCCTGGCGGATCGCTACCGCATCGAGCGGGAGATCGGGCGCGGGGGTATGGCCACCGTCTACCTGGCCGAGGACCTGAAGCACCGTCGAAGGGTGGCCGTGAAGGTGCTCGACCCCGACCTGTCCAAGGCGCTCGGGGCCGAACGCTTCCTGCGTGAGATCGAGGTCGCGGCCAACCTCAGCCACCCTCACATCCTGCCGCTCTTCGATTCCGGAGAGGCTGACAGCTTCCTCTACTATGTGATGCCGTACCTCGACGGGGAGAGCCTCCGGGAACGCCTGGCTCGGGAAGGCGAGCTGCCGGTAGGTGAGGGGGTGACGATCCTCAAGGAGGTGGCCGACGCCCTGGCTGCGGCCCACGCCATGGGGGTCGTCCACCGGGACATCAAGCCGGACAACGTGCTGCTGAGTGGCCGTCACGCGGTGGTGACCGACTTCGGGGTGGCCAAGGCGGTGAGCGAGGCCACGGGACGGCACCGGCTCACCACTGTGGGAGTGGCCCTGGGGACGCCGGCGTACATGGCGCCGGAGCAGGCGGTGGCAGACGAGCACATCGACCACCGGGCGGACATCTACGCCCTGGGGGCGTTGGGCTACGAGCTGCTGACGGGACGGCCGCCCTTCGCGGGGCGGAGCCCTCAGGCGATCCTGAGCGCCCATGTGTCGGAAGTGCCCAAGGGGCTGACGGAACGGCGCTCGGCGGTGTCGGCGGAGCTGGGCGCGGTGATCATGCGCTGTCTGGAGAAGAAGCCGGCGGACCGGTGGCAGAGCGCCCAGGAGCTCCTGGGCCAGCTGGAGTTGTTTGCCACGTCCAGTGGGGGGCTCACGCCCACGCTGATGCGGCCCGCACGGACCCGCTGGCGCGGGCTGGGGACGCGGGCGGTCGGGGCGGTTGCCGCGGTCATCCTGCTGGGCCTCGGGGGATGGTGGACGGTCAGCCGGCAGAGTGGGGAAGAAGTCGCTGGTGAGGGCACCGCGACCGCCGGGGCGGATGGGGCCGAGGTCGAGCCTGGCTTCGTCGTCGTTCCCTTCAGGAACCCGAGTGGCATCGACTCCCTTGAGGTGTTCGGCCTAGTGATGGCCGATTACCTCACTGGCCAGGTGCAGCGCAACCGCATCACGTGGGTGACACCCGCTTCATCGGTTCAGGGT
The DNA here is from genome assembly GCA_039589955.1 of Gemmatimonadota bacterium. Lineage (GTDB taxonomy): Bacteria > Gemmatimonadota > Gemmatimonadetes > Longimicrobiales > Gaopeijiaceae > SZUA-318. The sequence continues at coordinate 346 of JBDHGI010000473.1, read as the reverse complement.
CTGGCAGCCGATCGGCCCACCGGCTCCGACATCATCGAGTACTTCCACGCTGGCACCGGAGCCCGGTACGTGGTGACGGGTACCTACTTTCCTCAGGGTAGCTCGCTGGTGATCCAGGCGGAGGTCACGGACGCGACCACCTCGGAGCTGGTGAGCACAATCGGCCCCGTCGAAGGACCCCTCGCCGACTTAGTAGAGTCGATGCAGGCAATCACCGAGCCGATTCTCGTGGAGCTGGCCAGGATCGTCGATCCCGGGCGGCCGTCTCGCGTCGCACCTCCTGGCGTCGCCGGCCCACCGCGCACCTACGCCGCGCATATCGACTATGTGCGGGGCGTGGACCTCT
>JBDHGI010000472.1:0-2183 GCA_039589955.1 Gemmatimonadota bacterium | reverse complement strand
GGCCCTGGTGAGGCTGTCCAGGCGAGCCAACAGGAGGTCCTGGAGCGTTGTCGGAACACCAAGGCTCTCGGCGCCTGCCGACGACGTGGCCGAGCCCCCCCCCAGCCTGCCGGACTCCTTGAGGGCCAGGGTCAGCTCCTCCACGAAGAGGGGAACGCCGTCGGCTGAGGAGAGAATGGATTGGATCACCCCGTCGGCGACCTCAGTGCCGCTCAGCGCACGAATCAACTCGGAGCTGGCGGCGGAATCCAACCGCTTGAGGGTGATGCGGAGCAGCGCCTCGTCGGTGAATTCGGTGGGCGCATCCGGTCGCGACGTCATGACGAGCATCACCGGCCGCTCGACAATCTGATCCGTGAGGCGCTCCAGCATCGCCCGGGTCGTCGGGTCGGCCCAGTGAAGGTCTTCGACGGCCACGAGCACTGGCGTATCACCCTCGGTCGGGAGCATGAGGTCAAGCAGGAGCTCCATCGTGCGGGATCGACGGAGCTGCGGGCTCAGATTGGGCTCCTGGTAGTCGTCGGAGAGCGGGACCGAGAGAAGCGAGGCGAGAAGTGGAACGGCCTCCCCTGGGTGCCCCCCTGCGGCGAGAAGGGTCTTGACGTCAGCGAGAGCGATGGTCGGGTCAACGTCGACCGCCACGCCGAGCTCGTCCCGGAGCCACTCGATGACCGGGAGGAGGGGGGTTCCGACGTGGTACGGGGAACACTGCAGGGTAATGACCCGGGAGGGCTTTGGATCGAGGTCCTCCGCCGCGGCTCTCACGAGTCGGGATTTCCCGATGCCGGCCTCGCCTTCGATAAGCGCGGTATGGCCACGTCCCCTGACCACGGAATCCCAGCACGTCCTGAGCTGGCTGATCTCGGCCTGGCGTCCCACGATGGGGAGCAACATGTCTCCGGTGCGGGCATCGAACCTGCTCTTCCGCCGGGTTCCCGTCACCCGCCAGAGGGCCAGAGGGCGGTCGATGCCCTTGACCATCTTCTGACCGAGCGCGTCCAACGTGAATCGATCGCCGAGGAGCTTTCGGGTCTCGGCCGTGACGACCACAGCCCCCGGCGGCGCCAAGCTCTGCACTCGAGCCGCGACGTTGGGCGTCTCCCCCACAACGCCCTCACGGCTTGGGCCATGACCGCTCCTGATCTCTCCCACCATGACGAGCCCGGTGGCGATGCCGGCTCGGGCCGAAAGGGGCTGGCCATCGCCTCTTTCGAGGGAGGCGACGGCCTCGGTGCATTCCAATGCGGCACGAACCGCCCGCTCCGCGTCGTCCTCGAACGCCCGGGGCCAACCGAAGTAGACCACAGCGCCGTCGCCCAGGAACTCGGCCAGGTGCCCGCCCCACCTCCTCACCGACTCGACGCACCGGTCCTGGTAGGCTGCCATCAACTCCGCCATCTCCTCTGGATCGAGTCGGCTGGCGAGTTCCGTCGACCCTACGAGGTCCATGAAGACGATGGTGACCTGGCGGAGCTCAGCCTCGGCCTCACCAGGGGAAGCGTCCTCCCGCCCTTCCTCATCGGTGGACGGGGGTACCCCGGCGGCGATGGCTTTGAGGAGTCGCTTACGGTCTCCGAGTGGCAGACCCAACTCCTTGAGGTCCTCGACCGTCAGATCCGCGAGCACGTCAGCCCCGATCCGGTTCTCCGAGAACACGGGAACCAGGTGCTTCAGACCATTGGCCTCCAGCCACCGCTCCAGCCGGTTCATCATACGGTCGCGGCAGGGTGCTCGGTCTCCCCTCGTCGCCGAGAATCGAATGTCCGGAAACGGAGGAGTCTGACGGGGGCAGGTCGCATAGGAGGGTCGTCTACGTTGGGCGATGCCAGCAGGACAGACTGTACGGGCGGGAGTAGGGACAGACAAGGTGATCGGGCCTCGCCCGCGACGCCAACCGCATGCTCTTCGTCATGGCGGCGCTCCACTTCGAGAGCGTGGGCGTCGTGTCCTTCGCCGACGGCCTGGACAGCACGGTGCCCGCTCGGCTCGAACCTAGCGCGGCGTCCTCCGCCCCGGGACGCGCCAGCCATCGAATCGTCCTACGCCGGAAGGGAGACGTGCACGGCCTCAACCTCGAGTCCCTCGGTTCACCGGAAGAGCTGGCCCGCTTCGCCGAGCTCCAGGAGGACCTCCCCACGGTCGTCGACGCGTATCGGCAGCGACGTGGGACCCACACGTCGGTG
>JBDHGI010000471.1:0-2190 GCA_039589955.1 Gemmatimonadota bacterium | reverse complement strand
GGCGGTGCTCCTGCTGGGAATCTTCCCCAACAACGAGCCCGGCGACTTCTTCTCCTGGCTCCGCGCCCTCGACTGGAGCCGCGAATCCGTCTCGCTCCTGGTCACCCGCTAGAGGCTGCGCCTCTAGCCCGGATCATCCAGTGCGCCGTGCCAAGGCGCCATTCCTCAGTGGGTGAGAGTCCCACCCGGCAACTGGTCGCTCCAGCCGGTAGCAATCGGAGCGGTCGTGGAGGTGACAAGACGACCGAAGCCTTCGGTGCAGAGGGCCGCCTTGGGCGGCTTGGCGAGCATGCAGGCCGGAACGTGAGTGAACGCTGAGCAGGCCTCGAAAAGGGTGATGTGGGAGCCGACCTGCCTGGATAACAGGGAAGGCCGCCGTCTCTGGCGTGGAAGAGCGACAGCAGCCAGGGATCCCATCGGGGTAGTGGTGCTGGCATGCATGCAAACGGGGATTGGACGCAACACTGGAAGCCCCCACGGTTGGTGGCGCGTGACCACCAACCGGACTCCCGCGAGGGACAGGCCGGGCCTGTCGGGGTGGCGGAGGGGCCCGTAGTACCGGGGAAGCCGGGTAATGCCGGTGGAGGGAAGGGGCCCTGGTTCAAGGTCAGCGCAGGAAGCAGCGAGAGCCGGGAGATTGGCGATGAGCCTACGAACTCCGGAGAAGGTTGAGAAGTTGCAGGCGGCGCTGCACGCCAAAGCGAAGGGATCTCCCGGGTATCGGTTCTACACCCTGTACGACAAGGTGTACCGCGATGACGTTCTCGAGTTTGCCTACCGGCTGTGCCGCGGCCATGGTGGTGCGCCTGGGGTGGATGGGGAGCGTTTCGAGGACATCGAGGCGTCTGGGATGGATCGGTGGCTGGGAGAACTGACGGAAGAGCTCAGGAACAAGAGCTACCGACCCCAAGCCGTGCGGCGGGTCTGGATCCCGAAGCCCGACGGAACCCGGCGACCGCTAGGGATCCCGACGGTCCGGGACCGGGTGGTGCAGACGGCGGCGGTACTCGTCCTCGAACCGATCTTCGAGGCCGACCTGTCGCCCGAGCAGTACGCCTATCGGCGGGGCCGCAGTGCGCTGGATGCCGTGCAAGCGGTGCACCAGTTGCTGAATACGGGGCATACGGAGGTCGTGGACGCGGACCTGAAGGGGTACTTCGATGAGATCCCGCACGCCGAGCTGATGAAATCGGTGGCCCGTCGCGTGAGCGATCGGCACATGCTGCATCTGATCAAGATGTGGCTCGAAGCGCCGGTGGAGGAGATCGACGATCGGGGTCGCAAGCATCGAACGACTCGCAACAAGGACCGAGGACGGGGCTGCCCGCAAGGGGCTCCGATCTCGCCGCTGTTGGCGAACCTCTACATGCGCCGGTTCATCCTGGGGTGGAAGAAGCGGGGGTACGAGTCGCGCCTGCAGGCGCGGGTAGTCTCCTATGCGGACGATCTCGTGATCTGTTGCCGTGGAAGTGGAGAGGCCGCGATGGTGGCCATGCGGAGCATGATGGAGAAGCTGAAGCTGACGGTGAATGAGACCAAGACCCAGCTTCGCACCTTGCCGGACGAATCGGTCGACTTCCTGGGCTACACCATCGGCCGCTGCTACTCAACTCGGACGGGTCGGGCCTATGTAGGTACGCGCCCGTCTCGCAAGGCGGTTCAGCGGGTCTGTCGCGAGATCAGCGACATGACCGGCCGCCGGTGGCTGCTCCTCGACGCCAGCGAGCGCGTGGTACGGCTCAACCGACTCCTGGTTGGCTGGTCGAACTACTTCCGCCTGGGCCCGGTGAGCAAGGTCTACCGCCGTGTGGAGATGCACACGTGCGAGAGGCTCCGACAGTGGCTATGCGCGAAGCACAAGGTGGCGAGTCGGGGGACCTCACGATTCCCCGACGACTACCTCCACCACGAGCTCGGCCTGGTCCGGCTCGCGCCGCGAACGCGCAGCCTTCCGTGGGCGAACGCGTGAGTCCTTGTCCGAAAGCCGGATGCGGGAAAACCGCACGTCCGGTTTGACGAGCGGGACGTGGAAACGGAGCATGGAATGACGAATGAGGCACCGGCAACCGAAAGGGTCGGCAACAGATGGGTCATACCTACGCCACCGCGCCACGTCTCGACTCTACTGAAGCTCGTAGCGAGGCCGGCTAGCAATGGAAGCGCGAGAGCTTGCGATCGACGACCGCCCCT
>JBDHGI010000470.1:0-2209 GCA_039589955.1 Gemmatimonadota bacterium | reverse complement strand
GGATGAGGATCAGGTCGTGGGGTAGCCGCCCCCCGGTGGAACTCTCGACGGGGGGGCATCACTGACCACCCACCTCCTCGAAGGCAGAAAGACCCGTAGATGAGCCGGACGCGCTCCACCCACTTCGTTTATCGCTTCACGGGCCTCGGCCGATCCGTCGATCCGTCGTTCCCGACCAATGCGGCCATCTTGCTCCTCGCCTCGCTTGCGCTCGTCGTCGCCACCCTGCTCAGCCTGCGCGGGGACTCGGAGTGGTTGGACGGCGGGCTCCTGGGCGTCAACGCGGCGATCACCGTCTTTCTGGCGTGGGCCCTCACCCGCGAGCTGGCCCCCGACGACGAGGTCGGCGCCTTCTTGGCTGCCGCGCTGGCCGGCGTGGCATGGTTCGCTCTCGGGAGCCAGTCCCTGTTCATTCCGGTCGTTCTGCTCGTTGCGCTCCGCCTTGTGAATCGCAGCACCGGAAAGGCAATGGAGCCGATCGATGAGCTGCTGGTTCCGCCGTTCTTCGCCTTCGCCGCCTGGGCTGTGGGCTGGCCCCTCGGCCTGGTGGGATCCGCTGCGTACGCGCTCGATGCTGCCCTGCCGGCGGCCCTCGGCCGGGTCGAGCGTCGCAACCATCTGGCCATGTCCGCGTTACTCCTGGCCCTGACGACCCTACGACTCGTGATGGGCACGCCGGGCATCCAGGTGCCCCACCGACCTCTCCTTCTCCTCTTGCTTGCCGTCCTGGCCCTGGGCGCGGCGCTGTTCTCCCCGACACCTCGAAGTCGAGGGGATGTGGATGGGGAGGTGCTGGTCGACGCCCGCGTGCGGAGCGCGCTTTTGCTCGGCGTCTTCGCGACCGTGGCCGTGACCCTGGACGCCGGAATCCCGACCGGAAACCTCGGGCTGCTCTGGTGCAGCCTTGCCGCGGTCGTCGTGAGACTCCCCTTCGTGGTGGCCCGGCGTACGTGATGGCCCGGTTCCGGGAAGTCCACACCGGAGCGTTCGCGGCGGACGCCTCCGCCGATGGATTGATCGAACGTACCCGGGTGTCCGATTCTCTAAACGTGTGCGATCTGCGGCTGAGGTACCGGGGCGGTATTCCCCGAACTCGGGGATGGGGGTTACGTAGTCAGTAGGTTCGGGGTTCGGGTCCCTGGCGGGGCACTGGCCGGGAGTCCTTGTACGGCAAGGGCTTCCGGCTCTTTCGTCTCGGTGAGTTTCGGGCCGGAAAGGGCCGATGAGACCCCAACTGGGGCCCGAAACACTCAGGTTAGGTCAGGCCAGGTGGTCAGAACTGGGTGGCACTCGGAAGAAGTCGAGGTCCCCGCTCGCCCTCGAGACTCGGTGCAAACCTGGCGGGTCCATCCTAGGTTGGTGGACCACTGCCCAGGCTGGTAGGACCCTGCCCATGTCCGAGAATCCGATCCACCGCCTGAACGCTGCCCTGGAAGGCCGCTACCGCATCGAGCGCGAGCTCGGTGAGGGAGGGATGGCGACCGTCTATCTGGCGGCTGACCTGAAGCACGAGCGGAAGGTCGCGCTGAAGGTGCTGAGGCCCGAGCTGGCTGCCGTCGTCGGGGCCGATCGCTTCCTTGCCGAGATCAAGACGACGGCCAACCTGCAGCACCCGCACATCCTGCCGCTGTTCGACTCGGGAGAGGCCGGCGGCTTCCTCTACTACGTGATGCCGCACGTGGAGGGAGAGTCCCTCCGGGAGCGCCTGAATCGGGAGAAACAGCTCCCGGTGGACGAGGCCGTCGGGATCGCGACGAAGATTGCCGCTGCGCTGCAGGCCGCCCACGAGCAGGGCGTGATCCACAGGGACATCAAGCCCGCGAACATCCTGCTGAGTAAGGGTGAGCCTCTGATCTCGGACTTCGGGATCGCGCTGGCGGTGAGCGGAGGGGGTGGGGGCAGGCTCACCGAGACGGGCCTCAGCCTCGGTACACCGCACTACATGAGCCCGGAGCAGGCGACGGGCGATCAGACGGTCGGACCGGCGACGGACATCTACGCGCTCGGCTGCGTGCTGTACGAGGTGCTCGTGGGTGAGCCGCCGTACACGGGCAGCACCCCGCAGGCGATCCTCGGTAAGATCATCCGGGCGGAGCCGGTCTCGGCGACGAAGACGAGACGGACCGTGCCCGCAAACGTCGATGGGGCGATCCGCAGGGCGCTGGAGAAGGTACCGGCGGATCGGTTCAGGACGGCGAGTGAGTTCGCG
>JBDHGI010000469.1:0-2225 GCA_039589955.1 Gemmatimonadota bacterium | reverse complement strand
AGTACTCCTACCCGCCCCACCGGAGCAACTGCGAGGAGGAGGGCAGTAAGAAAGGAGGCAGGGGGAGGAAGTGACGGTCTGGGCGGGAACACCGTAGACCCCTGCAGCCGCGTGGCGGGAGAGCCCGGGTCCGGGCTCTCCCGCTCGTGCCTCCGACCTCTACCGGTCCACCGTGATCGCCACCGGGTGGACGGTCCCGTCCACGGTGAGCTCCACCGTGTAGCGGCCCGGCGCGACGAAGTTCCGACGCCGCCGGAACCCCTGGCCCTGGTCTTCCGCCCCGCCGTCGCGCTCCAGATCCCACTCCACCTGGTGCAGGCCTGCGCGTCCCGAGGGCTCGAGCGTGGCGACGGTCTCTCCGCCGCCGTCCTTCACCACGGCCGTGACGGAGGCGTCCTCCGCCAGCCAATAGTGGACCCAGGCGCTCTGAGCCGCCCGCCCGCCGAAGCCGCCGCCGCCGCCGAAGCCTCCCCCGCCGGGCAGCCTGCCATTCTCGGCCTCGAACACGCGGACGGCCTCGGCGATGATCGGTGACGTGAGCTGCTGGAGCTGGCGCACGTCGAACGCGTACATCCCACGCCCATGGGTGGCGGTCACCAGAATGTCGTCCCGCGGATGCACCACCAGGTCGTGCACGAAGGTGCTGGGCAGATCCTGGGCCAGCGTGTGCCAGGCCGCGCCCCGATCCAGGGACACGTAAACGCTCACGTCGGTACCCACGTAGAGCAGATCGGGATTGCGTGGGTCCTCACGGATGACGTTCACTGGCCCGAAGGGGATGTTGCCGGCGATGCTGCGCCACGTGCGCCCGTAGTCGGCGGACATCCACACGTAGGGGGCGAAGTCGTCGCTCCGCCTCCCGTTCTGGGTGAGGTAGACGGTCCCCTCTTCGTAGGCCGAGGCCACGATGCGCGACGTGAAGCGGTCGGGTTGGAGGCCGCGGGAGATGTCCGTCCAGGTCTCACCTCCGTTCCGCGTCACATGGACCCGCCCGTCGTCGGTGCCGGCATAGAGAAGGCCGAGCCTCAGGGGCGACTCCGAGAGCGCCGTGACGGTCTGGAAGGGGATGTCGCCGAGCTCGTCCACCAGGTTCCGGGACAGGTCCGGGCTGATCCGCTCCCATTCATCTCCGCGGTCCCACGAGCGGAAGACATGGTTCATGCCGTGGTAGATGATCCGCGGGTTGTGGGGGGAGATGATGAAGGGGGCCAGCCACTGGCCCCGGTAGGCCAGCTCGCCCTCGGGAGCCCTGGGCACGATGGCCGCCCGCTCCCCGGTCTCGATGTCGGTGCGGGAGATGGTTCCGTAGAAGCCCGCCGAATACACGACGCTCGGATCCGTGGGATCGATGGCATGGTGGCTGCCCTCACCGCCGGGCGCGCCCTCCCACTCCACGGCCGGAATGTCGTGCCGTCCGCGGCTCAGGTCGACCACGCCCCGGTAGCTTCCGTGATCCTGCACGGACCCGAAGACTCGGAAGGGATCGTCCATGTCGTAGTTCACATTGAAGAACTGGACCATGGGGAGCTCGTCGGTGAAGCTCCGCCAGTTCTCCCCGCCGTCGTACGAAACGTAGGCGCCCCCGTCGTTGGTATTCACGAGGTAGTCGGAGTTGGCCGGGTCGATCCAGAGACCGTGGTGGTCGCCGTGCATCCCGGTCAGACGACGGAACGTCCTGCCCCCGTCATTGGACACGTTGAGGGCGAGCCCCATCACGTAGATGGTCTCGGGGTCGTTGGGATCCACCCGCATCTGCCCGAACACCCACCCGTAGGTGCCCGACAGGCTCTCCATGTAGTCGTCGTACTCGCTGACGCGGCGCCACGAAGCTCCGGCGTCGTCGGACCGGTAGACTGTCGCACCCCGGATGATCCCGCCTCGGGGCCTGCCGTACGCGTCGAGCTCCTCGTCCGGATCGGGCTGCCGGGCGATCTCGTAGTTGTCCACGAACGCGTAGAGGGTCTCGGGCCGGGACCGGGCGATGTCGATGCCGATGCGGCCCCGATAGCGGGCCTCGGGCAGCCCCTCGTTGATGGCGCTCCAGGTCTCGCCCCCGTCTGTGCTCTTCCAGATGCCGCTGCCGGTGAAGTGGGGCTCGTTCCTGGGGTCGTTCCACTTCTTGCGCACGCGCTGCCAGGTTGCGGCGTAGAGCGTGGAGGGATCCTCGGGGTGGATGACGAGATCGATGGCTCCCGTCATCTCGTCGACGTAGAGGACCTTGCTCC
>JBDHGI010000468.1:0-2227 GCA_039589955.1 Gemmatimonadota bacterium | reverse complement strand
TGGAGCTCGTGGGCCGGGCGCTCGACCAGGACCCGGGTCACGGAGTCGCCCTGTTCGTGAGAGGACTGGCCCTGGGGCTTCAGGGGAAGAGGCAGGAGGCCCTTCGGGACCTCTACCGCGCCCGCAGCCTCGTGCCCGGCGACTCGAACGTCCTCCTGGAGCTCCTGCGCTACTCCAACTCCTCGGGGCTGCAGAAGCACGGGCCCATCGTGGAGGAGCTGTCGCGCATCGACCCGCTCAATCCCATGACACCGCTGGTGGTGAGCTCGTACCGGTGGTTCAATGGCCCCTTGGAGGAGGCTGCCCCGCCAGGCCGCCGGGCCATCGAGCTGATGCCCGTCGAGGCCTCCATGCTCCACGTCATCGCAGGATGGCAGATCGCCGAGGGCGGCTTCCGGGACGAAGCCCGCGAGATCCTGGCCGGGACCGGAGCGAAGCTGTCCATCGCCGCGGAGCGGGGCCTCGCCCTCTTCCTCGCCGGGGCCTTGGCCGGGGACGGCGCGCAGGCTCTACGGCACGTCACGCCGGAGGTGGAGCACGGGATCAGCAACGAGTTCTCCGCCAAGATGCTCGCCCAGGGCTATACCCTCCTGGGCATGAAGGACGAGGCCGTGACCTGGATCCGCAGGGCCACGGACATGGGCCTGACCCACTATCCGAACCTGGCCGAGACCAGCCCGTTCCTGGAGGATCTGCGGAGCCACCCTCCCTTCCGGGGAATCCTGGACGAGGTCAAGCCGCGTTGGGAGGCGTTGGTGGCGTGGGAGGCGGCGGAGGAGCGGGAGGCATGAGGACGCGCAGGATGGCGCGGTGGCGGCTATGCGAGCACCGCGAAGCCCTCGTCCGCGAAGTGAGCGTCGAAGGCGAAGGCGGTGTCGGCGCCCGCCTCGCGCATCGCGGCGAAGGAGACCGCATCGACCAGGCTGACCGTCGTGGACCCGCGGCGTCCCAGGTCGTCCAGGCCTTGCTCGTGCAGCGTGGCGCCGACCCAGACCACCTCCAGCAGCGGGGCGAAGCGCTCCCGGAAGGCCGCCACGGCCTCCACGCCGACGCGCCGCTGCAGGAGCGCGTAGCTCTCGACGAGCACGTACGACGTGGTGAGCAGCCGCGCGTTGCTCGCACGAAGGTCGGCGAACGCCCCGCGGGCCTGCGGGTGGAATGCGTCGGTCACGACCAGGAGGGCGTAGATGGCGGACGTGTCGACGAAGACCGCGCTCACTCGAACGACTCGGTCAGGTACGCGTCGTGGCGCTCGGCGACATCCGCGGCGCCGTGGATGTCGGCGAAGGCCCCCACCAGCGTCGCCGCCCTCTCCCACACGTCGCCCCGGGCCGGCTCGGCCGAAGCAAGCACGGCCTCCACTCCCCGCCGGATGATCTCGGCCATGGAGACACCCTCCCGGCGGGCCAGGGCACGAACGCGTCGCGCCTGCTCCGCGGTGAGCTGAATCTGCGTGCGGATCATGGAATGAAGTGTAATCACAGCATTACATCACATCAATAATTCGGGCCGAAGGCCGGTTCGGCGGTCCACGCAATGTCCCGGACGCTCTGGAGCAGGCCCATGGCGAAATGGGGAACACGTGAATCTGGCGAACTGCAAGGCCCTCGGCCCATAATCCCCCCTCCATGACCGTCCTGCCCTCCCGCCTGACCACAGCCCTGGCCGACCGCTACCGCATGGAGCGTCCGCTCGGCGAGGGCGGCATGGCCACGGTCTACCTGGCCGAGGACCTCCGTCACCAGCGGCAGGTGGCCATCAAGGTCCTGAAGTCCGAGCTGGCCGCCGTCCTCGGAGCCGAGCGCTTCATCCAGGAGATCACCACCACCGCCCAGCTGCAGCACCCCCACATCCTCCCCCTCTTCGACTCGGGGGCGGCCGATGGCTTCCTGTTCTACGTCATGCCGTACGTCGAGGGAGAGACGCTGCGGGACAAGCTCGACCGGGAGAAGCACCTGTCGGTGGAGGAGGGGGTGCGCATCGCCCGGGAGGTGGCCGACGCCCTGGACTACGCGCACCGGCGAGGGGTGATCCACCGGGACATCAAGCCGGAGAACATCCTGCTCCACGACGGCCGCCCCATGTTGGCAGACTTCGGGATCGCGCTGGCGGTGAGCGCGGCGGCCGGGGGCCGGATGACCGAGACGGGGATGAGCCTGGGGACGCCGTACTACATGAGTCCGGAGCAGGCGACGGCGGAGAAGGACCTCACCGGGCGCTCGGACGT
>JBDHGI010000467.1:0-2232 GCA_039589955.1 Gemmatimonadota bacterium | reverse complement strand
GTGAGGCTGCTCCGGCTGCCGAAGGAGGAACAGGGGCGCTTCGACCTGAGCTCACTGACGCACGTCGTGCACAACGCGGCGCCCTGCCCACCGGACGTGAAGAGGAGGATGATCGAGTGGTGGGGGCCGGTGATCTGGGAGCTCTACGGCGGTACCGAGTCGGGACCCGCCACCGCCTGCAGCAGCGAGGAGTGGCTCACACGCCCGGGGACGGTCGGCCAGCCCCTGGAGGGCTCGAAGATCCGGATCCTCGACGAGCGGGGCCTCGAGCTCCCCCCGGGCCAGGTGGGCGAGGTCTTCATCCATAGTTCGACCAATCCCGAGTTCACGTACCACGGCCGCGAGGCCGAGCGCGCTGAGATCGAGAGGCAGGGCCTGATCACGCTCGGCGACATGGGGTACCTGGACCCGGAGGGCTTCCTCTTCCTCTGCGATCGGAAGCGCGACATGGTGATCTCCGGGGGAGTGAATATCTACCCGGCCGAGATCGAATCGGCGTTGATGGGAATCGAGGGTGTCTCGGACTGTGCCGTGTTCGGTGTGCCGGATCCCGAATTTGGAGAGTCGCTGCTCGCGGTGATCGAGCCTCTGCCAGGCAGCTCGGTGACGGAGGAGCGCGTCCGCCAGGAGCTCCGAGGTCGGCTGGCCCGCTACAAGGTGCCCCGTCGCATCGAGTTCCGGGCGGGGCTGCCTCGCGAGGACAACGGGAAGATCTACAAACGGAAGCTGCGCGATTTCTACTGGCAGGGTGCGCAGGGCAGTATCTGAAGGAGAGCATGTCACGCGGCCTCGGTGAGTCGGAGCAGCGCTCCGTGGGTGGAGCGGGGGTGGATCCAGACGCGCCTGGGCAGAGCTTCGCCACGGGGCCTCTGCTGGAGCCACAGATCGCGTGCCGACAGCGCTTCGAGGGCCCGGTCCAGGTCGGCGACCTCCATGCCCAGATAGGCCAGGCCCGGGCCGTGTCGCTGGAGGTGTGGCCACAGCGGGCCGCGCGCGTCCGACAGCTCGACCACTTCGAGCCCCGGTCCGTCGCCCACACGGAAGCGGAGAGCGCGCCCGCCCTCTTCGGTCCACGCGGCTGGCGCCTCGGCCTCCGGCTCCAGACCGAGTGCATCCCGATAGAAGCACAGCGCCGCCTCTAGATCGGCAACCAGATGCCCGACCTGGCTGAAGCGCTCGAAGACCCCCGTCGGGGGCGACGGCCCGGAGGCGGGCAGGCCCAGCGCGAGGATCTCGTGCTCGTCGACCAGCTCGATGGGGGCCCCGCAGGCGGACGCCGGATCGACCCAGCCGCGACGCAGCCGCAGGACCTCTCCGGCGGGTCGCACCTGAACCCACGACCCGGCAGCTCGCAGCCGCCGTACCGTCTCGTCCAGGTCGGCCACGCGCAGGGAGACGTGGTAGAGGCCGCGCCCCGCCGCGAGTGCCTCCCGAAACGGAGTGGCCGGGTCGACGCTCTCCAGAAGCTCGACGCTGGCGGTGGCCCCGACGGGGAGCATCAACGTCCGCACCCCCTCCTCGACCGCGTGCCAGATGCCGAGGGCCCAAGGCTCCAGGCCGAACGCCCGCGTCCAGACTTCGGCGGCCGGCTCGATGTCGGGTACGAGCAGGCCCGCGTGGCTGATCCTGTGGCTCATGGCTCCTCCTGGGCGTGCCCGCAGGGCGGCGACCCCGACAGAGCCCCGCGGCCAGTCGGCCGGGAAAAAATCCAACATATATGTTGCACTTACTAATTACAACACGTATGTTGCACTTGCTCGTGGTCAACGAGCGAAGCGGCCTCCGGGAAGAGCCGCGGTCAGGAGGGATCCATGCCCAGCTTCGAGTTCGAACCGGGGAAGAGCTACTACATGCCCGTCCATTTCGGCCCCCTCGTGCCGGGCTGGGACGGGTTGACGGTCCACTACGAGAGCGCCGTCGGTCTCGTGTTCACCAGCCCGATCGATCGCTCGGCCGTGGCGCCGTACCTCCCGCCGGGATTCAGGGCCGCCGACCCCCCCGTGCTCTCGGTGCGCTACCTCCAGCTGTCGGGCTGCGTCGGCCTCGCGGGCGGGGGCTACAACGTCGTGTCGGTCGACGTGTCGCCGCGTTTCGACGGCCAGCGCGACCACCTCGAAGGCGACTACGCCCTCATGCAGTGGGAGAGCTCGAGCGCCCCGGTCATCGCGGGCCGCGAGCTCGCGGGCGCGCCCAAGCTGGTGGCGGACATCCCCGCCTTCTCGTCCCTGGGCG
>JBDHGI010000466.1:0-3074 GCA_039589955.1 Gemmatimonadota bacterium | reverse complement strand
ACGTCTTTCTCGGGCTTCTGGTCACCGCGCTATCGAGCTGGCCCTGCGACGCCCAGGGAACGGACTGGAATCGTCAGGTCACCGGCATCCTGATCGACGACACGGCCACGTCCGGTGAGTACGACGTCAGGGCGCGCTTCGAGATCCTCGCCTCTGGCGCTGACTCCAGCACGCCTGGCGACGTGAGCACCGAGGTCGAGGTGCGGGTGAATGGCGCCACGGTCGGAGGCGGAGTCGTCCCCGTTGGCGTGACGGGCACGACACCGAGCAGCTGCGCTCCCGCAGCGTGCGGAGGATCCTGTGGCGGGGGCAGCTTCGACGGTGCGAGCGGCGTGATGGGCTGTCGCCCGGAAGGCGCGGTGTGCGAGTGCGCATCGCCCGCGCTCGAGTTCGCACTGCCGATGGTGCCGCTACAACCCGAAGACGAGATCATGGTATTGTTGCGACCCGCGCCGGGCGCGCTTCCGGACTCCGATCCGAGCGATGACATTCGAATCCTGGCCTTCGGGAGCTGGAACCGCACCCTCGAGAGCTTCGACGTCGAGCCCGACCCCGCCGGGCCGGGCAGCATCATCCGCGCCAACCTTCGCGTCCAGCTCTTCGAGCAGAACTCTCTCCCCCTGCCCATGGACACGCGCGTGACCTTCGAACAGAACGGATCCGTGGTCGGCGACGAGATCATGGTGATCCTGATGCCGGCCCCCGGCGCTCAGCCCTTCTGTGCGCCTGCGAGTTGCGGCGCCGGCGTCTGCGGTCAGGCGGACGTGAACGGGGTCGGCAACGACATGTTCTGCGATCCGGTGGAGTGCGACTGCCGTCTGCTGGGGCTGAGCGTGGAGATCCCGACACCCGCCCCGGTGCCACCGGGTGATGAGATCGTCGTCATCCTACGGCCGGCGCCGGGCGCGCTGCCCGAACTCCCGGGCTTTGGCGACGACGAGCTGCCGCGGCCTCCCCCGGTGCCCGCCCTCCCCGCCGCCGGACTGCTGGTCGCGGGCGGCCTGATCGTCCTCGCCGTGATCTGGCGTCTCGGCCGGAGCTGAATGCGTCCGGCCGTCCGGTCTGCCTACCGCAACGCCCGCGCCTTGTCCCCGAGCAGGATGGACTCGCCCCGGGTCACGAAGGCGGCCGTCACGTCCAGGATCGGCAGACCCGCCAACGCGTTGACGATGTGAGCCTGAGTCGGTGCCTGCAACCACGTGAGGGTCTTCCACGCGATCGCGCCCCGGCAGCTCTTGACGCTCTTCACCACGCTGCCTTGAGGGTATGTCGTGGCGTGATTCAGGGCTGCACCGGGGCCCGAAACGTTCGGAATGTAGCGCCAGCCGATCCAGTCGGTTTCCCGGCTCCGCTCGTTCCACTCCGCGATCGCCGAATCCGGGAGATCTTCTCCTTCCTCGAGGCTCATCTCGAGGAAGGTGTTGCCCTCGTAGGCGGCCTCCGCCGTCCATCGCCCCGGTAGGTATCGCGCCTCTTCGATCTGGGCGCCGACCTTGGGGATGCCGGTCGCCTCGCGACCCGGAAGGATCGGCGCCACCTTGTTCTCCCACACGACCAGGGAAAAGCCACCTTCGACGTGATCCACCTCGCCGTCGAAGCGAACCGGAACGTTGACGGCAACGAGGTTGTAGACGCCGCCGGCCAGCCAATCGACGCCGCGGTTCATGACGAAGGCCACAGTGATCGTCGGGTCCGTGACCTCGAGAGCTTCCGGCACGTAGGCCTCGACCGCGTCCTTCTGCGTCCGATACTGGACGAGAAGGCTGGTCACATCCCGATAGGTCGTCGTCGTGGTAACGAACTTCAGACCGCCGAAATGGGCCGGCATCATGTACCGGTAGTCCTCATCGAACCGAAACCTGCCCATGGTGTCCTCCGAATTCGCTCACTCAGAGCGGGGCTTCGCCGCGCAAAGCTCGCCCGACTCGGGCTGGATACGAATACCGAGACCCGACCGGCGGAACCTCGCACAGGCCATCGCCAAAGCAAGCGAGGTGCACCCCTGTAGATTCAATCGACTCCGTGCCACCACGTCCCGGCGTGTCGGGGTAGGGCGAGAAGACTGCGTTCCTTTCCGGGGAACCCGTATCGAGCTTCTGTCGAACCCATACGGGGATCGCCGGCGGGTCACGCGGGGCGCTCAGTCGTCTCGGAGATCCTTCTTGGTCTCTTCGATCGCCTCGTCGATCTTGCGTCCCGCGCGCCGATCGATGAAGCTCCCAAACCTTCCCTGGTCGCGGCTCTCGAGCCAGGCGCCAACCGCCACGGCGACGAGGATCACACCGATCACCCACGGCACGAATCGGATCAAGATGTTCTTCCCCTGGAGCCGCCAGCGCGGCCCCGATGTGCATGCGGCGACAGGATACTGATCTGGAGCGAGTCGTCGCCCGGGCCCGTGGGTCCCACGTCGGGCACGTTGACTGGGCGTTTCGGATTCGCCGAACCGCTCCCCCAATACTGGGTCGTGGCGTCCTGGGAATCGTCGGTATTGCCGGGGGTCCCCGCCGCGGCGGGGGCAGCGGGGGCGCACGCCGTGGCGAGCAGATCGATGGTCCGGAGACGAGACGAGCGCATGGGAGCCACTCCCCGGTGCCTCTCAGCACCCGCGCCCCGGGGAAGGAGCCCATGCGGCCGGAGTAGCTCGACAGCTTCGAAGCTCGCCTCCTGGCGGTGCACGCCCCGGGGGTGCTCGGTGGGACGCCGGACCAGGCGGCAGGGGAGCTCGGCCCGAGCCGCATTCTCGGTCCTGGATCCGGGTGATCCGGGGTCTCGTCCACCCGCGGGGTTGTGGGGCGCTTTTCCTCGACAGGCCGTCCTCGATGCGAGTACCGTGGTCGGCCAACAACATCCACATTTCGGAGGAACCCCGGATGCGACCGCTCACTGCCTCATCTCGCCAGGTGTTCTTACTCGCAGGTGCCCTGACCCTCGCCATGTCTCTCGGCGCCCCGTCGGCACTGGCCGGCGCCGGGGGCGGCCCGAAGCCCGACTACTTCGTCGACGAGAGCGAGCTGCCCTTCGAAGCACTGCCCGGGGCGACCGCTCTCTGGGGCGTGCACACGGGGGCCGGC
>JBDHGI010000465.1:0-2250 GCA_039589955.1 Gemmatimonadota bacterium | reverse complement strand
GCGAGGCGGAGAGCCTCGGCGTGTGGACCCGCCCGGAATCGCTCGGGGATCCTTTTGCCCTGATGCGATTCGACGTCGACCCCGCCGGTGAGCGACTGGCCTGGGCCGAGGGGCCGAACGTCTGGGAGCTTCCGCTGGGCGCACTGAAGAGCGCTGCTCCTCGACGCCTCGTGGCCGCCGCCACGGATATCGGTCGTTTGCTCTATCACCCCGACGGGCTGCGCATCGCGACGTTCGAGAGGATCGACGACTCGGGCGGCGTGATCCGACTGTGGTCCCGCTCCGGCCCATCCGACAGACCGCTGCGCTCGTTCCACGCTCCCCTGGAGGTGTTTCGGGACAAGCCTGCGGTTCGCTCGCGGCAGATTCGCTTCGACCCGGAGGGCCGGTGGATGGCTGCAATCGACTCGGGTGCCCTGGCCGCGTTGCTCTGGGACCTGTCGGCGCCCACCGGCACCGAGCCGATGCCGGTGCGGATCGGGGGGACCAGGGGCATGACCTTGCCGGCACTCCATCCCGGGGGCGCGTGGCTCGCCGTGGCGGACGGGCGGGTGTGGATCGCACCGCTGAGCCGCTCCTGGTCTCACGTTCTGCGGCGGCAGCCGGACGGGTTCCTGGGCGTGGCGTTCCACCCACAGGGCGATTGGCTCGTCTCGACGTCGTGGGACGGAAAACTCCGGCTCTGGTCCCTCACCGACGGAGGCGGCGACGCGGGTCGGATCCTCTACGACACGAGAACGACACCGCTGTTTTTTCCCGATGTATCTCCCGATGGAAGCCGAGTCGTGACCGGACTATGGGACGGGCGGGTCGTGGTCGTCGATGTCGAGAGCGGGGCGACGACGGAGCTGAGGGGCTTCGAGTCGGGTGCCTTTCCCAGCTTCGACGCTGACGGACGACGCGTCGCCGCGGCCGGTGGGTCCAAGCTCGGCGGCGACGACGCCGTGATCCGCATCTGGGATTCGGGAACCGGGGAACTGCTCCAGGTCCTGGACGCGGGAGACGGTAAGGGCATGACCCTTTCGGACTTCATGTCGGACGGACGTCTCGTCTCCGGCGGGCGTGGTGGCATTCGTGTCTGGGACCTCGATTCGGGGGACTCCGAATTGGTCGTCGCCGGGGACGTCGGTTGGCCCGTGCTCCACGAGCCGTATGTGCTGGGCGTGCGGACCGCGACCTCGCGATCAAGGAGCACCGCCTTTGTCCACGACCTCAGAAGCGGCGAGTCCTGGGATCTGGCGACTCACGGAATCGTGGTGGACAGAGTTCGCTTGACCCCGTCGGGTCAGCAGGTCGTGACCGCGGATTGGAACGGCACGATCCGGGTCGGGTCGATCACGGGTGAGGAGCCCCACGTGCTCGCCGGTTCCAGAGAATCGGTGGGCTTTGCGCTCGAGGTGCATCCCGAAGGGCAATGGATCGCTACTGCGGGGTCCACCACGCTCCGGCTCTGGCCGATGCCGGAGGGAGAGCCGTTCAGCGCCCTGCCCGGCGACGAGTTCATCGAACGCCTGCACGCACTGACCAATTACCGCGTCGTGCGGGATGAAGCATCGTTCACGGGGTACCGCCTTGACGTCGGCCCCTTCCCGGGTTGGAAGGAACTCCCGACCTGGTAGCGAAGAGAGAAGAGACAGGAGACGCAGGATGACTTACCGAGCAGTTTCCTTCCTTTCCATCGCTCTGCTGATCCCGACCCTGGCCTTCGGCCAGGCCGAGACGACCGGCCGCGTCAGCGGAAGGGTGGTCGACGAGGAGGCTAACCCGGTCGACGGGGCGCGGGTGAGCTTGATCTCCCCGGCCCTGCAAGGAGAACGCGTCACGCAAACGGACGCGAACGGCCAGTTCCTCGCCGCGCTGCTTCCGGTCGGCCCGTACGCCGTCAGCGTCGCCGCGCCGGGCAAGCAGACGGTGCAGGTCTCGCTGCGGTTGACGGTGGGGCAAACCGTTCCCCTAGCGGTCACGTTGAAGCAAGGCGAGGGGTTGGAGGAAAAGGTCACCGTATACGCCGCGGCGACCCCTCTCGAGACGACCGTCGTCGGCGAGAACTTCAACTACGAGACCGAGGTCGAAGAACTGCCCATCGCCTCACGCAACATCGGCGACGTGTCGTTGTACTCACCGGACGTCCAGGCATCGGGTTGGGTGCCCGACTTGCTGGTCGGCGTGTCGAGCGGGGCCGCGATCTCCGGCGCACCCTCGTACTCGACGGTGGCGCTGCTGGACGGCGCGGAGATCACAGAACCCTCC
>JBDHGI010000464.1:0-2251 GCA_039589955.1 Gemmatimonadota bacterium | reverse complement strand
CCCCGCGAGGATGGCGGCGACCGCCACGGCGCCCCCTCCCTCGGCGACAACGTGGAAGTCGTTGAAGAGATGGAGGATGGCTTCTTTGATCTCATCTTCCGTCACGGTCACGTGGGCCGTGATCAGATCCCGGACGAGGGGGAAGGAGTAGCGGTTGTCCCGTCGAAGGCCGCCGCTGAGGGCGCTCGCCAGCGTCTCCTCCTCGGGGAGCTGGAGCGGGCGGCCCGCCGCCACGCTGGCCTGAAGGCTCCGCGCGCGCTCCGCCGACACCGCCACGACGGCCTCGCTCGATCCGGTGCGCCGCTGGAATGCCGCCGCGATGCCGCCCGCGAGGCCTCCCCCGGACAGGGGCGCCAGGAGGGCCCCCGGAGGCCCGCCCAGGGCGTCCATCACCTCGAGCGCGAGGGTGCCCTGCCCCGCGATGACGCCCAGGTCGTCGTAGGCGGAGATGTAGGACCGACCGGTGTCCCGGGCCAGGCGGATGGCCCGATCCTCGGAGTCGTCGAAGTTGGAGCCCACCAGGAGCGTCTCGGCGCCCTGGCTCCGGATGCCGGACAGCTTGACCGGGTCCACCCACTCGGGCACGCACACGGTGGCGGGTATGCCGAGGCGTCGGGCCACGAAGGCCACCGCCCGGCCGTGATTGCCGCTGGAGCACGCCACGACCCCCAGCTCGCGCTCCCGTTCGGAGAGCGTCGCGAGGCGAGAGGCGGCGCCGCGGATCTTGAACGATCCCGTGCGCTGGAGATTCTCCAGCTTGAGGTAGACCGGCGCTCCGGCCCGCTCGCTCAGCTGCTCGGCAGGGAGCAGGGGCGTGATCCGGGCGACGGATGCCACGGCCTCCCTGGCCCGCCCGAAGTCGAGGAGCTCGAGGATCTCCTCGATGGACGCACCTGGGTGGGGCGCGGAGGCGGCGGCCGTGCTCGGGGCCTCGGCCGAGGGAGGCTTCCTGCTCACGCGAAGAAGAAAGCCTGGCATCCCGCTCCCGTCCAGCCCATGTTGGGTCATCACTCCCCCCGCCAAGCGTCATGGAACGAGCCCCCCGCGGACGGCGAGTCGAGCCAGGTGCCGGACCCCGACCCCCTCGCGGGAGGTCCCGGCTGCCGGAGGGCCGATGAGCGCCGTCATGGTTCTCTTGGCCGCCCTGCAGGCCCAGGTCGGCGCGGCATCCGGCCGCCAGGAAGCCGCGCCTGCCCTGGAGGCGGGCGAGGTCACGGACGTCATCGTCGTCGACGGCGTGCTGGACGAGGCCGATTGGGATGACGCCGAAGCGGCCAGCAGGTTCACCCAGCTCGATCCCCTCGAGGGCCAGCCGGCCTCGGAGCTCACCGAGGTCCGCGTGCTCATCGGGGTGGACGCCCTCTACGTCGGCGCCCGGCTGTTCGATCGGGATCCCGGTGGGATCGTGGCTCGGCTGTCCCGTAGGGACGCCTCCATCGACGACAGCGACTGGTTCCAGGTGTTCGTGGACAGCTACCACGACCATCTCACCGCGTTCGGATTCGCCGTGACGCCCGCCGGAGCCATCCGCGACGTGGTCATCGGCGCCGCGGGGGAAGAGGACGAGTCGTGGGATGGCGTTTGGCAGGCGGCGGCCTCCGTCGATTCGCTGGGGTGGAGCGCCGAGCTTCGCATCCCCCTGTCGCAGCTCCGATACCGGCGCCAGTTCGAGCCCGTGTGGGGGATCCAGCTCGTCCGGCACATCGTGCGCAAGCAGGAGACCAGCTACTTCGCCTTCACCCCCAAGGAGCAGCAGGCCGGGGTGAACCGGTACGGTCACCTCACGGGGCTCGGCACGATCGAGACGTCCAGGCGGCTGGAGCTGCTTCCCCACACCGTGGTGAGGGCCGACTACCTTCCTGTGGAGGACGGAGATCCCTTCCATGACGGGAGGAGCTACGGCGGCGACGCGGGCTTCGAGCTCAAGTACCGGGTGACCGGCGGCCTCGTCCTGAACGCCACCGTGAATCCCGATTTCGGGCAGGTGGAGGCGGACCCGGCCGAGGTCAACCTCACGGACTTCGAGACGCGGTTCGACGAGAAGCGACCCTTCTTCGTGGAGGGCGAGGACCTCTTCCGCTTCGGGCGGCTGCGCGCACTGGAATCGGCCACCGCCCCCGAGTACTTCTTCTCCCGCCGCATCGGCAAGGAGCCGTCGGTGGACCTGGACCACGACTGGGTCGACGCACCGGAGTCGACCACCATCGCGGGGGCCGTCAAGCTCTCGGGCAAGGTCGGCGGCTGGTCCATC
>JBDHGI010000463.1:0-2256 GCA_039589955.1 Gemmatimonadota bacterium | reverse complement strand
CGGCAGGGGGAGGGAGCCGCTGCGCGCGGCATCGTCATTGCCGGCCTCCTGGTCTTTCTGGCAGCCCCGGGGGCCGCCCAGCCTCAGGCGCAGGAAGGCTCAGAGATCTTCGGCACCTACTGCGTCGCGTGCCACACCATCGGCGGGGGACGCCTGGTCGGACCGGATCTGCAGGGAGTGGCCGAGCGCCGCACCGAGGCCTGGATCATCGAGTTCGTCCAGCGCTCCGAGGCTTTGATCGCGTCGGGGGACTCCATTGCCGTCTCGCTCGCGGAGGAGTACCCCGGACTCATCATGCCGGACCTTCCTCTTTCGGCGGAGCAGGTGAGGGCGGTCATTGCCTACATGCAGGAGGGCCCGTCGGCTGAACCGGCCCGAGAAGCGCCCGCTGGGCCGGTGAGCGAAGAGCAGATTGCCCTGGGGCAGAACCTGTTCCAGGGGACCACACGATTCACGAACGGTGGCCCGACGTGCAACTCGTGTCACGATGTGACCCACGACGCGGTTATCGGTGGGGGCGTGCTTGCGATCGAGCTCACCACGGTCTTTTCGCGACTGGGTGGCCCAGGCGTTCGGGCCATCATCGGAAGTCCACCGTTCCCGGTCATGCAGAGGGCCTACCAGGACAAGCCCCTCACCGACGAGGAGGTGGTGGCTCTGGTCGGCTTCCTTGAGCGGGCTGACGCGGAGCAGGCCTTCCATCAGCCCGGGGATTACGGCCGGAACCTCTTCGTCGCCGGCATCATTGGCGCGGCGATCCTCCTGGGCCTTTACTCGATGATGTGGAGCGGCCGCATGAGGGCCTCGGTGAATCAGGCGATCTACGACAGGCAGGTGAAGTCCACCTGAGCCGACAGCGGGGCCGTCCGACCGAAACGTCGCACGTCTTGCGGCCCGATAGACAGACAGACCACGATCAGCCAGGAAACGACCGATGGGTTGGATCAAAGACATTATCTCGCCACAGACCCGCAAGTGGGAGGAGTTCTACAAGAACCGGTTTCAGCACGACCGGATCGTGCGCAGTACCCACGGAGTGAACTGCACCGGTGGCTGCTCCTGGCAGATCCACGTGAAGGACGGGATCGTCACCTGGGAAACGCAGCAGCTCGACTACCCGTTGCTCGAGGACTCCCTGCCGCCGTACGAGCCCCGCGGATGCCAGCGTGGCATCTCGTACTCGTGGTACCTCTACAGCCCGCTGCGCATCAAGTACCCCCTCATCCGCTCGGCGCTCATCGACGCGTACAGGGCGAAGAAGCGCGAGACCGGTGATCCCATGAAGGCCTGGAAGGCGCTCCAGGCAGACGAAAGCGCCCGTCGATCCTACCAGACCGCGCGCGGCAAGGGTGGGTTCCGCAGGGCGACCTGGGACGAGGTCATGGAGCTCATGGGCGTTGCCAACATCAGCACCGCCGAGGAGTACGGCCCGGACCGAGTCATCGGGTTCAGCCCCATCCCCGCGATGTCCATGATGAGCTACGCGGCCGGCGGTCGCTTTCTCCAGCTCTTCGGGGGCGTCAATCTCAGCTTCTACGACTGGTATTGTGATCTCCCCACGGCGTTCCCGGAGATTTGGGGAGAGCAGACTGACGTATGCGAGAGCGCCGACTGGTACAACGCGAAGATGATCGCGGATATGGGTGCCTGTTTGAACATGACGCGTACACCCGACTGCCACTTCTTCGCCGAGTCCCGACACAACGGCACGAAAGCCGTGGTCTTCTCGCCCGACTTCAGCCAGGTCTGTAAGTACGCGGACCAGTGGGTGCCCCTCCACGCCGGCAGCGACGGCGCATTCTGGATGGCCACCACCCACGTGATCCTGAAGGAGTTCCACCACGAGAAGAAGACCCCGTACTTCATCGACTACGTCAAGAAGTACACGGACAGCCCCTTCCTCGTGAAGCTCGATCCGGACGGTGACGGCTACAGGCCGGGCCGGTTGCTGCGAGCCAACGAGCTCACCCAGTACGGTGACATCTCCAACGGCGAGTGGAAGTTCGTCAACATCGACGAGGCCAGTGGCGACTTCGTCGTCCCGAAGGGGAGCTCCGGTTCGCGGTGGGACGAGAAGCAGGGCAACTGGAACATGAAGTACGAGAACGCCACGGACGACCGCCCGTACGATCCCGTTCTCACGCTGCTCGACCGCTCGGACCGGGTGGTCCAGACGGCCTTCACCGAGTCCGGTCTCGATCAGACGGTGTATCGCGGCGCTCCCGCGAAGGAGGTCCAGACGACTCGGGGTCCGGT
>JBDHGI010000462.1:0-2311 GCA_039589955.1 Gemmatimonadota bacterium | reverse complement strand
CCCGCAGGCAATATGCTAGCCCACGGTGCGGGGGTGCGATGTGGGGAGGAAGCCGACCGTTCCTGCGGCGAAACGCCGAATCAGCCCGCTCAAAAGGACAGCACCAGACCCTCTAAAAGGGCGGTCAAATATACAAAATAGTTTACACAACGTAACATATTTCTTACCTTGGAATGGGATTCGATACGCAGCCCCGCGTGGAGGCAGAGCATGCGCGTCACCATGATCGGCCACAGCACCGTGCTCCTGGAGGTCTCCGGGGTCCGCCTCATCACCGACCCGTATTTCGGATCGTGGGGCCACATCGCGTACGCACGGGTGGACACGCCGGCCCTGTCCTGGGGCGAGGTGCCCGAGGTGGACGCGGTCCTGCTGTCCCACCTCCACTGGGACCACGTCGACCGCCGCTACCTCCGGAGCCTGCCGTCGTCGACGCCCGTGCTGGCCAGCGTGCCCTGGCTCGCCCGCCTGAAAGGGGCACAACACGTGGTGGGGCTCAGACCCTGGAGCAGCACCACCGTCGAAGACGTGAAGGTCACGGCGGTACCCGCCCTCCACATGGCCCGAACCGTCGGATTCGTGGTTGAGGGAGGGGGCCGCAGCGTCTACTTCGCGGGCGACACCTATCACCGGCCGTTCATGCGGAGGATCGGCGCCACCTTCCGACTGGACGTGGCGCTCATGCCGGTGACCACCTTCCGCATCCCCATGACCATGGGCGAGAGGGGCGCCACCGGGGCCGCGCGTGATCTGGGCGCTGGCGTCGTCATCCCCATCCACCTGGGCGTTCAGCCCCGGTCCCCGGTGCTGAGGACCCGTCACTCGCCGGAGGGATTCGCCCGGCGGCTCCGGCAAGAGGGAATCGGGGCGGAGGTCGTCGTCCTCGGGCCCGGCGACGCCTGGGAGACACCTGAAACGAAAGGAGCGAGAGCGTGAACGTCTACATGATGGTGGTGATCTTCGCCGCGGTGCTCTTCCTGCTGGGCCTGTCCTGGTACCTGGCGCCGGCCTTCCGCGGGCGGGGGGCTGACGACGAGCTCGGCGAGCTGCCGGACACGCCGCTGCAGCGGCGGGCCCGGTGGGTCCTGGCCTTCGGTGTGGTCTGGTGCGGGGCGCTGCTCTGGATCCTGCTGCGCACCGATCCCGTGACCATGATGGAGGACCGTGGAGAGCGTCTGCTGTTCACGGCGGTGCTCCTCAGTGGGCTCCTCGCCTACGTGGCGTTGACCCTTCTCATGCGCCGGGGGCGCGGGGGGGAGGTGGCCATCGACGAGAGGGACCGGCAGATCCTGGTCCGGGCCTCGGAGATCCAGGGCGGGCTGACGGTCATGTGTGTCGCGGCCTGGTCCATCGGGCTCACCGAGGCGTACTGGGAGGTCGGCCAGGTCCCCATCGCGTTCCCGTCCATCGTGTTCTGGTCGACGTTCGTCGTCTACCTCGTCTCGCACTCGGCGGGTATCCTGCTGGGATACGCGATGTGGAGGGGCGATGCGGAAGGTTAGGATCAGGAACGACATCCGAAAGCTGCGCTTCGAGCACGGCGAGATGACACAGCAGGAGCTGGCCGATCGCGTCGGCTGCACCCGCCAGACCATCGCCATGCTGGAGGCGGGGAAGTACGTACCTTCCCTGGGGCTGGCCATGCTCATTGCGGAGACGTTCGACCGGACGGTGGACGAGGTCTTCGAGCGCGCCTAGGGTCGGGCCCTCCCACAGCGCGAGGGGCTCGCCCGCGCAGCTCGCACGCCTCCGCCCGCATCCTTGCCCCCGGGGCGACGACCACACATGATCGCCCATGCGACGCTCTTCCCGCCTCTGCCTTCCGGCACCCCTCGTGACCGTGTGCTCGGTGTGCTGGCAGGGCGAACCGACCTCGGTGCGACCTCGTGACTGATCCGCTGCGAGCGAGGCTGCAGACGGCCCTCGGTGACCGCTACTCGGTCGAAGACATCGTGGGATCGGGTGGCATGGCGATGGTATACCTGGCGACGGACCTTCGGCACAACCGATCTGTGGCCATCAAGGTGCTCCGGCCGGAGCTGGCTCCGGCATTGGAGGGAGAGCGCTTCCACCAGGAGATCGGAGTCGCCGCCAACCTCGTGCACCCCAACATCCTGCAACTCTATGACTCAGGGGAGGTGCAGGGGGTGCCGTACTACGTCATGCCCTACGTCGAGGGCGAGACCTTGGCGGACAGAATCGATCGAGAGGATCAGCTCCCGCTCGACGTGGCCACGAAGATCGCTCAGCAGATCGCACGGGCCTTGCAACATGCCCACGAGCACGGAATCGTCCACCGGGACATCAAGCC
>JBDHGI010000461.1:0-2313 GCA_039589955.1 Gemmatimonadota bacterium | reverse complement strand
GCGGTGTGGTGGAGGAGTGGGTGGAGGGTGAGGAGGTGCACTCGCCCAACGTCCAGATGCGCATCCACGCCAAGGGCGAGCTCCACCTGGTGTCCACCCACGACCAGGTCCTGGGCGGCGCCACGGGTCAGGCCTACTTGGGCTGTCGCTTCCCGGCCCGGGAGGACTACAGGGCGGAGATCACGGAACAGGGCCTGAGGATCGGCGAGGTCCTGGCCCGGAACGGAGCCATCGGCCGCTTCGGCGTCGACTTCGTGGTGGCTCGTTCCGGGGGCAGCGACTGGGACGTGCGCGCGGTGGAGATCAACCTTCGCATGGGCGGCACGACGCCGCCCTTCATGGCGCTGGAGTTCCTCGGGCGAGGGGGCCTGGACCCCGCCACCGGTCTGTACACGGCCGCGGACGGCCGCGAGAAGTTCTATTCCGCCACGGACAACCTGAAATCACCGGCCTACCGGGGGCTGCTCCCCGACGACCTCCTCGACCTCATGGTGGAGCACGGACTGCACTTCCAGCACCTGACCCTTTCCGGGGTCCTCTTCTTCATGATCGGCGCCCTGTCCCAGTGCGGGAAGCTGGGTGTGACATCCATCGGGAACAGCCGCGAAGAGGCCGAGGAGCTGTACCATCGCACGGTGGCCATCCTGGATCGGGCCACCGGCGCCACCACCTCGGAGGCTCCGGGGGTGCCACACTCCCTCTTCGAGCACGACGCGCCGGGGATGGAGTAGGCGGGCCGCCCGTGGGGCGGCGCCTCACTCCCCTCCGATGAGCTCCTCGGCGTAACGGTGCAGCATGTTGCGCCACAGCGGCCAGTCGTGATCCCAGTCGGGGCCCCAGGAGTCCACCCGATTCGGCACGCCATGGCGGCCGAGCACGTCGGCGACCCGCCACGACTCGCCGATGTCCTCGGCTCTGCCTTCGCCCGACGCGAGGAGCACGAAGCGTGAGCGCAGCCGGTCCAGGAGCGCCTCGTCGGAGCACTCGCCGAGCCAGTGGAGGGGAGATGCGTACCAGAAGTCCTGGGTGAGCGGACCGCCGAGGAACCGCTCCAGGTCGTAGGTCCCGCTCATGCACAGGGCCCGGGTGAACACGTCGGGGAACCGGCAGATCGCCGACAGAGCCTGGAACGCCCCGATGGAGGACCCGGCGGTGGCGATGCCGATGTCGCGCGTCCGGCAGTCGGCGCAGATGGCCGGCACCACCTCGTGCCGGAGGACGTGTTGGAACTCGTTCAGCACCCACATGCGATGAGCGAGGGAGCCTTCCTGCGCCAGCATCGAGCGGCCCGCCATGTTG
The DNA here is from genome assembly GCA_039589955.1 of Gemmatimonadota bacterium. Lineage (GTDB taxonomy): Bacteria > Gemmatimonadota > Gemmatimonadetes > Longimicrobiales > Gaopeijiaceae > SZUA-318. The sequence goes on along the minus strand of JBDHGI010000461.1, from coordinate 1,014 downwards.
TCCACGGAGAAGATCTTGAGGGTCCCCGCCGCCAGATGGTCCTTCAGCGTGTCGATGATGTGGAAACGCTCGATCTCCTCGGCGTCTCCGCCGGCGGTGGGGAAGATGAGGACGGGGCGGCCGAAGGTGCCCCAGCGCACGAGGCTCACTTCCCTGCCCAGGCGGGGACTCACCCACGAGGTCCGCTCCTTCACGGCTGGACTCCCGCGGCGTCGTCGGCCCGCCACTGCTGAATGCGTTGGAAGAACACGTCGGTGAACTCCTCGACCTCGTGAGGCGGGAAGAGGGCGGCCACCTTCCGGCGCACGGCATCCCGAGCGTCCTCCGTGCCGAACCACTCGTGGGTAACCGCGTCCAGGTCCGCGAGATGCGTGTCGCAGAACTCGTCGAAGGCGTCGGTGTCGAAGTGGGCATGGACCAGGGGAAGCAGCGCGTCGATGCGCTCCTGGAGCGTCATCCCCTCTTCCACGGCGCCAAAGAAGCGGTCCCACTCCAGCGGCCGGAGCTTCCGTCCCAGGGTCGCCGAGAACACCGCCCACCGGATGTTCGCCTTGATGAGCCAGGGGAAGTGGTAGTGGAGCGACGTGACCTGGGAATCCGGGCAAGGGTTGGCGAAGTCGATGGGGTGCCAGGTGCCCTCCCTGTGGAGGAGCTCGCAGGAGTTGAAGTCCCACCGGAAGAACGCGTTGATGATCAGCGTGGTGCTGTCGATGAGACGACGCTCCTCCGGCGAGAGGAAGCCGTGCGCCACGGTGTACCGGTCGTGGAGGGGCGCCTTCGGGTCGTACAGGACCACGTGGGTCTGCGGTCCCAAACCGATGCAGCGTACGAAGCGGTCGAAGGGATCGACCGCGGCCTGCAGGAGCATGACCAGCTTGCCGCTCCGGTCGTAGCTCTCCCTGAGAGCCGACTCGTCCTCCAGTCGGCTCACAGCCCGCCATCCCCCGCCGTCGTACGGCTTCATGAACATGGGGTAGCCCAGCTCCCTGCCGATGGCGCCCAGGTCGAAGTGAC
>JBDHGI010000460.1:0-2315 GCA_039589955.1 Gemmatimonadota bacterium | reverse complement strand
CGTGGGCGCCAGACCGATCTGCGGCACCGGTGGCTGGGTCGGGGGGTGGCCGGAGTCGCAGGCCCCCACGGCTGCGACGAGGGCCGCGACCCCCATTGGCAACACCCTGCTCCAGAGGCTCCCGCCTGGTGTAAGCACCGTCGCCAATCGTTCCATTCGCGACCCCCGCGAACAAGAACCTGATACATCCGTGCTCATCCGCTACTCGCGCCTCCCTCGCCAACGCCCTCCAGATTGCGAGCCGAATTCCGCACCGCTTGCGGTCCTCATTGCCCCGTCGAGCTTCACCCTAAGCTGCGCACGCTCGGTCGCGCCAAGGAGACTTCGACTGCCCGCAGACGCTGCGCCGCGGGTATCCTAGTCCTGCTCCCCATGGCGCTCACCTACCTGTTTGTCGGCGGGGGGCTCGCTTCGTGACACCTGCCGGCGGACGGGGGTACGAGCTCAGTCGCGCTTCCCGGCGCCGGCCATGAAGACGAAGCCTCCCCAGAAGAAGGGATGTGCGGTGGCCGGCTCTCGGCGGAGATCGAGCTTGGCTTCGCGTAGCGCGGCGGCAGGTGCCGCCCCGGCGGCGAGGCGCGCGTAGAACGCTTCCATGAGCCCGGCCGTGGCCGGGCCCACCGGCCAGAGCGTACCGACAACACCCTGTGCCCCGCCGGCGAGGAACGCGCGACCGAGGCTCATGAGACCCTCTCCTCGCAGGAAACGGCCTGCTGCCGTCTCACACGCGCTGAGCACGGCGAGCTGGACGGGCATGCCCGTGTCGACGATCTCGGAAGCGTGCAGGAACCCGTCATTGGCGGTGTCGGCTGCGAGGCGGATGTGGGAGGCGAGCGGGTCGCCAGCATCCGCCACTGCATGCGACGCGAAGTGGATGATCTGATAGCTTGTGGCCCCGCGTCGCGCGAAGGTCTCGCTTGCCCGTGCACCCAGCCGCACGGCGACACGACCGGCGTGCCAAGCCGCACCGATCGAGGCGACCTCGTCGTTCACGCCCGGCGCATCGCCGGCGAGCACCATCACACTGGCCGCCGGATCGAGGGCCTCGCCACTTAGGGGGCGCTGGCCAAGGAAACGGATCGAGGGAAGCTCGACGACCTCGTAGTCGTCCACGAGGGCGGTGGTCGGCCCCGTCGACAGCGCATCCAGCGGAGTGTCATGGATCGAGCCGTCGGGCACCACCACAAGCCGCCTGACATCTCCCAGCAACGACAACCCCGGCATCATGATCGTCCGGAACAGCTCCCTCGCGGCTTCCGTGTTGAAGTTGGCCCTCGCGAGGTCGATCCGTCCGGCGTAGCTCGTCGTCATGGGACGGCGCAAGCGATCGACGAGTGTGTGGAGATGCTGAGGGTGAATGGGTAGGATGAGTGTTTCAGCCTGCTCCTCTGCCACTACGGTGACGGCCACGACGCTGTCGAGCACGACGTAGTCGAGGAGCGCCTCTCCCGGTCCCAGCGCCCGACGGATATCGCCAACGGTCATCGCCTCGACCCGACCACGGCCGTATCCGAGAGCTCGTGCCGCGGACTGCGCCAGGGCCGCTCCCTTTCGGCGCTGGCTCCAGTGGACGACCGCTTCCGCATCAATGGGGCTGGCCTCGAGCAACAAGCCGATGGCCACCTCGAAGGGGTCGAGGTTGCGGGCGCGATACCGAGCGCGATCCACATCCTCCTCGAGGCCCGCGCTCGTTTCCTCGACAACCTCCGTGGCCATCGCGAGCGCTTGTAGGGCTTCGCCGCGGCGGCCTACCCTGGCCAGGGCGGTACCCAGCGCCACATGGGTTCGCATCACCGCATCATTCGTGGGAAACGCCCTCGCCATGTCCGCTACCTGGTGGAGCGTGGCGAGCCCATCGTCCACACTCCCCGAGCGCATCATCGCCTCGCCCATGAGACGGCGTGCCTCGATGAGCTCCTCCAGCTGATTGTGGCCGACCGCGAGGCTCTCGGCTCGAAGGGTGTGGACGAGGGCCGAATCCGGCTTCTCCCGGCGTAGGTAGAGCTCGCCGAGGTGCGTGTGAGCTATGAGCGCGCCGCGAATGTTCTGGCGCCTCGACTGGATTTCGGCCCAGGCGCCGAGGGATGCGGTGGCCTCCTCGAAACGTCCCCTGTCGGCCAGAACCGCCGGCAGGAGTGGAACGTCGAGCGGCCCCCAGTCACCGTGCTCGTCGTGCCTTCGCGCCGCCCAAAGGGCGCTGTCCGCCCAGCCAAGCCCGTCGAAGACACGGGCGAGGGATCCCCATGTGGCGCTCAGCACGGGGGACTGGGACGCTGCCTGTCGATAGTAGCGGAGCGCATCCTCGAGCCTGCCCA
>JBDHGI010000459.1:0-2316 GCA_039589955.1 Gemmatimonadota bacterium | reverse complement strand
TGGCCGACTCGGCGCTCCCCTTTTTCGTGACCCCCGAAACCGCTCCGTGGGGGGCCATCTGGAGCGCGAAGGAGAGCCCCGCGATTCCACTGCCGAGGACCAGGAAGTCGCACTCGTGCTGCACTGGCCCGGCAGTGTATCTCCCGTCGCGAACCTCCGGGAGGGTCCCGGGGCGGCAGGAGAGCGCAGGCCGCCCTCTCAACCTTTCCCCTGGAAAGCCGATTTAGAGGCGGGTCGTTTCGGCCCCGGAGGACCCATGATCGGCGTTTCGAGACTCCTCGCGCTGGCCCTGACCGCGGCGATGCTCCTCGCGAGCGGGGAGGCGCGTGCGGGCCTCTGGGTCTTCGAGGATGCGCGTGGGGTCATCCACGTGCGGGATTACCGCGCTCACGACGGGTACAAGCTCTACAAGCCCTCGGCCCCGGCCAAGATCCCGCCGGAGGCCTACCGGGAGACCCTGAAGGCCCCCGACGTCTTCGATGGGGCAATCGCCCACGCCACGCGGGAGCACGGTCTCTCCCCGGGCCTGGTGAAGGCGGTCGTTCACGTGGAATCGGCCTTCAATCCCAAGGCGGTCTCCCGGGCAGGGGCCCTGGGGCTCATGCAGCTCATGCCGAATACCGCACGCTCCCTCGGGGTGGACGACCCCTTCAACCCGTGGCACAACATCGAGGGAGGCACGCGCTACCTGCGGTATCTCATGCGCAAGAACCGGGGGGATGTAGAGCTCGCTCTCGCGGCATACAACGCCGGGCAGCGGGCCGTCGAGAAGCATCGGGGAGTTCCACCCTTCCCCGAGACGCGTCAGTTCGTCAAGCGCGTAATGAGCCTCTCACACGCCTATGATCGCCACTTCCGCTAGTCGACGAGCAGCCGTGCGGTCTCTCCGCCGGGAGCGCTTCTGGAACCTGCCGAATGCGGTGACGCTGTCACGAATCGCCGCGGGTCCTTTCCTGCTTTTGCTTCTCGCGTTTCAGGGCGAGACGGCGAGTGCGATCGCCGGTGTCGGCTTCCTCGCGGTATCCCTAACCGACCTTCTCGATGGCTACCTCGCGCGGCGCGGCGGAGAGGTGACGCGGATCGGGAAGCTCCTCGATCCACTCGCCGACAAGCTCCTCGTCACGATTGCCTTCATCGTCGTCGTCGCACTCGCGCGTGTACCGCTCTGGGCGGTTCCGCTCGTCGTCGCGATCCTCGTCCGGGAGGTGGGCGTCACGAGTCTCCGCGCGATGGCGTCGGCCGAGGGGGTCCTGCTTCAGGCGTCGATGCTCGGAAAGTGGAAGACCGGATTCCAGATCGCGGCCCTCACCGGACTGCTGATCCACCATTCCTTCCTCGGCCTGCCGATGCACGCGCTCGGCCTGGCGCTCCTCGTGATCGCCACCGGCCTCACGGTCTGGTCGGGCTGGGACTACTTCGCGGCCTACCTGGGCCGGGGGGAGGGACCCGACGGCCCCGTCTCTTGACGGTCTCCGGCCCGCGCCGCACCATAGAACAAGAGCACGAGTAGCTCAGTTGGTAGAGCACCACGTTGCCAACGTGGATGTCGCCGGTTCGAGCCCGGTCTCGTGCTCCATTTTTTTACTGAGCCGCATCATGATCCTCGATGGATCGGAGGTGGGTGGTTGCAACCGGCCCCGGCAGTCCTGACGCTCCTTCTGCTGATTTCGGCTTCGGTCTCGTTCGCGACCGAGCCTGAGTCATCGGTTCCGGCAGGCAAGGACTTCGGAGCGGGCCTGACCCTCGAACGCCTCACGGAGATTGGTGAGGTCGCCAGGAATCCGGAACGGTACGCCGGGAAGCCGGTCCTGCTCCGTGGCCGCATCTCCGAAGTGTGTCAGCGCAAGGGGTGCTGGATGATTCTCCGGGAGGGGGAAGCCTCGGTCCGGATTCGCTTCAAGGACTACGGCTTCTTCGTACCGAAGGATTGCAGCGGCAAGCAGGCCTACGTCGAGGGGATCGTGAAGGCGGAGACGTTGAGTGAGAAGACCGCCCGCCACTACGAGGAAGAGTCACCGGGGGGCGACCCCTCCAAGGTCAAGGGACCGCGCCGCGAGCTCGGCATGACCGCCTCCGGAGTCCGTCTGGTCGGCGTCGAGTAGGCCGCCAGGATTAGCTACCCTATTCCGGCAGTTTGGGGGGCGGGCCGGCTTGGGCGGCCCGGAGATGTGGGAGGCCGGAACGGGAATGACGCCGGCTCAGCAGCGGCTGATCGCTGACACTCTACGCACGGTGGTGTGGATCGGCCTGGCCTGGATTGTGATCCTTGCGGGCGCGACCGCCTGGGCGCGGTGGGAGGCGAACAAGCCCGTCCCC
>JBDHGI010000458.1:0-2342 GCA_039589955.1 Gemmatimonadota bacterium | reverse complement strand
ATGAGGAAGAGCGCCAGGAGGAAGGCGCCGGGGCGGACGAGCTGGCCCGGGACCTGCCCCAGGACCGGGCGCCCGAGCCCGACGAGGGCGTTCTGGGCCAGCACAATCAGAGCCACGAGGGGGATCAAGCCGGCGGCCAGGGTCAGGGGGCCCGAGGGCATGTCCCCGAGCCTCACCCCGATCGGGCCGAGCGTCAGCAGCCAAGCCGCGGCGACCACCACGGACGCGAGGGCCACGAGCTGGACCGAGCGGGCCGCCAGGCCGCGGAGGGTGCCGAGCTCGGATCGCGCCAGGTGGATGGGGACCATCCTCAGGAGGAGGCCCGGGAAGCCGAGCTGCGCCGGGATCGTAAGGAGGGCGACCATGGCCAGCGCGAAGGAGAAGGTCCCGAAGTCCTCGGGTCCCAGCCATCGAGCGAGAAGGATGGCCGCCGCGAGCTGGAGCGCCAGGTAGCCTCCCTTCACGCCCACGCTCCCGGCCCCACCGGCAAGCAGCCCGCGGGCTCCCCCCCACCGCGGCGGCTCGCCCCTCGGGCCCATCCGGGATGTCACGGGACCAGCATTGAGGGCGCCGTGCCAGCGAACTCAGGGTCGCGCCCCGTAATACGTCTGCGCGTATCCGTAGCTCGCGCCACCATCCGAGTCGTTCACCACGACGCCGTGCACCCTGGCCCCCACCATCCTGAGCCGGGAGATGGCTTCGTCCGCGGCGTGCCGGTGGGTCTGGCCGGGCCGCACGACCAGCAGCGCGTTCCCGACCTTGTGGGCCAGCACCGCGGCGTCGGTCACCGCCAGCACCGGGGGCGAGTCCACCACGATGGCTTCGAAGTAACGCCGGAGCAGCCGGAGCATGGTGTCCATCCTGTCGCTGCCCAGGAGCTCCGCCGGATTCGGGGGAACGCGCCCCGCCGGGATGAGCAGGAGGCGGGGTACCTTGGTCATCACAACGGTGCTGTCCAGGGGAACGATGCCCTGCAGGTACTCCGACAGACCCGGTGACTGCTCGGCCTCGAAGGTCTCGTGCAGGGCGCTCCTGCGGAGGTCCGCGTCGATGAGCAGCGTCTTGAGCTTCTGCTGGGCGAAGGTGATGGCCAGGTTGCTCGCGGTCACCGACTTCCCGTCCCGAGGACCCGGGCTGGTGACCACCAGGTCCTTCCGGAGGGTGGTGTCCAAGCCGGCGAAAAAGATGGAGGAGCGCAGGTTCCGGTAGGCCTCCGCCGGAACCGACGAGCCCTGATGGTGGGTGATCAGCGTGGCGGGTCGCGGTCCGTTGGCCGCGGTGGCGGGAAGCCGGGGCACCCGCGTGAGTATCGGGGCTCCCAGGAGCTCGCCCACGTCGTCGTCCGACGTCAGCCTGCGGTCCACCGCCTGCCGCAGGAATCCCAGCCCCAGGCCCAGCATCAGCCCCAGCACCGAGGCCAGGGCCATGTTTACGAGCTTCCGGGGCCGGACGGGCTCCTGCCCGAGCACCGCGTCCTCCACCACCCACACGCTGGGGTCCTCGACCTCCGCGGTGACCCGCGCCTCCTCCAAGCGCTGCTGCAGGAACGAGTACATTGCGGCCAGCAGCGTGGACTCCCGCTCGAGGCGCGCGAACTGCAGCTCCCGGGCCGGGATCTCCGCCAGCTCGTTGCCGAAGCGGACCAGGATCGCGTCGAGCCCGGCGATGCGCTCGTTGAGGGAGCTCAGGTAGCCGCGCCCCACGAAGGCCAGTCGCTCCTGGATCTGGGCGATCTGCAAGTCCAGAGCCACCATGTCGGGATGGAACTCCGTCCGCTGGGAGCGGAGCTCGGTCCGCCTCCGCTCCGCCTCGGTGAGCACCTCCACCTGATTCTGGAAGGTCGGGTTCGCGAGGAAAGTCGGATACGCGATCAGCCTGGCAAAGTCCGACCTCTGGTCACCTGAGGACCCGATTCCCAGCAGGAGGTCCCGCAGCGCGTCCCGCTCCGCCACCAGCCCGGCGCGCTCCGCCCGCCATCCGGCGAGCATGCGGACCTGCTCCTCGGCCTCGGGCCCGAGGGCCACCACCTGGTTCTCCTCCCGGAACGCCTGCAGGGCGTCCTCCGCCGCCACGAGCTGCGCCAGGAACTCGGCCGTCCGCGCCTCGAGGAAGTCGACGGTGGAGACCGACCGGGTCTTCTGGACGCCCCTTCGCTGGTCGATGAACGACTGGGCCACCTCCCTCACCAGGTTCCGCACCAGCCACCGGTCCCTGCCCTGGTAGGCGACACGGAAGAGGCTGGCCACGCGATCCGGTCGGGTCACCGACAGGTCCTCCTGGAGCCGGGTCACGGTCCGCTCGAACTCGAGCGTGCTCACCTCCAGGCGCTCGGGGACCCGTTC
>JBDHGI010000457.1:0-2369 GCA_039589955.1 Gemmatimonadota bacterium | reverse complement strand
CACCCAGCGGTAGTAGTCCACGTAGGGGGGCGCCTCCAGGGTGGACTCGCCGTTACGGCTCACCGTGAACCACTCGGGGTGGCTCGCCCGGGCCCAGGCGTCGCCGTTCCGGTTGAGCATCCATACCCACCGGTGGAAGGCCAGGCCCTCCTCTCGGGCGACGCCGGCCACGAGGTCCAGGTCGCCGCCGCCCACCAGCACGCCGGTGATCCCCGCGTCGCGGATCAGGGCAAACCGTCTCCGCCACTCGTCCGCATCGTAGTCGCGGTCTCCGTGGACCCACGTCCAGCCTCGGAACCCCATGCGGTCCTCCTGGCTGCAGGCGAGCACGCCCGGCGCGAGCCCGAGGCCTACGGCGCCGGCGGTGGTGCGCCTGAGGAAGTCGCGGCGCCTCACGAGCCGTCTCCGGGGGGAGCGCGATCCACGAACCGGACCGCCCCCCACCGCTCCGGGATGTGCATGTCGATCTCTCCCTGGGGCGACCACACCCAGTTGTGCTCCGGATGCGGCTCGTCCTCGGTGGGCTCGGCCGCCTTCCGGTAGGCCCCGTCCATCACCTCCAGGGGCCACTCCACCCGGGAGAAGTTTACGCGCCACACGTCGCCGTCCTCGGGGGGAGCCGCGCTCCGGCCGGGGCGGTCCGGGCTCACCAGCTCGCTCCACGGGATAGCCAGCTCGACGCTCCACCCCCGGTCCACATCGGAGGGATCGGACAGCGTGCCCTCCAGGTGGACGCCCTTCAGGAGGCCGGGCAGGTCCCAGTCCAGCCGGGCCTGGCCTCCTTCCTTGTAGGGCTTGGCCAGGAACAGGTCGAGGACGGTGCCCAGGGGGTTGATCTCCACCTCGAAGTAGTCGACGCCACGGCCGCCCGGGTCCAGGAACACCTCGAAGTCCGGGTCCCGGTAGACGATGGCGTCGTGCTCCGTCAGGGTGGCGAACAGGTGGGGCTCCTCCATGTCGGCGGCCACGTAGAGGTAGCGCTCGTCCCAGAGCATCCGGGCCCGGGTCGGGAGGGAGGGCTCCGGGCCCGCCGGCCCCCGGATGTCCACGAAGGCTTCGGTCCAGGGCGCCCCGGCCCAGACGGCGTCGTCCAGACGGCCGTCCACGACGGGAGGCGTCGCCGCGCGGTAGCAAGTGTAGGTCCGGACCCCCGCGGGGATCTCCTGGGCCGAGGCCGGGGTGGGCGAGCCCGCGAGGGCGAAGGCGAGCCACGGGCCCGCGAGGGCGAGCCACAGGCTCGCGAGACCGAGTGCATGGAGGCGTGGAATCATGCGCGGAAGATCGATGGGAAGTGGCGTCTGCGCGAGGGCGTGGGCGCCCCGGCCGTCCCTTGCCTCCATGGACGCGCCACGTCCACCTTCCCCCTTCCCTCTCCGTTCCTTGCCGCATCCGTGGAGGTCCCATGCCGCGCTCCCTCGCCGTGAGCACCCTGGTCCTGTTCCTTCTCGCGCCCGACGGGGCCGCGGCCCGGCAAGGGGGGCTCACGGGGGCCGAGCACCGGGCCGTCGAGGAGCGCGTCGACTCCGTGTTCGCCGATCTCGTGGGACCCACCAGCCCGGGCTGCGCCCTCTCGGTCATGCGGGACGGGGCCCCCGTGTACGAGCGCGGGTACGGCATGGCGAACCTGGAGTACGGCATCCCCATCACGCCGCAGTCGGTGTTCCACGTCGCGTCGGTGTCGAAGCACTTCACCGCCATGGCGGTGGAGCTGCTGGTGAACGAGGGGCGGGTCTCCTGGGACGACGACATCCGGAAGCACGTGCCCGAGGTGCCGGACTTCGGCACCCCCATCACGCTGCGTCACCTGGTCCACCACGTGAGCGGGATCCGCGACCAGTGGAACCTCCTGGCCATGGCGGGATGGCGCTGGGAGGCCGACGTGGTGACCCAGAAGGACGTGCTGGAGATCACGTCCATGCAGACGGCCCTCAACTTCGAGCCCGGCGAGCGATACATGTACTCCAACACCGGCTTCACCCTCCTGGCCGTGGTGGTGGAGCGCGTCACGGGGCAGACGCTCCGGGAGTTCACCACCGAGCGGATCTTCGAGGCCCTGGGGATGGAGGCGACCCACTTCCACGACGACCACGAGATGATCGTGAGGAACCGGGCCTGGGCGTACGCCCCGGATCCCGACGGTCTCTTCGGGCTCAAGAACTCCATCCCCGACTTCGACGTCGTCGGGGCCACCAGCCTCTTCACCACCGCCCACGACATGGCCGCCTGGGACCGGAACTTCACCACCGGCCAGGTGGGCGGCGACGCCGCACTCGACCGGCTGCGGCAGCGGTTCGTCCTCAACTCCGGCGACACCATCGGCTACGCCCACGGGCTGAGCCTGGGAACCTACCGTGGGCTCCGCACCGAAG
>JBDHGI010000456.1:0-2373 GCA_039589955.1 Gemmatimonadota bacterium | reverse complement strand
ATGGAAGGCGATGATGAGGAACAGGGGCAGGGAGGCCTCGGGTCCGAACGCCGTCAGTATGACGGGAATGCCGAGGAGGACCGTGTTCGAGAAGGAGGCACCCATCCCGAAGATGGCCTGCTCGTCGAGGCTCCTCCGAAAGCCCCAACGGCCGACGGCCAAGCCCAGGGCGTAGGTGGAGAAGGAGCCGGCGTAGAAGGCCGCGAGGAAGCCCCAGGCGATGTCGGCAGGCAGCTCGACCCGGGCCAGGCTCCTGAACAGGAGCATGGGAATGGCGAAGTTGAAGGCGAACAGGACGAGGCCGTGCACCCCCCCCTGATCCAGGATGCGCAGGCGTGCGGCGAGGAAGCCCAGGATCATGGTGCCGAAGACGGGGGCTACGACGCCTGGAATGACGAGCATCTTGAGCGCGACTCCGTCGGTTCAGTTCCAAGGGATGGTGCCCGGGCGCCACGGAATCGGACGTCAGATTCCGTGGACGCCGAACCATTCTGAGCAGGCGACCTCGATCGCGCATCAGGCGAGGCCGCGCCAGGGCGGTTTCCCGCGCGACGTGCCGGCTCCAAGTTGTGATGACCGCCAGTCCACGTGCTTCGGGGGATGGTGCACATGTACCGTGTGAGAATCATGAAGGTGGTGTGGGCGGAGAAGCAGAAGAAGGTCGACGCGTGGAGGGCGCGGCGAGTGAAGAAGGCCCACCGGGCTCCGAGGGCGGCCCATCTGTCGTTCGATCTCGAGCTTCCTTTCGCTCCGCACCCGGGGATCACGCTGATCAAAGACGCCTGGGATTCCGGGCCTTTGGAGAAGGTGCGCTGGCGGCACTCCGAGCAGAGCTTCATCTGCCTGGTCGAGGAGACCTATCTGCCGGACGAGAAGGAGTACCTGGCGGCCATGGAGCGCTTCCTGGAGCGGGGGTGGAAGCTCACGGCCGACGACGAGGCCCAGGGAGGGACGAAGACCCCGGAGGCCTAGGGTGGACCCTGTCGCGCTTGGACTCGGTCGGAACTGGCGCCAGTTCTCGCTGCTGGTGCTCGTCAACGCATTCGTTGGCGCCATGGTGGGCCTGGAGCGCACGGTCCTGCCGCTGCTGGCCGAGGAGGAGTTCGGTCTCGCCTCCAAGGGAGCCGCGCTCTCGTTCATCGTCACGTTCGGTCTCGTCAAGGCCCTCACGAACTTCGTCGCTGGCCGGCTGGGCGACCTGTTCGGGCGCCGTCGGGTTCTCGTGTGGGGATGGGTGGTAGCGCTGCCGGTTCCGCTCCTGGTCATATGGGCGCCGTCCTGGGGCTGGGTCGTGGCGGCCAACGTCCTCCTGGGGGTGAACCAGGGGCTCACCTGGTCCACCACGGTCATCATGAAGATCGACCTGGTGGGGCCGCACCGCCGCGGCCTCGCCATGGGTCTGAACGAGTTCGCCGGATACCTGGCCGTGGCCTTCACGGCCCTGGCCACGGGCTACGTGGCCGAGGCCTTCGGTCTCCGCCCCGAGCCGTTCTACATGGGCATCGCGGTCGCGGCTGCAGGGCTGGCGCTGTCGGCCCTCTTCGTTCGGGACACCACGGCGCACGCCGCGCTCGAGGCGAGGACGAGGACGACCGAGGACGCCCGGGACGCGGCGCTCGATACCCGAGAGATCATCATCCGCACGAGCTGGCGCGACCCGGCGCTCTCCAGCGCCAGCCAAGCGGGGCTCGTGAACAACCTCAACGACGGCCTCGCATGGGGGTTGTTTCCTCTCTTCTTCGCGGCCGCAGGCCTCGATGTGGCCAGGATCGGAGTGCTCACCTTCATCTATCCCGCGTTCTGGGGAGTGCTCCAGCTGTGGACCGGCGCCCTCTCCGATCGGACCGGCCGAAAGCCTCTCATCGTGGGCGGCATGATCATCCAGGGCATCGGGCTGCTCATCGTGGGCCTGGGGGCCGGCTTCAGGACCTGGGCCGTGGCCTCGGCCCTCCTGGGTGCGGGAACGGCTCTGGTCTATCCCACCTTGCTCGCGGCCATCGGGGATGTGGCTCACCCCTCGTGGAGGGGCTCGGCCGTAGGTGTGTACCGACTGTGGCGCGACTCCGGATACGCTGTGGGCGCGCTGCTGGCGGGGATGCTGGCCGACCTCTTCGGAATGAGCGTCGCCATCCTCGCCATCGCCGCGCTCACCGTGCTATCCGGAGCGGTGGTGGCGCTGAGGATGCCTGAGACCCACCGGCCCCAGAGCGAGGAGGGGGTCGCCGCCGACAGGCCCGACCAGACGTCTCGAACACCACGCTAGTACACGTGGCCACAAATACGATGACGTATAATCTCCTGGCGAGAATCGCCTCCGGCTGGCATCTTGTGGCCAACCTGGAGGTCGATCATGCCAAGATCAAGCCCGTATGT
>JBDHGI010000455.1:0-2805 GCA_039589955.1 Gemmatimonadota bacterium | reverse complement strand
GGAGCGTTGGTTCCTGCCCACGGAGGGTATTCCTATGAGCGAGTCGAGCCCCGTGACCCACGTCACCCGAAGCGGGAGCCTCGTTCTGCCACTCCCTCTGACCGAGGCCTTCCCGCTCTTCACGGCCGAGGGAGAGCGCGGCTGGGTGCCCGGATGGGAGCCGAGGTATCTCCATCCCCCTCGGCCCTCGAATGACCAGGGCACGGTCTTCCGGACCGATCACGGCGGTGAGGAGACGCTCTGGATCGTCCTCCGCTACGAGCCGTCGCGAGGCGTCGCCGAGTACGGTCGTATCACGCCCGGATCGCGCCTGGGCACCGTTAGCGTCGAGTGCACGGAGCTGGACCTTTCCCGGACCCGCGTCCAGGTGACCTACGCCCTCACCGCCATATCCGAAGAGGGGCGTGATGCATTGGCGAAGATGGGGCCGATGCCTACGAAGCCATGCTCGAGGAGTGGCGAGAGCTCATCATCCAATCCCTTTAGATCGCATGCACATGTTTCGGGCCAAGAGGCTACCTCCGGAGTGGTTGCTCGTCCTCGCGCTCCTCCTCTTCGTTCCCTCCGGGTTGCCGGCGCAGCAGGAGAGCTCGGATCGAGCCCGACTGCTCCAGCTCCACGCCGAGCTCATCAGGGCGCACGTCGAGGGGCGGGTCGACCTCTGGATGTCGCTCGAGGCCGAAGGCTATGCGTCGGTGAACGGAGGTCGGGTCACGTTCCCGAGCCTGGCTGAGCGCCGTGGGCAACGCGGCGCGTACCTCGACGCCACGACCTTCACCACCTACCGGGACCTGCGCGAGCCCATCGTCACGATCTCGCAGGACGGCTCGCTGGGCTGGCTCATCGCCGAAGTCGAGGTCGCGGGGGCCACCGCGGGGAGGGGTGGAGAGTCTCGCACGTTCGGTGATGTGTGGGCCTGGATCGAGCTTTACGAGAAGATCGATGGCGAGTGGCGCATGGTCGGGAACGCGTCGAATCGTCGCTGAGAGGGTCGTCCCCCACCCTCGAGCCTCACTCCGCCCGGATCGACTCGACGGGATCCGTGCGCGCGGCTCTGCGAGCCGGCACCACGCAGGCCAGCAGACCGGGAATCACCACGGAGGTCGTTGCGGCGGCCATGGTGGCCGGATCGAGCGGGCTCACTCCGAAGACGAACCGCCCGAGCAGGGGAGCCAGCCAGAGGAACGCGCCCAGGCCAAGGACCACCCCCACAAGGGCGGGGGCGATTCCCTTCGTCACGACGCGCCGGAACGTGCCCAGGGCATCGGCGCCCAGGGCCATGCGGATTCCGATCTCCCGCGTTCTGCGTGCCGCGTGATGCGCCATCGTTCCGTAGATCCCTGCGGTGACAAGCACCAGGGCGATTCCGGCGAGCAGACCCGCCAGCGCCGCGTTGAATCGCCGGTCGACCATGGCCCCGGCCCGGACCTCATCCATCGTGCGCACGTCGGAGACTGCCAGCAACGGGTCGGCGGCGGCGACCGATCGACGGATCGACGGGATGAGCGTGAGAGGATCCGTATCGACGCGGACGGCGACGAACATCCGCGGGCGGGGAAGCACCGGGTAGGGCACGTACATCTCGGGCACGGCCGCTTCCTCGATCCCCCACTGTCGCACGTCCCCGACGACCCCGACGATGGCAAGCCATCGGGGATGCTCCGTCTCCCAGCTCACACGCTGTCCCAGGGGATCCTCGGTGCCGAACAGACGCCGGGCCATCGTTTGGCTAATGACGATCCCCGGGGAGCGTGGGTCGAAGTCGCGCTCCTCGACGAGACGGCCGGAGACGAGCGGGATCCGCATGGCCTCGAGGTAGCCCGGCATGATCCGGGACAGCTCGATGAGCGGCGCCCGGACCTGCACGAACTCTCCCTCCCGGCCTTCGATCATCACCTTGGTGTTGCTACCTCCCTCCAGCGGCAGCTTGCTCGTCGCCCCCGCCGCAATGACGCCCGGCACGCTCCGGATGTGCTCGAGGACATCGGAGAAGAAAGCCTCACGTCGCCGGGGATCCTCGTATCGAGGGCCTTCGGGCGTGAGCGTGAAGGTGACCACGCCGTCGGGGTCGAGCCCCAGCTCCAGACCCACGACGGCCGTGTAGCTGCGGAGCATCAGGACGGCCCCGTTCGCGAGGAGGAGCGTCACGGCGAACTGGATCGCCAGGAACGTCTTCCCGAGACGCGCTCTCGCGCGTCCGTGTCGATGCCGCGAGCGACTCTCCCCCACACTGTTCGCCATCCTTCCGGACACCAGGGGGGCCAAGCCCAGGCTCGTCGCCAAACCCAGCGAGACCAGGGCCGCGAAGGCCAGCACCCCTCCGTCCAGCCGGATCTCGCCGGCACGGGGGAGGGCCGAGGCGAGAAGCGAGCCGAACGCCGACAGGCTCCAATTTGCGACGAGGATTCCGGCCGCGCCGCCCACCAGGCACAGGAGCAGGCCTTCGGCCAGGAACTGGCGGATCAGGCGTCCGCGCCCCGCGCCGAGAGCCCGCCGCATCGCCACCTCCTCGCGTCTGTCCGCTGCCCTGGCCAGCAGCATGCCCGCCACGTTGACGCAGACGATGAGCAGCACGGCGGTCGCTGCCAGCCCGAGAAGCAGCAGCGGCCCACGGGAATCCCCGAGGTACGCCTCTCCGAGAGGAATCACCCTCGGGGTGACCCCGCGGTTCGAGACGGGGTGCTCGTCGGCGAGCCGCTCCGCGATGGTTTGCAGATCGCCCTCCGCAGTCCACACGTCCGCGTCGGAGCCAAGCCTCCCCACGACCTGCAGGTGACGCCAGTCCCGACTGTCGGCGAGTGATTC
>JBDHGI010000454.1:0-2383 GCA_039589955.1 Gemmatimonadota bacterium | reverse complement strand
GGAATCGTGGAACCATCAGGGTCGATGTCACATCATAGAGAAGGGCCCTGACTCAGGAGCGAGATGAAGCGCACGCGACCAATCGTGGCCGCCGCGGTAGCGGCGACCTTCCTGTCCGTCGTCGGTGGAGTCGACCCCGGCGAGGTAGCCGTGGGCGCCGGGTCAGGTCTCGTGGACTCCGCCCGGACCGAGCTGAGCCGCGGGCGATTCTGGCATGCGACGAGACTTCTGCGGTCAGCCGGCGTGGAACAGGAGCCGGGATCGGTGCTCCTCCTGGCCCGTGCCGAGGCCGGGTGGGGAAACTGGGTCGAGGCGGCTCGCCTGTTGGACGGCGCCGCGTTGGAGGCCGGAAAAGACGGCGGCGAGGCATGGTTCCTCCTCGGGCGCGCTCGGGAGGAGGCGGAGCGGTGGCGAGAGGCGGCCACGGCCTACGATCGCTTCCTGGAGACGGCTCCGTCCGGTGCGGAGCAGGACGCGGTCCGGGGTCGGGCGGCCCGGGCCCGGGCTCGGGCCGGGGACCCCCTCGGTGCCCTGGACCTCCTGGACGGCCTGTCACCCGACGGAGTCGTGGTGGCGAGCTGGGTCATTCTCGAGATGGCCGCCTTCGTTGCCGAGCAGGGGGACACGGCGCAGGTTGCGGCGCTCCTTCCCCGCATCGTCGACGGCGAGGCTCGAGAGGCATCGTGGCGGCTCCTTCCCGAGGCCAGGCTGGCGGTGGGGGACTCGACGGGCGCCGAGGAGGAGTATCGGTCGGCCATGAAGTCGAACCCGACGGCGCGGCGAGTCGAGGCCGGTCTGGCAGTGGGCCGTCTCGCCCTGGCTCGGGGTGACAGCGCCACGGCCCGCCCCCTGCTCCTGGCGGGCCTCGACGCCCCCTCGCCTGGGCTCCGGGCTCTCGCCGCGGCCGATCTGTTGGCTATCGGGGATACGGATCTGGCCCTCACCGTGCGCCTCGCTCGGCTCTTCGACCGAGTCGGGGACGGAAGGCGTGCTCTGCGTGCCTACGACCTGGCCGCCGCCCTGGCCGAGGAGCAGGGGACGCCTCTGGCGGGCTCCGCGCGCCTCGCCAGAGTCCGACTCATGGGCACCGTCGTCCACCGGCAGGACGAGGCTCTGGAGGAGCACCGGGCCATCCGGGCCGAGGCCGAGGATCGGACCTTGGGGGCTCGGAACCTCGAGGTCTGGGCTCAGCTGCGCCGCCGGCAGGGCCGGAGCGCGGAGGTCGAGACGCTACGCCGCTGGCTCGTGGAGGAGTTTCCCGAGAGCTCGCAGGCCGCGGAGGTGGGGTGGGCGAAGGGCTTCGACGCCGAGAGCCGAGGCAACGGGACCGTGGCCCTCCGCCACTACGCGGATGTGGCCCGGGATGCACCCGCGCACACGCGGGCCGGACAGGCGAGGATGCGCATCGGCCAGATCCTCATCCAGCAGGGTCGCCTGGACGAGGCGACGGCGGTCTTCCAGGACTATCTCGCCGACTTCCCCGACGGCCGCCGGTGGGAGGAGGCCTCCTTCTGGGCCGCCTGGACGACGCTTCGGAATGGGGACCGTGACGCTGCGAGTCGCTTCGTGGACCGCATCCTGAGCGACAGCCCGGTCTCGTACTATGCGGTCGTCGGCTCCGAGCTTCTGGGACGGCCCTTTGCCGTATCCTTGCCGGAAGGCCCCATCCCCGTGGAGGCGGGGTGGCTCACGGACGGCCTTCGCCGTCTGGACCTCCTGGAGGCCGCAGGCCTGGGCCGAGGGGCCGCGGCGGAGGAGCGCCGCCTCGTCGCCAAGGCCGGCCTGTCGGTCGATCTCACCCTCAGCCTGGCGGAGGCCCTCATAGCCCGGGGGCGCACCATCACCGGCATCAATCTCGGTTGGGATCTCCTCGCTGCCGGAGCTCCCTGGACCCGGAGACTGCTTCAGGTCCTGTACCCCTTTCCCTACGAAGAGCTGGTGCGCATGGAGGCGGAGGAGTGGGGGGTCGACCCTGTCACGCTCGCCGCGATCATCCGCCAGGAGTCGGCGTTCAAGGCGGACATCGTGAGCCGAGCCGGTGCGGTCGGTCTCATGCAGGTGATGCCTCCGACCGGAAGGGAGCTGGCGCAGACCCATGGGCCGAAGGGCTTTCGGGAGGTGAGCCTGGCCACACCCGAGGTCAACCTGCACCTTGGCGCTGCGTTCTTCGTCGACATGCGCCGGCGATACGGGGATCTTCCGCTGGTCCTGTCGGCCTACAACGCCGGCCCGACCCGCGCCACTCGATGGAAGCGCTACCCGGAGGCCGCCGACCCGCTTCGCTTCACCGAGCGGATTCCATTCGAGGAAACCCGAGGATACGTGAAGAACGTCCGGCGGAACATCGGGTTGTATCGGGCTCTGTATGCGCAGGATGTACCGC
>JBDHGI010000453.1:0-2386 GCA_039589955.1 Gemmatimonadota bacterium | reverse complement strand
GGCGACGGGCCCGTAGCCGAGCACTTCGTCCCGCACCTGCCGGAGCTCCCGGCGGCTGGGCGCCTCGGCCAGCTCCCGCTCCACCCGGCGGACGAGCACGGGCCCAACCACGTGCCAGTTCACGATCCACGGCCGGAGGCCCCGGGGATGGAAGGTCAGGCGCAGCAGGTTGTCGCGCACCTCGGGCGGCAGCTCCTCGTCGCCGAGGAAGAAGTCCCGGGCCCGGTGATGGGCCTGGTTCGCCATGACGATGTCCCACCGCCCGTCGAAGACAAGCGCGCTGTTGGGCTCGTGGCGGTCCAGCAGGAAGCGGAGCACGTCGCGCACCTGCCGCAGATCGGTGTCGTCCAGCCTCGACTCCCTGTATCGCCGTGCGTGCCCGGCGGCCTCGAGCAGCGCGTTCTCCTCCCGCGCCGGAATCGCGAGGCGCTCGGCGATGCGCAGCACCAGGTCACGACTCGGCCTGGACCGGCCCGTCTCCACGAAGCTCATGTGCCGGGGCGAGACGTCGACGTCCAGGGCGAGGGCCATCTGGCTCAGACCTCGGGCGGTGCGCCAGCCTCGGATCAAATCGCCGGCGCCGCTGACGGCTTCGGCTGCGTAGGTCACGATCTTCACTCCCTCCCGTGGGCGCTTACGGTGCTCCCAACATGGGGCCCATCGAGGCGCCGGCCCATTACCTCCGAGGTAATCGAAGTCTTCCCCGGATCTGGATACGTTCTCTCGTCACGAGCCGTTCCCGCCACCGGAGGTCCGCCTGTGAAGACCCTCTACCTTATCGCCGCTGTTCTCGGCGCCGTCGTGCCCTACGTCTTCTTCGTCGACTTCCTCACCGGAGCCGACACGAGCCTCGGCGCGTTCGCGTCGCAGCTGTTCGCCACGGCCCCGGCCGGGGGGTTCGCCAGCGATCTGTTCATCACATCCGCCGTCTTCTGGGTCTGGTCGTACGGCGAGGCGCGGCGGGTGGGGATGCGACGCTGGTGGGCCTACGTGCTCGTGAACCTCGCGGTGGGCCTGTCGTGTGCGTTCCCGCTCTTCCTGTACGTGCGTGCCGGGCGGGAGGGGACCTCGACGTGACGGGCTTCAGCGAACGGTGACGGCACGCCACGCGGCGGCCGCCTCAGACCTGTCCCCGCGTCTCCAGCCGCACCGCGAACTGCCGGCCCATACCCCCCACGGACGACATGTGGATCCACATCACGGCCAGGCTCTCGAGGAGCGCGGCGTTCCTGAGGGGGCCCGCGTCCCAGGCACGGAAGCCGATGGCCCGGGCGAGGTCCATGACCTGCTGCTTGGCCTTGGGGTCGTCGGAAGCGAACAGGGCGTCGGCCGGACCGCCGGGCATCGTCGGATCGCGCTGGATCTCCGCGCCGAAGTGGTTGAAGCCCTTCACCACCCGGGTCTCCGGGTAGGCCCGCGCCAGCTCCGCGGCCACCGATCCCGACGCCGGGGGCGACCAGACGGGCCCGTCAATCCAGCGCAGCGGGTTGGTGCAGTCGACGAGCACCTTGCCGGGGAGATCCCGACAGGGGCGCAGGGCGGCCACCGCCACGGAGGCCGGCACGGCCAGCAGCACGACCTCGGCGTCCGCCGTCGCGTGGGCCACGGGGCTCGCCGGGCCCGGGAGCGCCTCCACGTTCTCCGGATCCCGTACGCCGAACCGCACCGGCACGCCGGCCCGGGCCAGGGACGCGCCCAGGGCCCGGGCGACGGAACCTCCCCCGATGATCGCTACCTCGCTCATGCCGACCTCCCCACGGTTTCGATGACGAGCCTCGCGGCTGATGTGGGGAATCTCGCGGGCTTCCTCCGGGTGCACAAAAGACCGGTGTACAACGAATCAGGGGCCGGCCTCTCGACCGACCCCTGTACGCCCGCCGTCTGTGGGCTGCGGAGTGGCTATCGCGCCAGCCGCAGCGCCCGGGCGTAGGAAGTGGCGCTCTCCGGGTCCTCGGGGACGTCGTGGAAGAGGAACCGGCCGGTGATCTCGAGCTGGCCCGCGGGACCGGCGTAGACGGGCTCCGGTGCGCTCTCCAGGAAGAAGTAGGCGATTCCGGTGATCGTGAAGGTGCCCTGCCCGGACTCCGTCAGCTCACGGCGGTCGAACGTGGGCACCCGCACCACGCGAGGGGTCGACACGTAGTCCTGCAGCCGGCTTCCGCCCCTCCAGAGACGGTCGTCGCGGTCATTCCAGAACACGTCGGGGTCCCGGGCGAGGCGGGCATGTAGGCCCTTGGTCGTCGGGCTGTCCATGTCCAGGGTGACGAGGGTCTTCTCGTCTCCGGGGCTCGCGAGCATGCAGCCGAGGCCGCAGGGGTTCTCACGCGGGCAGCTCGGGCGGGCGTCCGGGCCTTCCTCCAGGGCGAAGGGCGCGAACACGGGGTCG
>JBDHGI010000452.1:0-2722 GCA_039589955.1 Gemmatimonadota bacterium | reverse complement strand
GCCAGGTCCCCCTCGACCTCTCCTCGACGGGCGTCGACTTCTACACGGCCGGTCCCCTGAAGTGGCTCCTGGGGGGCCCGGGTCTCGCCTACCTCTACGTGCGCCGGGAGCTGGTCCGGCAGCTGGCGCCTCGCATCACAAGCTGGTTCGCCGCCGACGGGCAGTTCGATTTCGACCTCAGGGGCTTCCGGTACCGCTCCGACGCCCGGCGCTTCGAGATGGGCACGCCCGCCCTGCCCACCGTGCACACGGCCCTCGGCGGCCAAGAGATCATCGACCAGGTGGGCATCGAGGCCATCGTGGCCCGCAATCGCCACCTCACGGAGCGCCTGGTCCGGCACCTCGCGGAGCACGGGGTCATCGTCGATCACCGACCCGGCTTCGTCCGCATCAGCCCTCATGTCTACAACAACGAAGAGGAGATCGACCGATGCGTGGATGTTCTGGCCGCCTATTCCGGATGAGCGCCGTCGCGGTGGCATTGATACTTGGGCTCGGGGCCTGGCGACCGGCTGCCGCCCAGGTGACGGACGAGGAAGCCATCAAGGCGGTGCTCCTGGACATGTGGGATGCCATCGAAGAGGGCGACCTCGCGCGCTACGCGGCCCACCTTCACCCGGACTTCACATCGTTCGGAGAAACGGACCCCTATCTGAACGAAGGAAGGGCGTACGAGCTCCGGAGCGTCGCGGATTGGATCAAGCGCGTGCCTGGCGTCCACACCGAGATGCACCAGCCCCGGGTGACCGTGCACGGAGACACAGCGTGGATCACGTATTACTGGACCGACGTAGGCATCGGCACGGAGGGTGTGCGCCAGACGTCGGCCGGCAAGTCGACGCGGATCTTCGTGAAGGAGGGCGGTCGCTGGCTCTGCATCCACGGCCACTACACGCTGGCGCCGTAGCGAAGCGGCGCACCCGTTCTGCACGTAACCGGGGGCCGGCTACGGCCCGCCCGACCCGACCTCCCCGATGCGCGTCCACCGGTCCGAATCCCGGGTGCGGTACTTCTCGAGCGTTCGCTCCAGCGCGCGGTCCAGGTCGATGCCCTGCTCGTTGGCGATGACCAGGAGAACGAAGAGGATATCTCCGAGCTCCAGCGCGAGATCCTGCTCCGTTTCGCCGTCCTTCTTCGGCTTGTGGCCGAAGCGGTGGTTCATCAAACGGGCCAGCTCACCAACTTCCTCGATGAGCCTGGCGAGGTTCGACAGGGGCGGCCAGTAACCCTCGGCGAACTGGGAGATGTAGGCATCGACCCGGGCCTGGGCGTCCTTCAGGTCCATGGGCTCGCCCCGTCACGGCCGCGATCTTCCCACCCGGGGGGCCGTCGGTGGTCCCATCCGGACATCCTCACGGCACGAGAACCAGCTTGCCGAATGCTTCCCCGGCCTCCAGCAGCTCATGCGCTCGCCGCGCGTCCTCCAGGGGCAGGACCTCGTGGACCACGGGCTTCAGCCGTCCCCCGAAGACCAGGCGCATCACCTCCCGAAACTCCCTCGGTGAGCCCATGGTGCTGCCCAGAATCGAGAGCTGCTTCCAGAAGACCACACGGATCTCGGTGCTCCCCCTGGCGCCCGTCGTGGCTCCATAGGTAACGAGCCGTCCCCTTGGACCGAGCGCCTTGAGGCACTGGGGCCAGACCACCTCGCCCACGGCGTCGAAAACCACGTGGACGCCCAACTTCCCGGTGTCCCTCCACAGCTCTCGGGAGAAGTCCACCTCCCGTCGGTCGTAGACCACATCGGCACCGAGCTCTCTCACCCGGTTGACGTTGTCGGCACCGCTGGTGACCGCGTATACCGTGGTCCCCGCCATCTTGGCGATCTGGATGGCCGCCGTGGACACTCCCCCCGACGCCCCTGTGACGAGAAGCCGCTCGCCCGCCTGGAGCTTCCCCCTCGTCATGAGGCCGTGCCAGGCAGTCACGAAGACCAGGCCCGAGGCCGCGGCGTCCACAGCGGAGAATCCCTCGGGGAGCTCCAGCAGGTTGGCCGCGGGAACCACGGCATACTCGGCGAAGCCCCCCTGGGTGTGCTCGCCGATGAGTCGCAGACGGCGAGGGTGAAAGCTCTCGCCACGATCTTGGCCGTCGTACCAATCGTAGGAGACGGAGGGGTCCACCACCACCCGCGCTCCCCGTGGGACGTCTTCGGCACCGGGCCCGTTCGCATCCACGACGCCGGCGATGTCCGAGCCCCCGATGTGGGGCATCGGCGTCTCGATGGGGAGGCCCCGCCGGACCCAGAGGTCGAGGTGGTTCATGGCAGACGCCTCCACCTTGATCCGCACCTCGCCGGGCCCGGGAACGGGTACGGGGATGTCGTCCCGGACCTCGACGACCTCGGGCCCGCCGTACTCGGCGAACACCGCAGCCCTCATCCGTCCTGGCATGCAGCCCACTCCTTGTTGCGTGGTGACCAAGAGTACCGGCGCCGTGCCGCACCGACAACCGAGACGGGCTTGGCCCGCCCCCCGGGATTCCCCTAGCTTCCTGGGGATCCTCCGCCCCCACGGGCCGATACCTCACCTGTACCATGACCGAAATTCTGCCCGATCCCGACAGCGCGCCGGGTGCAGGCTCTCCGGAAGACGACACGCTGAGCGGATACCTGTCCGTCCACGACCGCCCCCCCGCTTTCGAGGGGTCCGACGGACATCCCTACACGGTCTCCATCGAAGTCGAGAGGACCGGTGATCTCCTCGCCCCCTATCTGGGGTAC
>JBDHGI010000451.1:0-2393 GCA_039589955.1 Gemmatimonadota bacterium | reverse complement strand
CTCATGGACCCGGAGGACGTGGGGCAGTACCGGGTGGCGGTGCAGATCGCCGACGGGCTGGGCATGATCCTCATGGCGTTCAGCGCCGTGGTCGCGCCGCACCTGGCCCGGCTCCACGCGACGGGAGACCTCCGGGCGGTCCAGCGGATCCTCGTCGGCTCGCACCGGCTGGGGCTCCTGGTCCTGCTGCCCGTCTCCCTGGCGCTCGCCCTCGGCGCGGTCCCCTTGCTGGGTCTGATCTTCGGACCCGAGTACAGTTCGGCCGCCCACACGATGAGAATCCTCGTGTTGGGGAGGGCTGCATATGCTGCGATCGGATTCTCGGGGCTCGCCCTCAGCATGTTCGGCCTCGCCTCCCTCGCGTCGGCGGCGACGATGGTCATGGCGGGCGCCAACGTCGGCCTGAACCTGCTCCTCATCCCCCCCTTCGGGATGACGGGAGCGGCCAGCGCGACGGTGACCAGCACCCTGCTCGTCAACGTCGCGGTCGTCCTCATCATCAAGATCAAGCTCGGGGCGAACGTGACCGCGTTCGGGAGGACCTCGGCATGAGCGCGCGCTTCCTGGTGGTGCTCTTCGGGACCCTGGAGTACGACGGGCGCGTCCAGCGCATGATCGAGATCCTGTCCGCCCTCGGCGACGTCACGCTGGTGGACCTGGACCGGCGGGGCGGGCCGGAGCGGACGGCGGCGTCGGGGGCAGACGGCGGGCAACGGCGTGTCCGTGTCCGACCGGGCGATGGCCGGGTCCTGGCCCACGCGCGCTTCTGGAGGGCGACGCTCAGGGAGGCGAAGCGTGTCCGGCCCGATGTCGTGGTGGCCGAGGACTTCTTCACCGCGTTCCCCTGCTGGCTGGCCGCCACGTCCCGACGGGCGAAGCTCGTCTACGACGCCCACGAGCTCATCATCCCGGACTTCGGCAGGAGAAAGACCCCGCGCAACCGGTTCTGGTACCGTCTGGAGCGGTGGGTCGTCCGGCGGGCCGACCTGGTCATCGCGGCGAATCCCGAGCGGGCCCAGCTCATGGCCGATCACTATCGGCTCGCGAGCGTCCCCGAGCACATGCGGAACATCCCGCCCAGGCCCGTCGCGAGCGGGGCGCTCCGGGGGGAGGTCGAGGCCCGCTACCCGGTGCTCGCCCGACGGCACGAGGGGGACCGGATCGTCCTGTACCAGGGCAGCGTCACCCTGGCCCGGGGGCTCGGCCGGTTCGTCGAGGCGCTGGCCCACCTCCCTCCGGAGTACCGCATGGTCGTAGCCGGGGACGGCCCGGACGTCGCGGAGCTCGAGGCGCTGGGCGCGACGTGGGCGGCCCAGGGGCGGTTCGCGACCCTCGGCCGCGTGCCCCAGACGCGGCTCCCCGCCGTCACGGCCCGGGCCGACGTGGGTGTGGTGACGTATCCCTACGAGGGGCTGAACAACCTCTACTGCGCCCCGAACAAGATCTTCGAGTACGCCCAGGCCGGCCTGCCCGTGGTCACCACCGACCAGAGCCCCCTGAGGTCCCTGGTCTGGGGGCACGGCATCGGGACCACCATCGGCCGGGGCGACGGGCCGCAGGAGATCGCCGCCGCGTTGCGGACGGTCGTGGAGGAGAAGGAAACCTACCGCGAGGCGCTGGAGCGCTTCACCGAGGCGCACCCCTGGGAGCGGGAGCGGGACCGGGTGCGGCGGAGCATCGAGGGCGTCCTGGGAGAGGGGGCGTAGCGTGGAGCTCGACTACCTTCGCCTCGTCCTGATCCTCTCCGGCACGGTCCTGCTGGGATCCGTGGCCTGGCTCGCCGCCCGGGGCCGGGTCCAGCGGTTCATCCTGCTGGGCACGCTCGTCGGCCTCACCTTCTACAGCGGGATCGGTGCGGCCGCCCCGGGAGTCGCCCCGGCGTTCACCGCCTACTTCTTCTTCCTGTTCGCCGCCATCATCGTGGGATTCCATCTCGGGCGACCGCTCTTCCTGCCCGTGAGCGAGCGGATGGGACGGAGGCTCGGCCCGTCGCTGGGCTCCATGGAGCCGGCGCGGCTCTGGTACGGGGTGATCGGCCTCTACATCGTCGTCTCGGCCCTCCCCCTGCTCTGGCCGGAGTGGCGACTGCACGAGCTTCTCGCCCCGCCTCGGCCGGACCTCCGGTACGTCTTCGACCTGCGCTTCTCCGGCGAGCCCGACACGCTGACGAGATTGATCGCCAACCTGCAGGTGGTCGCCACCCCGTTCTTCTACCTGGCGCTGTACCGTCTGCGTCACCGGCTCGCCTGGGTGGCGGGCGTCTTCGTCGTCCTGCTCTACGTGAGCTACGTAGCGGCCGCCTCCATCGAGCGGGGCGAGGTGCTGAGGCATCTGGGCTTCGTGATCCTGGCCGCGTGGTTCCTCCGCCCCCGCCACCGACCCGGGATCACCGC
>JBDHGI010000450.1:0-2393 GCA_039589955.1 Gemmatimonadota bacterium | reverse complement strand
CGGCGGCGTGCTGTTCAAGCGCTGGGCCGATGCACACCAGCGCTCCGTTGGACGGGACGGGTTCTTCCGTGAGCCCTGGACGCCGGAGCGCCCCATGGCGACGCCGGCAGGACTCGGCTCGCCCGAGAGCGCTGTTGCCGCTCTCACTGAGGTGGTGACGGGCATGCGCGCGGAGGGACTCGCCCTGGACGCCCCGTGGGGCGAAGTCCACCGGGTCATCCAAGGCAGCGTGGACGAGCCCGTGGCTGGCTGCGAGGGCACCCTCGGATGCTTCCGTACCCTGTCCTTCGAGGAGAGAGAGGACGGCCGAGCGGCGGCGAACCGTGGCGACGGCTGGGTCCTGGCAGTGGAGTTCGGCGACGAGCCCAGGGCCTTCACAATCCTCTCGTACGGCCAGAGCAACCGGGAGTCGTCCCCCCACTTCGACGATCAAGCGGCCCTGTTCGCCCGTGGCGAGATGAAGCGCGTAGCTTTCACCGACGAGGAGATCGAAAGGGCAGCCGTTCGCCGCTACCGGCCCGGAGGAGCCGAGTCACCATGAGCCATGAGCATCCCAAGCCGGACCGCGAGCGGGTCCAGCACTGGAACCGGATCCTGCGCCCCTACTGGGGAGCGGATCGACAGAAGAGCGTGACCCAGCTCCTCACCTCGGCGATCCCCTTCGTCGCCCTGTGGTACCTCATGCTGCGAAGCCTGGAGGTCGGCTACTGGCTGACGCTTCTCCTCGCTCTGCCCACCAGCGGCTTCATGATGCGGCTCTTCATGATCCAGCACGACTGCGGCCACGGCTCGTTCTTCCACTCGAGGCGCGCGCGGGATACCGTGGGCTTCATCATCGGCGTGCTGCTCCTCACTCCGTACGAGTACTGGAGGAAGACCCACGCGTACCACCACGCCCACTCGGGCGACCTGAGCTTCCGGGGATTCGGGGACATCGACACGTTCACGGTTCGGGAGTATCGGTCCTGGCCCCGCACGCGACGGCTGTGGTATCGCGTCTACCGCAGCCCGTGGGTGCTCTTCACCATCGGTCCCCTTTTCCACTTCCTGGTGAAGCATCGGTATCCGTGGGATGTCCCCCGGGATTGGAAGCAGGCGTGGCGGAGTGTGTGGCTCACCAACCTGGCCATCGTGGGGGTGGTCACGGTGATGGCGCTGACCGTGGGGATGAAGCGGTTCCTCCTGGTCCAGGGACCGGTGACCTTCTTAGCCTGCTCCCTGGGGGTCTGGCTCTTCTACGTGCAGCACCAGTTCGAGCATACGTATTGGCACTGGCACGAGAGCTGGGACTACTACGACGCCTCGCTCTACGGTAGCTCGTACCTCGCGCTCCCGAAGCCGCTGCAGTGGATCACCGCCAACATCGGCGTGCACCACGTGCACCACATGAGCGCCCGCATCCCCAACTACAAGCTCCAGCAGGTCCACGACGAGAACCCCGAGTTCCACGTGGTCACGAAGGTGACCATGAAAGACACGTGGCGTCTCATCAACCTGACGCTCTGGGACGAGGACGCTCAGCGCCTCATCCGCTTCAAGGACCTGAAGAGATTGCAGCCGGCCTGAGGTTGACGCAGCACCCGTCCCACTCGGTCATGCCATGGCCCCGGCATCGTGCTGCGCAACAGGATTCCGAAGTCGTTAGACTGACTTCGCAACCGCCTAGGACTCGTCAACCCGTGGTCGCCAGGGGCTCGATGCTCTCCAACTGCGAGGCGGAGTCAGAACGGAGGGCGTGCCAGAGGTCCCAGTTCCTCTGCCCATTGAGCCAGAACTCCGCAGTCGTTCCGAAAAGGCGGGAGAGGCGAAGAGCGGTATCCGGAGTGACGCCGCGCTTTGCGTGGACCAGCTCATTGACCCGGGGATAAGAGACGTGAATACGCTCTGCGAGCTCCGTCTGGGTCATTCCTAGCGGCTTGAGGAATTCCTCGAGGAGCATCTCGCCGGGATGCGTCGGGGGGCGGTTCTTGGGTAGCATCGTCGGGTATCCTGCCTCAGCCGTGGTAGTCCACAATCTCTACGTTCTCGGGTCCGGCGGAGGTCCATCGGAAACAGACCCGGAACTGATCGTTGATGCGAATGCTATGCTGGCCCTTCCGGTCACCCTTCAACGCTTCAAGCCGGTTTCGCGGTGGAACGCGAAGGTCCTCCAAGGCGTCGGCCTGGTTGAGTTGGTCGAGCTTCCGTCGAGCGACAGTCCACAAGTCCGGGGGGCAGGTCTTGGACGCGCGCTTCGAGCGCGTGCAGTCGAAGACATCCCGAGTCCCCTGGTCCTTGAACGACTGGATCATCAACGAATATAACGTAGCACGTTATGCGTAGGAAGTCAGTCTAACAAGGAATTGCTGTTGACGCGGTAGTCTGACGAGCCTCGGGCCACTCGGCTTGCACCT
>JBDHGI010000449.1:0-2395 GCA_039589955.1 Gemmatimonadota bacterium | reverse complement strand
CTCCGGCTTCACCCAGCGGCGGTAGAAGTCGATGACGCTGGTGGTGGCCAGGGCGTTCAGCTCGGCGGCGATGCTGGACATGGCGGCGGCCAGCACGCCGGCGATGAAGAGACCTGCAAGGCCCAGGGGTAGCTCGGACAGGACGAAGCGGGGAATGATGTAGTTCACGTCCCGGGAGGCCTCGCCCGTCACCTCCTCGGCCAGGGAGAGCGCCTCGCCCCGGATGGCCTGGATATCTGCTTCCCGGGCGAGGAAGGCGTCCATGGCCGCCCGGGCCTGCCCGTCGCCGTCAGCCTCGGCAACGTTCAGGGCCGCCGTCTCTCTCAACGTGAACGTCTCGGCGTACCGGCGCTGGAGGTCGCCGTAGGCGGCGCCCTGTTCCTGCACCACCGCCGCCTCGTGGGCGGGGTTGAAGAGGAGGGGTGGTCGGACGAACTGGTAGTAGACGAAGACGCCCACGCCCACCAGCAGGATGAGGGCCTGCAGGGGGATCTTCCAGTACGCGCTCATGAGGAGAGAGCTACGCGCTTCGTCCACGGATCGGGCCGTGAGGTATCGCTGCACCTGGCTCTGGTCGGTGCCGAAGTAGGAGAGCATGAGGAAGGTGCCGCCGATGATTCCCGACCAGAAGGTGTAGGTCTCGTTGGGGTCGAACGAGAAGTCGAAGGCCTTCAGCCTTCCGGTGGCACCGGCGATCTGCAGGGCGTCGTGTGGGTTCACCGGCATCTGGACGGCCAGGACCGCCACGATGGCGAAGAGGGCGATGACGATGAGGAACATCTGCTTGACGTCCGCCCAGGCCACCGCCTGCACTCCTCCGATCATGGTGTAGGCGACCGTGGGGATGCCGATGAGCGCTACGCTCCATACCAGCGGAAACCCGAAGATGGCGCTCAGGACCACGCCCGGAGCCGCCATGATGGTCCCGGCCGACATGCCTCTGGAGAGAAGAAAGAGGAAGGCTGTCAGGGAGCGGGTCTTGGCGTCGAAGCGCCGCTCCAGGTACTCGTAGGCCGTGTACACGCCGGAGCCGTGGAGGAAGGGCACCAGGGTGACCCCGAGGATCACCATGGCCAGGGGCAGCCCGAAGTAGAACTGGACGAACCGGATTCCGTCGGTCGCGCCCTGCCCCGGCGTCCCGATCATGGTGATGGCCGACAGCTGGGTGGCCATCACCGAGAGCCCCACCACCCACCATGACAGGCTCCTGCCCGCCACGAAGTAGCCCTCGACGGAGTCGGTGTCCTTGGACTTCCTCAGCCCGTCCCAGACCACCCAGACGAGGTAGACGACGACGATGGTCCAGTTGATCCAGTGCATGGGTGCTCCCCTAGACGTGGTAGAGGGTCTGGAGGAGCCACAGGAGCGCCAGGGCGATCACCTGCACGGTCAGCACGCGGATCAGCGTGGTGCGGAAGCCCGGGCCGTCAGCGCCCGGAGTGCCTCGACGGGTCGTCATGGGCCGTCCCTTCGGCGGAGGAGGCGTCGTTGGGGAGTGGACATACAAGGCGCCAAGCATCGACACCAGGGCGGTCGGGCGCAAGGCGGCGGTGGATTGGATCCGCGGCGGGATGTAACCTGACGGGTGCCGGATCCGTCCGTGAACGGGTCCTTCTCCTCACATCCACCGCAATCCATGAGATCCACCCGATTCCGCCCCGGCCTGGCGGTGTCGCTGGCGGTGCGAGCCCTGCGCCGCGACCCCGCCTCCGCGGCCGCGGCCGTGAGCGTGCTCGCCCTGGGCCTGGCGGCTCCCGCCACCTTCTTCTCCTTCCTGGTGGGCGCCTCCCGGCCGCTCCCCGTTCCCGAAGGGGACCGCGTGGTGCGGGTGTCTGTCGTGCAGCCTTCCCGTGACGGACGCCCGGTGGGGGTGCTGGAGGGTGAGTTGGCTCAGCTGGCGGGGGGCCGTAGCCTGACGGCGGTGGGAGGGTTCCGCACCTTCGCCGCCACCCTCGTCGATCCGGAGCTCGCGGCGGCGCCCCTGTTCGGGGCCGCGCTCACGCCGGAGGTGATCCCCCTGCTGGGTGTCCCGCCCCTGCTGGGACGGGTCCCCGCGGCCGGTGAGGGGGAGCCTGGCCTCCTTCTTGGGCACGACCTCTGGCAGGAGGTCTATGGGGGCGATGCCGGCGTGCTGGGCCGCCTGGTACAGGTGGACGGGGAGCGGATGTCGGTGGTAGGGGTCATGCCCCCCGGATTCGCGTTTCCCTTCCGCCAGAACGCCTGGACGGTGCGTGCCGTGCAGCCCTCCGGGGAGGGAGTGGTGGAAGCGATGGGTCGCTTGGCGGACGGCGTGAACCCTGAGGGGGCCCAGGCGGAGCTCGCCCTGCGCTGGGGGAGGGAAGACGCCCGTCGTGATGAGGCGCGGACGGGCGGCGTGGTCCGGGTCCGGGGGTTC
>JBDHGI010000448.1:0-2446 GCA_039589955.1 Gemmatimonadota bacterium | reverse complement strand
CCCACCTGCCCCCAGCCCGTGAAGCGGACCTGCCCCTTCTCGCGCAGCGTCTCGAGCGTCGTCCCCTTCGGCAGGATGCCGTAGACCGCGTTGTCGCGGACGGACTCGTCGAAGCGCTTGTCCTCGTCGCGCAAGGCGCCGCCGAGCGTCACCTGATCGAGCAGGTTCTCCAGGCTGCGGACGGTCCCCTTCTGGTCCGTGAACTCCTTGAGACCGCGCTTCGCGGCCAGCTCATCGATCTTCGCGACGAGGCGGAGTCCGATCTCGGCGTCCGAGAGCGAATCGCCGGCGGGCGGCGTCGCCCGGTCGGCCAGGATGTAGTTCAGGGTATGCACCGAGGGCATGCCCTGGCCCACCTTCTCGTAGTGCTGGGCGGCCGGCAGGATGTAGTCGGAGTAGAGCCCCGTCGTCGTGATGCGATAGTCGACGGAGACGATCATCTCGAGCTTCGGCCACAGGTGCTCGAGCAGCAGCTTCTGGCCCCCGCGCTGGCGCCGCAGCATGTTCCCGCCCGCCTCGAAGAGCACGCGGGGCTCGACCTTCTCGTAGGCCTTCGCGTAGCTCGGGTCCCACCAGCCCTCGTCGACGGCCTCCTTCAGGTACTCGCTGAAGCTCCGCGCCATGCTGGGATCGTTGTTCTCCGGGTCGTCCCAGCGAGCCTTGTAGCCGTAGTGGTGGTACCAGAGGAACGCGGGCGGGAAGGCGTTTCCCAGCCCGCCCAGCTCGCCGGCCTCCTCCGCGACGCGGTTCTGGATCATCTCGGCCGTCATGGAGGGGTCGCCGGCGGCGACCAGGCGCCGCATCGCGATCATCCCCGCGATCAGCTTCTGGGCCTCCTCCTGTCCCGGGCCCTCTTTGCGGGTCATGAACGAGATCCCGTCGAATCCTATGACCGCCCAGGAACGCGTGCCGGTTCCCTTCTTGCCCCAGTTGCCGGTGAGGCCCAGCAGCAGGGCCATCGCGCGCTCCATCAGGTCGCCGTGGTAGTACTTGCCCGAGTTCCAGCCGATGAAGATCTTCGTCTTCCGCGTGGCCACCTTCCGTGCCAGCTTGCGGATGTTGTCCGGATGAATCTCGCAGATACTCCCCGCCAGCTCCGGCGTGTAGTTGGCAAGATGCCGGTTCAGCCGGACAAAGACGGGCTCCACCTCGACCTCCGTCCCGTCCTTCAGGGTGACGCGGTATTGACCTTCGAGGGCCGGGTCGACGCCGGTCGTCGCCAGAGTGCCGCGGGGTGCGGGCGTGAGGGCGCCCGTGAGCGTGTCCCACCAGAAGAACTGGTCCTCGAGGTCGCCCTCCGCGAGGTCGGAGCCCCGGAGAAAGCGGCCGTTGTCCCGGCGGACGAGGAGGGGCAGATCGGTCTGCTCCTGTACGAACTGCTTCTTGTAGAGCCCCCCGTCGATGATCACCTTGCACATCGAGAGCGCGAGCGCGGCATCGGTCCCGATTCGGACCGGGAGATGGTAGTCGGCGTGGATCGCGGACGGGCTGTAGTCGGGCGCGATCGTCGCGACCTCACCGCCGTTGTAACGGGACTCGGCGATGTAGTGGTACCAGTGGATGTTGGTGTAGACCGGGTTGGCGTGCCAGATCAGCGTCAGCTCGGCCAGGAACCAGTCGTCCATGGTCGATACGGGGTTGTAGAGGCCCCACGTCAGATGCCAGCCGGGGCTGAAGTCCTGAAACTCCGCGTTCCCGTCGGTGATCGGTAGCCCGAGCACATCGGAGAAGACCCGCGCGGGGGCGGCCCCCGGCTCCGGCGTAAACAGGGTCAGGATCGAGGCGGGTCCCTGGTCCTCGATCGCATCGAGCATCCCGTCGGCGACGTCCGAGAGGGCCTCCTCCCAGGAGACCGGCTCGAACTTCCCCTCCCCCCGCTCCCCGACCCGCTTGAGGGGCGTCGTGACGCGGTCCTGCGAGTAGTGGCAGTGGCTCCAGCAGGCCCCCTTCTGGCACCCCATCGGGTTCATGTCGGGGATCCCGGCCTCGATCGGGGGCAGCGATCCGGACTGCTCCTCGCGAACGATCTTCCCGTCCTTGGAGTAGACCTTCCAGGGGCATCCCCCCGGATAGCAGTCGACGGAATGGCTTCCCCAGGTGACGCGGTCCCACTTCCATCGGTTCCGATACGCGTCGGCCCACTCTCCGCGGACGTCTCCCATCTTCCGTCTCCTCTGGCTCGAGCCTCGGCAGGGGGGATTCAGAGCGACCTCTAGCACGAGTCGCGCCGCCTCCCGATATGACGGCGGTCATCCGAGGGGTCGCCCGGACCGGGTCGGGGATGATGACCGCTGTCATATGGGCCTGTGCTCCGTCCGGGGTAGCCTCCCCCGAGAGGAGGAACCCCCTTTGGCCGACGCAACTTACGACGCCGTCATCATCGGAGCGGGCCACAACGGCATGGCCCTTGGCACCTACCTCGCCCGGAGTGGCTGGGACGTGGCCA
>JBDHGI010000447.1:0-2456 GCA_039589955.1 Gemmatimonadota bacterium | reverse complement strand
AGCCCAAAGGCTGACTCGATGGAACGAGCAGGCAAATGAAGATGAACTGGAGGTCGTCAAGCGCCGCCGTGGTGACCAATGCGGCGGTCCTTGGCGATGCTTCGGGAGATGTACGCTGCCCTCGACGTGCCCGCCGACGTCGTCGAGGCGGAGGAGCCTCTCATCGTGGTGCACATGCGCGGCGAGAACGGGCCCTTCGGGCTTCGGAGCTGACAAAGCCTGCTTTCCTACTACGCTGCCCGTAGTAACGCAAACATCAACTGACGGGAGCACCCGAGACATGAACCGCCGAGCCGCGTCCTTCCTCTCCGCCGTCGTACTCCTGCTCGCGGCGTGCTCCCCGGCTGAACACGCCGATCTCGTGCTTCGCAACGCCGAGGTCTACACCATGGACCCGGCCCAACCATGGGCCCGGGCCGTCGTCATTACCGGAAAGGAGATCACGGCCGTTCTCGACGACGATGCGTCCGCGGACGCCTACGTAGGACCCGACACCCGGGTCGTGGACCTCGGGGGTCAACTCGTCCTTCCCGGCTTCATCGACGCCCACACCCACATGGGCGGGTTCGGCGCACAGCAGCACGACATCGACCTGATGCCCGTCTCCGATGAAGGCGGCCTCGTCGCTGAGGTCACCCGCATGGTGGGTCTCCTGGAGGAGGGAGAGTGGATCACCGGCGGACGCTGGGATGGACACCGCATCTGGCAGATGGATTGGCGCGAGCGGGAGGCGCTGCTGGAGGACCGGTGGGAGCCGGATCGGAGCATGATCGACCCCGTGTCGCAGGCGAACCCCGTCTTCGTGTTCAGCTATGACCGGGCGCTCTATCTCGCCAACACCGTGGCACTCCGTGCGGCCGGCCTGGAGGACGAACCCGAGGGCGGCATGAAGCTCGACGCTGAAGGTCGGCCAACGGGCCTCATCTACGCTGGATCCCCTGCCCTTCAGCAGTTGGCCGAGACCGTGACCCCCAAGTCCGAGGATCGCATCCTCGACGAGCTCAGGGCGGGACTCCGCGTGATGGCGAAGCGGGGCATCACGGAGATCCACGACATGGCGTCCGAGCGGCAGATGGCCCGGTACGCGGAGCTACGGGAGGCGGGCGAGCTCACAGCCCGCATCTGGGGGCGCCCCCATATCCCGGAGTCGGCAGCCTACGAGGAGCGAGGGCTCGAGATGGGCACCCACCCCGTCACCGGTGAGACGGACGGATACCTGAGGATCGGTGGGTACAAGGCTCACTACGATGGGCTCATGGGGTCGCACGGGGCCCTGCTGTACGAGCCGTACAGTGACCAGCCCGACACCCACGGGCGCTACCGTGACGACACCAGTGACGATCCCGATTACATCGTCAAGAGCACGGACAAGTTCCTCGACATGGCCCTCGTGGCGGAGCGGGACGGTTACTCCATCGATACGCACGCCATCGGCTCCAGAGGGGTGGGCGAGCTCTTGGACGACTACGAGCGGCTCCGTGAGAGGGCGGGCAGGGACCTCGACCGCTTTCGAGTGATCCACGCCGAAGTCGTTCGCCCCGAGGACTTCCAGCGCTTCCAGGACCTGGGACTCATCGCCGAAGTGAATCCTTCGCAGATGGAAGACGACATGCGGTGGGTCCGGGACCGGCTGGGACCGGAGCGCGAACGGCTCGTCTTCCCGTTCCGGACGTTCATCGACGCCGGGGTGCGTCTAGCCTTCGGGTCCGACATCCCCGGGGCAGCGGGCGCCGACTTCTCCAACCACCCCGCCCTGGCCCTGCATTTCGCCGTGCATCGGACGAATACATCCCTCGAACCGGAGGGCGGGTGGGTCCCCGAGCAGGCCATCACAGTCCACGAGGCACTGGAGGCGTTTACGGTCAACGGCGCCTACGCCGTCTTCGACGAGGACGTGAGGGGCACGCTGACACCGGGCAAGCTCGCTGACATCGCGGTGGCATCGGTCGACTTCGTCCGCAACCCTGATCAGATCCTGGGCATGGAGATCGTCATGACCGTCGTCGACGGACGCATCGTCTTCGAGCGATGAGGAGCTAGTAGTATGGACGCGGCTACCTGATGAGGCCGGAACATCCCTTACCCGAGGTCAGCACCGATGATGTATCCGAAGCGCAGCCAGTGCGAGTACGTGAAGTCTCGGTATCGGGTACGGAATTGAGCTGAATACGAGGCCGGCCTCCAGCGTCGAGGCGACCTGGCTGTCTGGCTTTCCGATGCCGCGCTCCATGCCCGGCGCGAGACACCCAGCGGCAAACATGGGCGAGCTTGGGTTGCTGGTCCGGCCGCAGCAGCTGGAGAGGTAACTTGGAGGGTAGTGTCGCTCCCTGCTTGAGCGGATTGGGCGGAGGGAGGACTAGACTCAGATCAGGCGCCGGGAGGCGGCAATGGGGATTGCCCGGCGGACTCGCGCGACCAGAGCGAGGTCGATCTCCGCAGTAGCCAAGCCGGGACCG
>JBDHGI010000446.1:0-2460 GCA_039589955.1 Gemmatimonadota bacterium | reverse complement strand
CTCGTGATCCGTGAGAAGGACCGGGAGCGCCTCGCGGATTCGGTGGAGACGGCCCTGCGGACGGCCGGCGGGATCCTCGAAGTGGTGGAGCACCGGGGCCGCGGCGAGCCGACCTCCCATCTCTACAGCGAGCTTTACGCATGCGTGAAGTGCGACACGAGCCTCGCGGAGCTGGAGCCCAGGCAGTTCTCGTTCAACTCGCCCTTCGGAGCCTGCGAGGAATGCGGTGGGCTGGGCACCCGCAAGGAGGTCAACGGCGACCTTCTGGTGGCCGACGCGAGCGTCTC
Source organism: Gemmatimonadota bacterium (assembly GCA_039589955.1). Taxonomy (GTDB): domain Bacteria; phylum Gemmatimonadota; class Gemmatimonadetes; order Longimicrobiales; family Gaopeijiaceae; genus SZUA-318. The sequence goes on along the minus strand of JBDHGI010000446.1, from coordinate 2,173 downwards.
CATCCTGGAGGGCGTGATCCTCCCGTGGGGCGAGCCCTCCGGCCACCTGCGACGCTCGGTCATCGCGGGCCTGGCCGACGCCTACGAGTTCGACCCCAACACTCCATGGTCCGAGCTTCCGGAAGACGTACGGGAGGCGGTGTTGCAGGGGTCCGGACCCATGAAGATCCGCTTCCCCTACCGCTCCGGATCGGGCCGGTTCGAGGGGCACTATGAGGATCGCTGGGAGGGTGTCGTTGCAAGCGTACAGCGGCGCTACCGGGAGACCAAGTCCGACGCGGTTCGGGCGCAGCTGGAGGAGTACATGTCCACGCTGCCGTGCACCGCCTGCGGGGGCTCCCGGCTCCGGCCGGAGTCGAGGGCGGTGACCATCGACGGACGCTCCCTGGGTGACATCGTGGAGATGTCCATCTCCGAGGCCGCCGGCTTCTTCACCATGCTGCCCGTGGAGGGACGGAATGGCGGGAGGCAGGCGCCTACGTCGGTGCCCGCCCTGTCCGGAGAGATCGCCGGGCCGATCCTCCAAGAGGTCGAGGAGCGCCTGCGCTTCCTCCAGGACGTGGGCCTCGGGTACCTGACACTGGGTCGCTCGGCGGGCACGCTCTCGGGGGGGGAAGCTCAGCGGATCCGTCTCGCCACCCAGATCGGTAGCCGGCTCGTGGGCGTCCTCTACATCCTGGACGAGCCGTCGATCGGACTTCACCAGCGGGACAACGAGCGACTGCTCAACACCCTGCAACGCCTCCGGGACCTCGGCAACACGGTGGTGGTGGTGGAACACGACGAGGACACCATCAGGGTCGCCGATTACGTGGTGGATCTTGGTCCGGGGGCAGGCCGACATGGCGGCGAGGTGGTCGCGTGTGGCCCCCTCGAGGCGATCCTGGCCGAGGAGCGCTCCCTCACCGGCGCGTACCTGCGGGGGGAGCGGGAGATCGCCGTCCCCGAGGATCGACGACCCGTGGATTCCGAGAGGGCGCTGACCCTGCGGGGAGCCTCAGGGCACAATCTGAAGAAGCTCGACGTCCGCTTCCCCCTCGGCGCCTTCGTGGCGGTGACGGGCGTGAGCGGGTCGGGGAAGTCCACGCTGGTGAACGAGACCCTGTACCACGCGCTGGCGCGCCACCTCTACCGCAGCAAGCTCGTGCCCGGCCACTACGATCGGCTGGAGGGCCTCGATCTCGTCGACAAGGTTATCGACGTGGACCAGTCTCCCATCGGCCGGACGCCCCGGTCGAATCCCGCAACCTACACCGGCTTGTTCGCGCCCATCCGAGACCTGTTCGCGACGCTGCCGGAGTCGCAGATGCGCGGGTACGGCCCGGGGCGCTTCTCCTTCAACGTGAAGGGAGGTCGTTGCGAGGCGTGCACCGGCGACGGCCTCGTGAAGATCGAGATGCACTTCCTTCCCGACGTCTACGTCCCCTGTGACGTCTGTCGGGGACGCCGCTACAACCGTGAGACCCTCGACGTCTACTACAAGGGGAAGAACATCGCGGACGTCCTCGACATGACGGTGAACGAGGCCCTGGAGTTCTTCGATGCCGTCCCGAGGATCCGGTCCAAGCTCCAGACCCTCTCCGACGTGGGGCTCGGCTACATTCATCTGGGCCAGTCCGCCACGACGCTGTCCGGTGGTGAGGCGCAGCGGGTGAAGCTGGCAACGGAGCTCTCGAAACGGTCCACCGGGAGCACGCTGTACATTCTGGACGAGCCGACGACGGGACTCCACTTCGACGACGTTCGCCTCCTCCTCGACGTCCTCCACCGGCTGGTCGACCGGGGCAATACCGTCGTGGTGGTCGAGCACAACCTGCACGTGGTGAAGACGGCGGACTGGATCATCGACCTGGGGCCGGAAGGAGGAGACGGCGGGGGGTGCATCGTCGTCGAGGGCACGCCCGAGGAGGTCGCCGGGCACCGCACGTCGCACACCGGTCGGCACCTGGCACCCCTCGTGGGGTCTTTTTGAGGGAGAACGTCGCACGCGAGAGCCAGAGCGGCTACTTTGGGAGACCCGGGTTTTCCGGGGGAAACCGGGCTCCCCACGGCACCGTAGGGGTCGGCATCGCAAGACGAGGACCGCCTTCGCCCCGCGGAGGCTCAGAGAACGGAGACGGTCATGGTAACCCGAGAGGATCTCGAGAGCTTCTTCATCCGCATGGATGCGGAT
>JBDHGI010000445.1:0-2462 GCA_039589955.1 Gemmatimonadota bacterium | reverse complement strand
GGCCCCGAGAAAGCCGATCCCGATGAACAGGAAGGTGGCCTGCTTCCGGCTGTAGAAGCGGACCAGGGCAAGCCCTCCCACGATGAGAGCCACGAGCGTAGCCAGGCTCTCCAGCAGTGTGTGGAGACCCGACGAGCCCTCCCAGGGCGTGTTCCACAAGAGCGCGGAGCCCAGGCCGATCATGGCCAGCAGGCTCCAATACCCGATCACCCGCTCCCGGCCCCGATCGGGTCCCGTGAGCTGTCTCTCCACGGCCCTCACCGCCTCGATCGTGGCTCGCCGGGGGTCCGAATCGGCGGTTGAGCGGCCCGTCGCGCGCTCCGGGCTCAGGCGTGGGGGCTCAGGCACCGTCGAATGGCATCGAGGAGCACCGACTCGTCGAGAATCGGCTTGGTCACGTAGTCGTTGAACCCCATGGCCAGGTATTTCTCCCTGTCTCCCGACATGGCATGGGCCGTGAGCGCCACCACCGGGAGCGAGGCCAGATGGGGCTGGCGACGGATCCAGGCGAGGACCTCGGTACCGTCCATCTCCGGCAGGGAGATGTCCAGGAGCACGAGGTCCGGAACGTCCCGCGAAAGCCCCTCGATCGCCTCGACGCCGGTCTCGTACTCCGATATGTCGTAGAGGTCCTCGAGGAGCGTGTTGACGAGGAGTCGATTGTCGGGGTTGTCTTCGACGACGGCGATCTTGGTGCTCATTCAGTGTCTCCGGCGTCCAACGCCTCGAGCTCCCTGGAGGCCCTGGCGAAGGCCTCCTCCAGCTCCGGAAGCGTCTCCCTGAGGCCGTCCAGCCGGCCCGTGGAGGAGACACGCTCGAACTCGGCGGAAAGCTCGCTCAGGAGGGTCGCGCCGACGTTCGCGGCCGTGGACTTGAGGGAGTGGGCTCCCCGCTCGGTCTCGACCGGGTCGCTCTTCTCGAGACCGGTCCGGATCTGATCCATCCGGGCCGGCGAGTTGGCGAGGAAGAGGCGAACGATCTCCCTGAGCAGCTTCTCACCCCCCCAATCGCGCAGACGGTTCAGGGCTGCAGGGTCCAGCGTTGGCGAATCGGTCATACCCGTTCCATTCCGTACGTTGCCGCCCGTCCTTCCGTCCACCCCTTGCCGCTGAGTCTAGCCTCGGGGCACAAGGGCAGCAATCGGCAAAGGGCGGCTCAGGACTGCGTCAGCGGGAGGGCACCGCCGCTCTGAGAGCGCGCACCCCCGCCGCGCTTCCCCCGGAGTGCCCGTAGACCGAGGAGCCAGCCACGAGGACCGAAGCGCCGGCCTCGACGATGGCCCCGGCGTTGCCCTCGTCCACGCCGCCATCGACTTCCAGCTCGGCCTGGGCTCCGAGCTCGCCCATGAGCTCCCTCGCGCGCCGCAGCTTGTCGGTGCTCTGTCCGATGTACGACTGGCCGCCGAATCCCGGATTGACCGACATGATCAGAAGCAGGTCGACGGAGGTCAGGACCTCTCGCACGGACTCCAGGGGGGTCGCCGGATTGAGGGCGACCCCCGGCCTCACCTCGAGCTCCCGGATCCTCTGGATCGTGCGGTGGAGGTGTGGGCACGCCTCCTGATGGACGGTCAGGAGGTCGGCCCCGGCTTCGGCGAAGGCCTCCACATGCCGATCCGGGTCCTCGATCATGAGATGGACGTCCAGCGGTAGCCTGGTCGCTCGCCTGGCGGCACGGACGATGAGGGTCCCGAAGGTGATGTTCGGGACGAATCGTCCGTCCATGACGTCGATGTGGATCCAGTCGGCGCCTCCCGATTCCACGCCGCGGATCTCCTCGGCGAGACGCCCGAAGTCGGACGCGAGGATCGACGGCGCAATCTTCGTCGTCATGCGGGCCTCTCCAGGATCCTCACGCCGTCCGGGCCCGCCAGGAGCGCGACGTCGGCCATGCCGAGGAACAGCCCGGTCCCGACGACGCCGGCTCGGGCCCGCAGCTCCGCGTCCAGCCTCCCGGGCTCCGGGATCCCCTCGGGAAATCGACTGTGGAGGATGAGATTCCCGTTGTCGCTCCGAAAAGGTGATCCGTCCGCCTCCTGGCGCAGATGCACCGAGGCCCCCCGAGCCTCCAGAAACCGCACGTGCTGGCGCCACCCCCACTCGACGACCTCGACGGGCAGCGGGGACAGGGTGCCCAGCCGCTCCACGGCCTTCCCCTCGTCCACGATGATGACGAACCGGCTGGAGGCCTGGGCGATCATCTTCTCCCTCAGGAGGGCCCCGCCCATGCCCTTGATGAGGTCCAGGCGAGGCGACACCTCGTCGGCTCCGTCGACCGTGAGGTCGAGCCGGGGATGCTCTTCCAGCGTGGTGAGTGGAATGCCCAGCTCGCGGGCCGCGGACTCGGTGCCCACGGACGAGGGGACGCCCACGACGTCCCGGAGCGCCCCCGAAGCCAGGGAGCGCCCGAGCAGGTCCAGGAAGTGAGCCACGGTGCTTCCCGAGCCCAGTCCGAGGACCATG
>JBDHGI010000444.1:0-2467 GCA_039589955.1 Gemmatimonadota bacterium | reverse complement strand
GGCAACGAACGTCTTCTCGGCACCGACGGCCAGTGCAACGTCGTACGCCCCGGCCGCCACGCCCAGCCACGCCCCGTGGAAGGCTGACGAGCCCCCTGCGCAGGCGTTCTCGACGTTCATGATCGGAATCTCTCCGATGCCGAGGGGGCCGAGCGCCACCTGACCTCGGATGCAGTGCTGGCCGGTCGACATGCCCCAGCCCGCGTTGGACATCCATGCGGCCTCGATCGCGTCCTGCCCTACCGGGCTGTGATCGAGGAGGTTCTTCATCACCATCCCGGTGAGATCCTTGATCCCCAGCTCCGGATACTTCGCGAACCGGATCATCCCGACCGCGACTACGTAGACGTCCCTCATCTCCGCCTCCCTGCTCCGTGGCCCTCTCGGTGCCCGCTCGGACCCCCGTCGATGGGGCAGCCTACCATTTGGGGGGCCCCAGACGGCCGTTATCCTCTCTAGACGCCTCGGTGGGGGTCTATGACGGCGGTCATAAGAGCCGTGGGGTCCGCATTTTAGGGTCGGCGCAGAAATCCAGCCGAGCTGGGCGAGGCAGCCCTCGCGAGGCCCTATCTGTGTCTGTGTCCGAACGGTGACCGAACGCAAGCTCGCGGCCATCCTGAGCGCCGATGTGGTGGGCTACTCGCGCCTGATGGCCGAGGACGAGGACGCGACGGTCCGCACGGTGACCGCCTACCGCGAGCAGATCGCGACGCTTATTCGTGAGCACCGTGGACGTGTGGTGGATTCGCCCGGGGACAACCTGCTGGCGGAGTTCCCGACGGCGACCGACGCGGTGCAGGGCGCCGTCGAGATCCAGGCGATCCTGAAGGTTCGCAACGCGCCTCTCCCGGCGGACCGAAGGATGGAGTTCCGGATCGGGGTTCACCTGGGTGAGGTGCGCGCCGAAGGCGACAGGCTCTACGGCGACGGAGTGAACATCGCCGCGCGATTGGAAGGGCTCGCGGAGGCCGGCGGGATCTGCATCTCGCGAACGGTTCACGAGCAGGTGCAGCACAAGCTCGAGCTCGCGTACGAAGACCTCGGGGAGAAGGAGGTCAAGAATATCCCCGAGCCCATCCGGGCTTACCAGGTGCGGCCTGAGACCGGCGCAGCAACTCCGAAGGCCGAGTCACGAACGAGCCGCTCGGCGCTTCTCGCGGTGGGGCTTGTCGTGCTTTTAGGGGTGGCTGGCGTGCTGCTCTGGAGTTTCCCGACAACTACCCCTTCCATCACATCGACCGACGAGCGGTTCACGGTGCCGGGCTTCGGCGGTGCACCCGCCATCGCCGTGCTGCCCTTCGACAACCTCTCCGGTGATCCCGAGCAGGAATACTTCGCGGACGGGATTGCAGAGGACTTGATCACGCGCCTATCGGCGTGGGGCTCCTTCCCCGTCATCTCCCGCAACTCCAGCTTCACCTACAAGGGCCAGGCCGTCGACATGAAGGAGGTCGGCCGTGAGCTGGGCGCGCGCTACGTGGTCGAGGGGAGCGTCCGCAAGGCGACCACCCGGGTGCGAATCAGCGCACAGCTCATCGACACCGCGGCAGACCATCACGTCTGGGCCGAGACGTACGATCGCGAGCTGCACGACATCTTCGCTCTTCAGGACGAGATCACCGAGTCGATCATTGGCTCGATCGTCCCCGAGCTCAGGCGAACCGAGATGGAACGCGCAGCCCGGCGAGGCCCCACCGAGTTCGGCGCGTATGACCTCGTCATGCGAGCAACATGGCACGCCTTCAAGGCCACTCCGCAGGACAACGCGAAGTGTCGGTCTCTATCCGAAGAGGCGATCGAGCTGGACCCCTCGTATGCACTGGCGTGGGCCAGCCTCGCAAACTCGCACTGGATGGACCTGGTCACGCAGTGGACGGATTCCCCTGCGGAATCTCTCGCGGAGCTGAAGCGAGCGGCGCGGAAGTCGGTCGCCCTGGACGCCAGCATGGCGCGGAGCCATAGGGCACTTGCCCAGTTCTACCAGCTGACCGCGCAGACAGAGGAGCAGATCGCCGCTCTGGAGCAGGCGGTGAGCCTGGACCCGAGCTGGAGCGGTGCGCACCGTGACCTGGGGGCCGCCCTCGCGCTCAGGATGAGGAGCCCGGAGGAGGCACTCGGACATCTCGACCAAGCCCTGCGACTGGACCCGAAGGCGCCAAATAAGTGGATCACACTCATATATGTCTCTCTCGCGCACTTGTCCGCCGGGCGGTACGAGAGAGCCCTCGACTATGCCCGGCAGGCCGCACGACTGACTCCAGGCGGTGATCTGGTCCATCGCATGCTTGCGGTGAGCTACGTCGGGCTGGGACGCCTTGGCGAGGCCCGGGCGGCGATCGACGAGGCGCTTCGCCTCAACCCGGACCTCACCCTGGCCGTCGTGTCGGAGGAGTACCGGAGAGTGAACATGCATCCTGACCTCAGCACCCGCTGGCTGGACGATCTCCGCAAGGCCGGGTTGCCGGAG
>JBDHGI010000443.1:0-2492 GCA_039589955.1 Gemmatimonadota bacterium | reverse complement strand
CACCGGCGGCGACGCGTGGGAATGCCGCTGCGGCGCCGCTCGGTGCCGAGGCAGCACGACGGGGGACTTCTTCCTGCTGCCCGAGGCGATCCAGCACGAGTACCGTCCGCTGCTCGCCGGTTGGTTCGTCAGGACGCATCGGGAACGGCTGGAGGAGCTGGATCGACGCCTCGGCCATGGTCAGGACGGTGGCTAACCGCGGTGCGGACCCCTAGCTTGGCGTCTTCCTCCCGCCGACAGGCGGTCCTGCGCACTTCATTCCCGTGAGAGGAGACCGCCATGTCTTCCGTCGTTTCCTGGAACCTCCAGCTCGCCGTCCGCGATGGTCGCCTCGAAGACTTCCGTGCCCTGATGCGAGAGATGGTCGAGTCCACCGAGGCCGAACCCGGCACGCAGGCCTATGAGTGGTACCTCAGTGGAGACGGCACGGTCTGCCACCTCTACGAGCGCTACGCCGACTCCGCAGCGGCGCTCGCGCACCTCGGGACCTTCGGGTCCCGGTTCGCCGAGCGCTTCCTGGCGTGCGTCGAGCCCACGAGCTTCTCGGTCTACGGGGACCCCAGCCCCGAAGCTCGTGCGGTCCTGGACGGATTCGGAGCCGTCTATCTCGGACCGTTTGGTGGCTTCAGCCGGTAGGGTCGTCGTCAGCAGGCCGGAGCGCCGCCGCCGGGTCGGAACGTCCAGTCGAATCGCCGGGTGTAGAGGCGGACCGCCGAGCCGAGGGTGACGACCACGGCGATCCGGTCCATGTCGATCTCCTCGATGTGCTCGTTCGGACACCGGTACCCATCGACGTACAGGGCTCCGCACTGGGCCTCGGGGTCGGGACCTTCGGCCCGCGCGTTCGTCCGCTCCGAGGATGTGCGCGGCGGCAGCGGGGCGCCGAAAGTGCCGATGCACACCCGCCTCCCGTGGAAGACGGGGATGTAGAGCCAGCGGAGGAGATCGGTGTTGTCGCGGGCCTTCAGCTTCGCCTCCTCGAGGCGCAGCCCCTGGATGCTTCGGTACCCGGGGAGCGTGGCGGGATGCTGCCCCAGCTCCAGCGAGAGATAGTCCTCCAGCTTCTCGTTCTCGACCGTGACGCTCAGAGGATCCAATCGGAAGGGCTCGGGCCGCATCTCGATGTCGACCTCGTATTCCCCGCGGGACGCGATGGACAGGAGCGGCGTCTCGTTCTCGAAGTATCCGAGGCGCTCGACCACGACGTAGAGCTCCCCGGGACCGGGAAGCGCGACACGGTAGTACCCGTCGGCGTCGGCCGCGCTCATCACGAGGGGGCGGCGCTCCGAATCGAGGACGATGACGACGGCGAGGCCGACGGGGGCGCCGTTCACCGAGTCCACGACCCGTCCACGGATCTCCTGTCCCGAGACATCCTGCGTACCCGTGAGCGTACAGGCGATGACCGCGGCGGCGGTCCACCCACAGGCCCTGCTTCGTAACCGGATCCGGTCGCCGGTCCGCCGTCCGGGAAATCGAGGTGGGTGTTCGCGACTCATGGCTCCTATCATAGGGTCGCCGCGATCGGCCCGCGATCGCCACTTCGCGTGAATCGGGAATCACGGAGCCGACGGGGTTCGCCGGTGTATCGTGGCAACGGAGGGGTGCTCTCGGGCGTCTCACGTGTGCGATCCAGACACCCTGTGGGAGGGCGGTGCCTTGAAGCGTCTCTCTGCCGTGCTGCTCGGCTGCGCCGCCGCCATCGGGTGCGGCGACCGGGGATCCGGGGCTCGCTTCTCGGTCGAGTCGCTGCCTGGAGGAGGGCGACGGGTCTCGAATCACGGCATCGAGGAGTGGTCTCCCCAGACCCGCTGGACCCTCGAAGAGGATCTCGCCATCGGCTCCGTCGGCGGCGACGGTCCCGATACGTTCGGCTTCATCTCCGCCCTGGGGGTGGATGCCAGCGGGCGGATCCACGTGCTCGACTACATCGCTCAGGAGGTCCGGGTATTCGATGCCTACGGCGGATTCGAGCACCGGCTCGGCGGCAAGGGCAGGGGGCCCGGCGAGTTCGTCGGTGCCGATCGCCTCTTCGTCACGCCCTCGGGGGAGGTGCTGGTCATCGATGGGCGCACGGCCCGCTACTCGGTGTTTGGGCGCGCGGGGGACCTCGAGGTGGTTCGGCCCAGACGAGTACGCGGCTCGGCTCCCTTCGGCGGCTACCTGGCCGACGGCCGGTTCGTCGACTGGGGTGCGTCGTTTCCGCAGGAAGGCCCCGATATCGTGGCCGGCGCCCTCACCGTGTTCCACCCCTTCAGGCTCTCGGCTGACCTCATCCCCATCGATACCCTTCCTCCCCTGTCCTGGGAACGGGAGATGACGGAGGACGGAAGCCGCCCGCAGGTGTTCTTCGCGGCTAGAATGATGGGCTCCCAGGAGGCGTCCGGTCGATTGTGGATGTCCGATTCGAGGCGCTACGAGGTGATTGGTCGAAGCCTCGAGGGGGATACGACGCTGGTGTTCTCGCTGTCCGCCGATCCTGCGGAAGTGGG
>JBDHGI010000442.1:0-2494 GCA_039589955.1 Gemmatimonadota bacterium | reverse complement strand
GGGAAGAGGGGGATCAAGTCCCCTGCTCGTGCTAATAGCGCCGAACTATCGAATAGAACGCGATTCGGCTGCCGTCTGGCGACCACGCAGCACCATTGCCGTCGTCGGTGTCCACAGGACGGATCAGATGGACTCGGAGTCCCGCGGCCGACCTGACCTCCTCGCCCCTGGCGAAGCGGTAGGCCTCTTCGGGACCGAGGGTGTTACCGAGCATGCCCGAGTCCGTGGAATACGACGTGTGCGGGTTGAGTGTCGCCCCAGTAGATGCCCTCGGCCAGGTTGGCATCGCTGGCGGTCCTCTCGACGTAGGGCGAGCGAGTAGATCTTCGGTCGCTCGAGCACCTCGCCGGGATTGACGTCCTGTGCAGCCAGAAGGTCGAATTCGACGTGGTCGAGGGTCAGAAAGGTCCGGCCGCGGAGAACGTGGAGACGGTGACCGCCTGATAGGCGCTAGTCTTCGGTAGCAAAGGAGGCCCCGCTGGCGCGAGTCGCTGGCGGGGCTTCTTCGCGGTGCGCCCGGCATGGACACAGACTTGGAGGTGGAAGTCCTCCCAGAACCAGGTCACAGGGACTGAAGGGAAGCGCAAGGGCGGAAGGGTGACCGACCGTCTGAAGGAAGCGTGGAACGAACCCGTGGGCCGATGGACAAGAACCGGATACGAGGCGTTGCAGACCGGGGCGAGCGGGCCGTAAGTCGCGAAGCTCCAGTGACCAAAGGGAAGCGGCGTATATCCGGCGGTCGTGCGGGGAAGGTCTGTGTTCTTACCCGGGGAGCCCTCGCCCCACGCCTGAAAGGGCGACGTCGGGTCAGCGGCGGAGCGAGGAGTCAGCAGAGGTCGTAGTAGCCGTCGGGAGGCGGTGAAGGACCGAACGATAGGAAGAGCCGGAAGCTTCCGGGCTCGAAGAGGCCATGCCGCAGATGTCCATTCAATTGGAGCTCCCGTTCGAGGATAGGGGTGAAGCCCCGAAGGTAGGACGGAGTGTGGAAGCCTCGACGTTGCCCGGAGAGAAGGAAGGCTCAGGAGCGAGCGGTCTGATGGAGCGGGCGCTGAGCCGCCCGAACCTTTTGGCCGCGTACAAGCGAGTAAAGAAGAACAAGGGTAGCCCCGGCATCGATGGGATGACGGTGGAGGATCTGCCGACATGGCTCGGGGAGCACTGGGCTGGAGTCCGCGAGGAACTACTCTCGGGCACCTACCAGCCCCAGCCGGTGAAGCGGCAGCTGATTCCGAAGACGGGCGGGGGCCAGCGTGAGCTGGGCATCCCGACCGTGTTGGACCGTCTGATCCAGCAAGCCCTGCTTCAGGTCTTGCAGCCGCAATTCGATCCAGGTTTCTCCGACCACAGCTACGGTTTCCGTCCTGGACGGCGAGCGCACGACGCGGTGCGACGGGCGCAAGGCTACATCCAGGCGGGCCGAGTGTGGGTGGTGGACGTGGACTTGGAGCGGTTCTTCGACCGCGTCAACCACGACCTCCTGATGGGACGCTTGGCGAAGCGGATTGCGGACAAGAGGGTGCTGCGGTTGATCCGCCGCTACCTCGAAGCAGGGGTGCTGATGCACGGTGTAGTGATGGAGCGGCACGAAGGGACTCCGCAAGGTGGACCGCTGTCGCCACTCCTGGCCAACGTGCTCTTGGACGAAGTGGACAAGGAGCTGGAGAGGCGAGGCCATGCCTTCGTCCGTTACGCCGATGACGGAAATGTCTACGTTCGGTCACGACGTGCGGGCGACCGGGTGATGGCCGTGCTGCGTCGTCTCTATGACGGTCTAAGGCTCCGGATCAACAAGTCGAAGAGTGCGGTTGCGCGGGTCTGGGTCCGGAAGTTTCTGGGGTTTTCCTTTTGGGTAGCCCCGGGCCGGAAGGTCAAAGCACGCGTGACCAAACAAGCCCTTGGCGCGATGAAAGAACGGGTGCGACGGCTGACCCGGCGCATCGGTGGGCGGAGCCTCGAACAGGTAGTGGAGGAGCTGAGGCAGTATCTGCTCGGGTGGAAGAACTACTTTCGCCTGGCGGAGACGTCGAGGATCTTCCGGGACTTGGATGAATGGATCCGTCATCGTCTTCGTGCGATCCAACTCAGCCAGTGGAAGCGGAGCCAGACGACATATCGGGCGCTCGTGGCCCGCGGCGTCGGCCCCGATCAGGCGGCCCAGGTCGCCTCCAATACCCGCCGCTGGTGGAGGAATTCCGCGATGATGATTCATCATGCGCTTCCGAACCGCTTGTTCGACGAGCTGGGGTTACCTCGGCTCGGCGCGTGACCTCAACCTTTCGAACCGCCGGATGCGGACCCGCATGTCCGGTGGTGTGGGAGGGGATCCGCGGGGACCACCCGCGGCCCCTATCCCGATAACGAGAATCCAGGAGGGTTGGATTGGGTAGGCGACCGAACTACAACTACGAGAAGCGGCAGAAGGAAATGAAGCGACAGAAGAAGAAAGAGAAGAAGCTCGAGGAGCGGCGGGCGAGGAAGCAGGCGGTGGGGAATG
>JBDHGI010000441.1:0-2507 GCA_039589955.1 Gemmatimonadota bacterium | reverse complement strand
CGCAAAGGGATTTGCCGAAGGAGTCGCGTACCCGTGTGATACGTGCGACTGAGGCAGATTCCTTTGCGGATCAAAGAACAAGCGAGCGCGGGAGCAGTTTATGAATAATCCGGGCTAACTATCCAAAAATTATCCCCTGTGTCTTCCCAACGTCCCCTGTGTCTTCGGACGCTGGGCTCGTCCGCAGCCCGCCGCGTGGCGCGCGATCAGGAGCCGAACGAAAAGCGGCGGGCACCTCTCACGGGGTGCCCGCCGTTTCTGGGAAGGATAGCGGCGCTCCTAACCACGCGCCTGGTGCGTCATCAGCCGCACGGCATCGCGTAGGGCACCTTGCCCTCGCCCCCCTTCAGGTAGTCGAGCATGGGGTCGGTGACCAGCGGGACGACGTCGCCGATCATGTGGGGCATGAGGGCATCCATCACCTTGGGCATGAGGTCGGGCATCTGTTCCGCCATGTGGTCGGGCATGGGGATGCAGGCCCCGATCCGCTCGAGCATCACCGGCAGCAGCGCGGGCATCATGAGGGGCAAAAGGCGGGGAAACAGTATCGGAAACATCGGCTTCATCGCCGCAAGTGCGCCCGGGACCTTGCCCATGGCGCGCATCATCGGGCCCATTCCGAGGGGCATGGCGTCGATGAGCTCAGGCCACATGGTGCCCATGAGGGCGGCGAAGCCCTGGGGGGTCATGAGGGCAATCATCTTCTCGAACACGGCCCACTGGGCGCGCACCTCGGGATGCGGGTCGGGGAGCTCCACGCCCAAGGCCTCGGCGGCGAAGTGGGCCAAGTCCACCACCTCGATGGGTAGGTCCTTCTTCTCGGCGCTCACTCGGAGCTGGAACTCGCAGCACGGGCACAGGGCCACGACTTTCTCGGCGCCCGCCTCCACCGCCTCGTCGAGGCGAGTCTTGCCGAGCTCGTAGGCCACCTCGGGGTCTTTGATCAGCGTCAGCACCGACCCGCAGCAGTGGCCCTGGTCGCGGTTGTGGGCCATCTCCACCAGGTTTACGTTGGGGATCGCCTTTACCAGCTCCCGGGGCGGCTCGTAGATGCCCTGGGCGCGGCCCGCATGACACGAGTCGTGCCAGGTGACCGTGACCGGGTCGCCGTCTCCGTCGGGGAACGTGAACTCACCCGACCGGATCTTCTCGGCCACCACCTCGCTGTAGTGGAGGGCCTTGATGTCGTAGTCGATGCCGAGCTTCTCCGCCCACTCCCGGTACACCTGGGCCCACATGAGGCCGCAGGCGGGACATGACGTCACGACGGTGTCGGCGCCGGCAGCTTGGACGGCCTGGATGTTCTTCTTCATGGTCTCGGCGAACAGGTCCCACTTGCCGGCCACCAGCATGGGGGTGGCGCAACAGTTTTCCGCCTCACCCAGAACCTTGAAGTCCACCCCCGCCTGGTCGAGCAGCTGCACCGAGGCGATGCCGATGTCCTGTTCGACGTAGCTCGCGGTGCACCCGGCGAAATAGACCGTCTTCGAAGTCACGTCCGGGCCGTGCTTGGCGCGCAAATCCTCGGGAAACCAGTCCGGGCGGTTCTTCCGGTAACCCGCCCAAATATTTCCCTCTGCGCTGAGGGCGGCGCCCATCATCTCAAAGGGTGGGAACGTCATCTTCTTCTCTTCGTCGACGAGCCTCCCCCTGAGTTTCATCCACGACGGCTCGATGGGCAGGTTCTCGGAGCAGCGGTGATCGCACAGCTCACAAGTCGTGCACGAGATCACGGTATCCACCATCTTCTGGTCCCATTCGGCACGGCCCTCCATGTATTCCCGCAGCCAGTACCACTTGCCCCGGGGGCTCTGGCTTTCCCAGCCCCGGCCGTAGAACTGGTCGCAGTGGTCGATGCAGTAGCCGCACTGGGAGCACGCGTAGGCGTACCACGCCACGTCCGACGGGATGTCGCGCACCGCTTGGGTCGGGCGCTCTCCCACCAAGGTGGTCACCGCGTTTCCCGCCTTGCGCACGATGGGCTCGGTTGTGGCGGCGAGCTCGAGGGCTGCGCCGAGAACACCGTTGCCGAGGACTTTGCCCGGGTTCATGATCTGGCCCGGGTCGACCTCGTCCTTGAAGGCCCGGATGCGCGCCACGCGCTCGCGGCCGAGCACGTGTTCGGCCTTTTTCGCGAAGTAGAGCCCCGTCGCGTACGCCCGGCCGCCGTAGCGTTCGGCCGTCTTCATGATCGATAGGCTGAGCCCGAACACGAAGTTGTACGAGAGCTTCCGCTGATCCGCGGGGATGAAGCCCAAGATCACGACCTCGGGCTTGCCGTCTCGGCCGTTGCGGATCACCAGTCCCTCTTTGACCACGGGCTGCTCGACCTTGCGGCCGACTTCCTCCAGGAACGCTGCGACCTTGCCCAGAGGCACGACGACCTCGGACGGCACGAGGGACGGCCCGAGGCGCTTGACCGCCATCAAATTGAAGCGCTCGTCCCACTCGTGCTTGGCGACGGCGTCGTCCAAGATCTGACCGCGAAACGGCGCGACGAGGTCCGG
>JBDHGI010000440.1:0-2510 GCA_039589955.1 Gemmatimonadota bacterium | reverse complement strand
GACGCGTGGACCGGGCGTCGGTGGTGGAGCAGATCGTCTACGAGATCGGGGACCCGACGCGGGTGCTCACCCCGGACGTCACCGCCGACTTCACCACGATCCGGCTCACCGAGGAGGGGGATGACCGTGTTCGTCTTGAGGGGATCCGGGGGGCGGCGCCACCCGATGCCTACAAGGTCTCGGTCGCCTACGGAGCCGGCTGGATGGCCGCGGGCACGCTGCTGTACACCTGGCCGGACGCCCTCGCCAAGGCCCGGGCGGCGGAGGTCATGCTTCGGCGCCGGTTCGACCGCATGGGGTATCGTCTGGACGACATCCACGTCGAGTACGTCGGATGGAACGCCGGGCATGGCCCGCTGGCGACGACGCCCCCGGCCGACGCTCCGGAGGTGCAGCTGAGGGTGGCGGTGCGCTCGACGCACCGTCCCTCCGTCGCGGCGTTCGCGCGGGAGATGGCGCCCCTGGCGCTCACGGGTCCGCCGTCGGTGACGGGGTACGCCGCCGGGCGGGCCAGGGTACAGGAGGTGATCGCGTACTGGCCGGCCCTGATCCAAAAGCGAGCGGTGGATCCCCAGGTCCGGGTGGAGGTGCGGCATCCGTGACGCGCATCCCGCTGGTGCACCTGGCCCACGCACGATCCGGCGACAAGGGGGACGTGGCCAACATCGGGGTCGTGGCGTATGCCGAGGACCTCTACCCTCTCCTGGTGGAGCAGGTCACCGTCGAACGGGTGCGGGAGCACTTCGGATCGTGGGTGAGCGGTGCCATCGAGCGGTACGAGCTTCCCAATCTGTGGGCCCTCAACTTCGTTCTCCACGGCGCCCTCGACGGGGGAGGGACCGTGTCTCTGCGCACGGACGCCCAGGGAAAGGTCCTGAGCTCGGCTCTCCTGAGGATGCAGGTGGATGTCCCCGAGCCCGTCGCGGAGCGAGTGCGAGGTTGGGGACGCGTACCATCCGACTGGAGGCCGGACGATGAGTAGGGCCACACTCGCCGTCGACGTGACCGACGCCGTCGCCACGCTGACCCTCGACAGGCCGGAAAAGCGCAACGCCCTGAACCGAGCCCTGGTGGACGAGCTGAGCGCCGCGATCCACCGCGTGGGGGACGACGCCGACGTTCGGCTGGTGGCCCTCCGCGGTGCGGGGCCGGACTTCTGCTCCGGCGCCGACCTGGAGGAGCTCGGCCGGATCGCCGAGATGGGCGAAGAGGAGAGCCTCGAGGATGCCCGAGCCCTGGGTGACGTCCTGAGCGGGCTGCGGCGGTTGTCCAAACCCGTCGTGGCGGTGGTCCACGGCCGGGCGCTGGCCGGCGGATGCGGCCTTGCCACGGCGTGTGACGTGGTCCTCGCCCACGCCGAGGCGCAGCTCGGCTATCCCGAGGTCCATCTCGGGTTCGTGCCGGCCATGGTCATGACCATCCTCCGCCGCAAGATCGGCGAGGCCAGGGCGTTCGAGCTGGTCACGCGGGGCCACCGGATCTCTGCCGGAGAGGCACAGGAGATGGGGCTGGTGACGCGCGTCCTGCCTGCCGACGACTTCGATGACGCCGTGGCACGGTACCTCTCGGATCTGGCCACCCGCCCGCCGAGCGCGGTCGCTCTCATCAAGGAGCTCCTCTACGAGCTGGACGACCTGAGCTTCGACGAGGGTATGGAGCGGGGAGCGCACGTGAACGTGGAGGCTCGCATGACGGAGGCCTGTCGAGCAGGGGTCGCCGCCTTCCTCCGGCGGCCCCGCCCCGGAGCCTGACGTGCTTCGCCTCGATCGGTCCCGGCGGGCCGGGCGCTTCCTGGCCTGGAAGGTCCGGATCTTCTCCGCCGGGGCCGTGCTGGCGTTGGCCGGGATCTACCTCGACGACACCCGTCTGACCGGTGTGGCCCTCATCGTCCTGGTGGGTGGCGTGGTCCTGAGGTTCCTTCCCGGCGGGGGGGAAGTCGGATCGGAGGAAGAAGACGACCAGGGATCGGGGCCCTCCTGACCGGAGGTCTCTCCGGGTCGCCTAGCGGCCGGCTACGCTACGGGCCGCCACCGCCACCCGGGGCGCAGGCGGGCATTCACTCGCCCCGTGCCGACACGAGTTTGACCCATGCCGGGTCATCCACGCGCCTTGCTCCGCGCCCATTTCGGGTACGCCGACTTCCGGCCGGGGCAGGAGGAGCTGGTTCAGGCGGCGCTCGAGGGACGTGACGCCCTGGGTGTCCTTCCCACCGGTGGGGGAAAGAGCGTCTGCTACCAGGTCCCGGCGCTGGCCCTCGAGGGCGTCTGCCTCGTCGTGACCCCCCTGATCTCTCTCATGGAGGACCAGGTGCGGCGGGCCCGGGAAGCGGGTCTGCGGGCCGCGCATCTCAGCGCGGGGCAGGAGCCGTCGGTGCGGCGGGCCGTGGCGGAGCAGGTCCGGTCGGGAGGCCTCGATCTCCTCTTCGTTGCTCCCGAGCGTCTTCAGGTTCCGGGGTTCCTGGCCCGGATCGGCAAGGCCGGGATCCGTCTCGTGGCCGTGGACGAAGCCCA
>JBDHGI010000439.1:0-2518 GCA_039589955.1 Gemmatimonadota bacterium | reverse complement strand
GGACTAGGCTTGCGGCGCTCTCGAATGACTTCGGGGCGTCGGATATCGTTGTCCTCACGACCGCAGGCGGTGCCCCGAGGCGGCTCACAGACAGTCCGGGGTACGTCATACCACAGTTCTGGCACCCGGACGGGGAACGGTTCACGTACTCCGTACGCACCGAAGACGGGGTGATGCGGACCTTCGCCGTATCTGCCGAGACCGGTGCCACAGCCCGCGTGCTGCCGGAGGAGACACGCGATCATATCGCAGTGGTGTCGCCGGACGGATCGAGGATCGCCTACAACGTCCTGGGGCCCGAGTATACGATCTGGGTCGCGGGTAGCGCCGGCGAGAACCCCCGTCAGCTCAGCACCGGGGGTGCCGACTTCTTCCCTCCCTGGTTGAACCCGTGGTCGCCGGACGGGACCGAAGTCCTCTATCAGTCACGGGTCGGCGGGACCTTCGACATTTGGGTCGCGCCGGTCGACGGCACAACTCCTCGCCAACTGACCACCGACGAAGCGGACGACCACAGAGGCGCGTGGTCGCCCGACGGCAAGTGGATCGTGTTCATCTCGAGGCGGGATGCGCGGGAGGACCTCTGGGTCGTTCCGTCGGCGGGAGGGACCGAGCACCGTGTAACGGACACGCCACAAGACATATACGGTGGAGCGCTGTGGCGTCCGGGCCCGTCGCCTTCGGTTGCCTTCGTGTCCCATGCCCAGGAGGGCCGCGTCTGGGCACTGGACCTGGCCGACGGGGGGGAGCGGCCGATCACCCCCGATTCTGTGGACGTCGCGGCTTTCGATCTGTCAACCGGCGGCCGAGAGCTGGTGTTCGTCATGTCGAAGGAGAGTGACGTCCGGGAGATGGCTACCATGCCTGTGCGGGGTGGTCAGATTCGACGGTTGGTGTCGGTGCAGGGAACGCTTGAGGACCCGTTGTGGTCCCCAGATGATTCCATGATCCTGTTCAGGTCGGACCAGGTCGGCAGTCCCGACGTATGGGTGGTCAATGCTGCCGACGGATCGGCTCGGCAAGTTGCCGCTTGGCCAAGCAATGAAGGGAGATACGCGTGGAGCGGATCGGGCGAGGTGGTCTTCGCGTCAGACCGGGACGCGCGACTGTCCGACCTGTGGCGGGCTGACCCAGCCGGGGGCGAGCCTGTGCGGATCACGACGCACGGAGGCGTGGAGCGTCCGGTCTTGCGGGGCGGTTTGGACCCGATCTACGTGAGCGCGACCGAACCGCAAGCCAGGGACGGCGTCCTCGCTCGGGTGCTGCCCGACGGGGCTCTGGAGACCGTCTGGGACCGATCGATCTCCTCCCCAAGGGCACTCTCGCCCACGGGTATATGGGTTGCCGCGGTGGTCGTGGAACCTGCCGGCCTCACCCGGGGCATCCTGTTATCCACCACCGACGGCGGCCCTGAGGTCCTGCTTGGAGTGGGTGAGGAACCTCTCGCGTGGTCGCCCGACGGGACGCAGATCCTGTACACTGTGCGCGCCGAGGCTGCTGCCGATCTCGCGATCCTGATGGTGGCAGACGGCACCGTGCGCCGCCTGACGGTCACTCCGGAGGACGAGTCCAGCGCGACTTTCCTGCCAGATGGAAGCGCGGTCGTGTTCCGGCGGGAGAGAACGGTGCAGCGCATCTTCACCATGACCCTGGAGCGGGTGAAGGAGGGCTCTGGCAGGGCCGGTTCGGAGCCCTAGAGACGTTAACTGACATCGCTGTGACGATTTGAGCGCAAGAGCAGTCGTCAGGCCACAATCGAACACCAGAGAGTCGCGACGTTGCATCTCTGCCCGGACTACCAGGCAGCTCCAAGGAGGTGACCCCGATGCCCGGTACCACAGAAGACAACAAGGCCGTCGTACTCCGCTTGCTTGAAGGAGTCGATGCCCGTCGCTGGGAGGTATACGAGGAACTCCTGGCTTCCGACTACGCATACCATGGTCCCGTTGGGTCCTTTGACCGTGCTGCCACTCGTGAGTCTGCTCAACGATTTGTCGCGGCCTTTCCCGACCTGAGGCATGAGATCCGAGACGTGGGTGCCTGGGAAGACAAGGTCGTAGCGCGGTACGTCAACCACGGTACCCACCTCGGCGAGTTCAACGGTGTGCCACCGACCGGGAAGCAGATTCAATTCGGATGTATCATGATTGTGCGGATCTCCAGCGGCGTGATCATCGAGTCATGGCAGGAAGCGGACTTGGCAAGCTTGATGGGCCAGATCGCCGAATAGGCGGGTGGGTATCAGGCCGCGTTAGCTCTGACTTCTCACTGCAGCGACCTTCGTCGTTGTCGGAGGGCCTAAAAGCTACGCATGCCGCGATGCGTGTGAGTTGCCTCAGCAGTCGAGAGGACGCGACGTCAGTTAACACGGGGACTCCGGCTCGGGCCGCCGGGGGCGCCCCTCGGCCCAACCGGCTCGCGGGAAGCGTCTACGCTTCGGTCAGCACTGTGGCGCTAGATCTGAACCGGGCGTACCTAGACGGAGCGGACGGCCGGTTCGGAGTCCCTGGAACGTTAT
>JBDHGI010000438.1:0-3060 GCA_039589955.1 Gemmatimonadota bacterium | reverse complement strand
CTCCCGCCGGTATTCCAGGATGTCCCCGGGCTGACAGCCGAGCTCCCGACAGAGGGCCGACAGAGTGGAGAAGCGGACAGCCCGAGCCTTATTGGTCTTGAGAATGGAGAGGTTGGGGAGGGCGATGCCAACGCGCCCGGCTAGCTCGGTGAGGGTCATGCCCCGCTCCAAGAGCACCTTGTCCAGGTTCACGTAGATGGCCATGTCGCCCCTACACCGTGAGGGACTGTTCTTCAGCGATCCGGACGGCAGCCTCCCAGATGGCGGCCAAGACCAGAACTAGGAGCCCACACACGATCCATTCCTGGTGGAAATCGATGGAGGGAGAGAGGGGGACGTTGGTGGCCTCGAACCTCGAAAGCACCCACCTCGAGGCCACGTATTGGAGGAGGGAGGCCAGCGCCGAGGACAACAAGATGATCCAGCCCAGCGTGTTCAATCGACCCGGGTTCAGTGGATCAAAGGGGCGGCCCCCTGCCGTGGTCGCCAGGATCCGGCGCAGAAGGGTCGAGATGTAGGGGAAGGCTGTAATGGTGGAGAATCAACTTCCCCTGGGCTTGTGAGATTCCCTTGCTCAAGAAACCGGACGTGGTGTCCTGGACGAATGCGGAAGGCAGGCGGGGGTAGAAAGACCCTTCGCCGACGGCCACCGGTACGTCGAATTCCCACCCATCGTCGTAGTCGGTGAATGCGGAGATCGAAAGCGCTACCACGCTAAGGCCTCCCGCCGCAAGGATCAGGAAGAAGAAGACGCCCAAAAAGATCTTCAGGCCCTGAGCCAGCCCACGCCGTTCCAGCCCTCTGACACTCTCGTTCATCAGGCCCTCCTGTTTATCGTTAAACATAAAGTACATAATGATAAACGATATGTCCAGTGGGTTATGGAACTGAAGGCCAGAGGGGGAAGGTGACCGCGATGCCGCTCCCCGACGTGACCCCCTGAAACGAGGCCAGGCCAGACTGCAACGAGTGCGGAGCGAGGCTGGCATAACTCACCAGGTGACGGGCGGGGCTCGTCTCGACGACAACCTCAAGAGGACGGAACGGCTCGAGGAACCCGGTGAGTCGATCCGCATCGGCGTTCTTGATGCGGACGGGTCCGTGCACGAGCTGCCCTCCGTTGCTCACCACGCACAGGACCGAATAGGTTGCGTGAGCGTCGATTCCTGCGACGAACATGGTTGGTCTCCTTGGGTTGAGGCGCCGCAGGACCTTGAGTAAGCCCAGCGTAACGCCCCGCCCAAGTGAGGCCAGCCTTCGCCTTATAAGATCAGAACTGCAGAACCGTTAGGGTGCTGACCTACGCCCGCAGGTGGGCCCGAGGCACGTTCCCTCCCTCCCAAGCTGGCGTGTTCCGTCAGCGGTTCCGCTCCTGGCGACCCCGCGGCAGTGCAGTGCGAGACGAAGGCACGTGCGAATGACTGGGAGATGGCCGCTCTGAGTCTTGAAGCCGGCCACGACCTTAGGGGGAAGCTCAACTGAATCGTTTCCTCACTCCCTCACCACTCGTCTTCGAGGCCTCCCGCCCTTAGAGTGTGGAAACAATCCTGATCGTCAGGCAGAAGCCTGACTCAACAAGCCACGCGAGAGGACTGCCATGGTAGCCAATGGGCGCCATCGATCGACCGTAGCCTGGCTCGGAGCGCTTCTCCTCGTCGGATGCACCGGATCCGAGACCCCGGACAACACCCCTGAAAGTCAGGACTGGGTCGTTGGGGACGCCGCGACAGCCGGTTTCGACGTTGAAGCGCTCGATCGGTTGGGTCAGGACATCGAGGCCGGTGAGTTCCCGAACACGCACGCCGTCCTCGTTGAGCATGACGGAGTGCTCATCTATGAGCGCTACTTTTCCGGGTCCGATGAGCGTTGGGGCAGCCCTATCCCGGAACGGGTCATGGGGCCCGACAGCCTTCATGACCTTCGGTCGATCTCGAAGAGCGTCACGTCCGCTCTGTTGGGAATCGCGTTGGCTACTGATTTCGAGGCGGCTCTGGCCCGCCCGGTGGTCGAATACCTCCCCGAACTCGACGTCGGCGCAGAGCATCGTGAAATCACTCTACATCACATGCTGACCATGACACCGGGTCTTGAGTGGAACGAGATGACCGTCCCCTACACGGACCCGACGAACGACGAGATCAGATTATACGGAGCAGCCGACCCTGCTGCGGAGGTGCTGAGCCGGCCCGTCGTACACCGGCCGGGCGAGACCTGGTACTACAGCGGGGGCTCCACTCAAGTGCTGGCCACGATCATCACTCAGCTCACAGGCCAGACCATCGACAGCTTCGCCCGGGAGCAACTCTTCGAGCCGCTGGGCATCAGCGACTTCGAATGGTTGGGGCCCGACGGTTGGTCGCCGGACAATCCTGCGGCCATGTCAGGACTTAGGCTCACAGCGCGAGATCTAGCGAAGCTCGGTTCGATCTTTCTCCACGGTGGTCGTTGGCGGGGACAACAGATCGTGCCTGCCGAATGGGTCAGCCGATCCTCCGAGCGGCATGTACCCGAGATCGGCGACTGGAGTAGCAGGGGGATGTGGGGCTACGGGTACCAGTGGTGGGTCGGAGACTTCCCGTCTGGCCAAAGGGTCGTGGCGGGAGTCGGGAACGGCAACCAGCGACTCTTCGTAGTTCCCAGCGAGAAACTCACGGTCACCGTATTCGCAGGCCAATACAACGCGTTCGGACCCCACAGCGAGCGGATCTTGGACCGAGTCCTTGCGTCCCGGCAGTAGTCCAGCTGCTTCTGCCTAACACGTATCAGACCCCCGGAATCAAGAGCGCGGAGAATCCCCCGATCGCGCTGCGAGGCAGCGCGACCCGCGAGAAGCGACCGGGTCCTCGAGACTCTGTTTTCATATCCAATTGACGGGTACGGAGCTCATGGATGTGAGCTCTGCACCAAACACCTATCGAGGGTCGGCCGACAGGGGTCTGCCGGAGCAGTGGAGGCAGAGCTCCGCTGCGCCCTAGAAACCGATCTGTGCCCTCATGCCGGCGGACTCCAAGGGGTGCGGGCTCAGGGCACCGAGGCGCCGGGGCCAGTTATGTGCGGGCT
>JBDHGI010000437.1:0-2574 GCA_039589955.1 Gemmatimonadota bacterium | reverse complement strand
ATGGACGCTCTGGCCAGCGGGTTGGTCCGCGCTTCGCGGTAGCTGAGCATGTCGGCGCCCGCCAGGAGGCGGGACGCGCCCACCGGGGCGGGATATCGGTCGCTCATCCGAGCCGCCAAGGACTGCAGCTCCGCCCGGACAGTCTCCACCGTCGCTTCCGGCTTCAGCCGGCCGATGACGTGGAAGTGCATGTTCCAGGGATCTTCCAGGTACCCGGGATCGCCGATCTCCCGGAGCGCCGACATGGGAACCCAGACGTCCACGTCTCCCGTGACGCCGGTGAAGTCCGCCGGCAGGACCCCCACCACCTGCATGCGGAGTCGATCCAGGGTGAGGACGGCACCGACGGCGTCCGGGGATCCGCCGAACCGGCTCTGCCAGAAGCGGTGGCTCACGAGCGCCGTCATGGCCGGCGCGCCGTGGTCCTCCTCGTCGGGCCCGAAGGCCCGGCCCAGGTGCGGCGTCACGCCCAAGATGGGAAGGAGGGAAGGCGTGATGGTCTCCACCGACACCACGGCGGGATCGCCCATGTCCGTGAGGGTCATGGTGCGGGCCCGATACCCGCCCACGGCCTGCAGGGAGCCGACTTCCTCGGCCAGGTCCTCGAATCGTGGGTAGGACCACTTGGAGGCGTTCATCTCCTCCGGTGTCTCGCCGAAGAGCTGATCCACCACCACGAGCCGCTCGGGCTCGGGAAACGGTGGGTCGGCCAAGACCGCCTTCTCGAGCACGCTGAAGAGCGCCGTGGTGGCGCCGATGGACGTCGCCAGCATGAGGATCGCCGCAAGGGCGAATCCGGGGCTACGGGTCAGCGTCCGCACCGCGAACCGAACATCCTGCGCAATCGACTCCATCCTCCACCCCTCTTTCCATTCCCATAGCCCATGAACCGTCAACCCGGCGAGAAACACAGCCGCCGGCGTCACGCGCACGTCGCCGGAGCGGAGCAGCCACAGCTCCGCCTCCCACTCTTCGAGGCACGCCTCCCGGCGCCCGGCGGGGATCAGCCACGCGATGGCCCGAAGGACGCGCCGGCACCAGCGCGTCGTACGGTCGGCAGGCCACCGATGGCCGTGGCCCCCGCGCGGATTCGCGTCGCTCATGCGCCGTGCGCTTCCCCCACCGGTGCCTCCGCCCTCCCGGACACGACGCCGGCGAGTCTGTCTCGGGCCACCGCGAGCTGCTCCGCGCCCGCCGCAGTGAGTGTGTAGTACCGTCGCCTGGGCCGACGTTCGGCTTCGGCGACCTCGGCGTCCTCCCACTGACCCGCGACGAGGCCGCGCGCCTCGAGCCTGCGCAGCGTCGTGTACACGGTTCCGGCGAGGAGCGCGGTGCGGTCGATGATGTCGAGCCCGTAGCACCGGCGGCCCTCGAGGGTGGCCAGGATGGTGATGGACGTGACCCCCAGGAATCGACCCATGCTGCACACCTCCCGGCGCCGCTTGAGGTTGCTATATAGAAGTGTGTACTATATAACGGATGTAGCCTTGTGACTCAAGCCCGGAGGTGGTGATGCGGGGGATGATCGGAGTGGTTGCCGGGGCTCTTTTCGCCGTGGCCCTTGGATTCGGAGGGGTGGCCGCCCAGAGGGCGGAAGAGGTGGGCGTGGAGGTTCCTCTCCGGGTGGAGGCCGGACGAATCGTGGTCACCGCCCAGAACGCTTCGGGGCAGGATCTGGACTTCGTGCTGGGTGCGGCGCGCAACGTTCTCTCCGAGTGGGGCGCCTCCCAGATCGGAGATTCCCGGGACGTGACCCTGGGAGGGCTGCCCATGAACTTTGGTACGGCACAGGTGGTGCCGGCCGATCAGGTGCTCATGGACGGCGGCATCTTGGAGGGCCCGTTCGCCGGAATCCTCGGCGGGCCAGCGCTCAGCGAATACGACATCCTCATCGACGTGCCCAACCAGCGACTCCTCCTCAAACGACCGGGACGGTTCGTCGCATGGGACGGAGTGTCCTTGAGCAACCCCACGCGACTTCAGATCCTCCACGACGCGCTCATCCGGACCGAGGTGGAGGTGAACGGCGAGGTCTTCTTCGCCCACGTGGAGCTCACGTCCGCCTTGATGATCGTCTCCAGCGTGGTCCGCGAGCGAGCAGGCGTCACCGGAGGGGCGGCCGACTTCCGCTTGGGCTACGGGGCCTTCCCGGAGCTGCCCGCCGAGTTCATCGACCTGCCGGAGCTACGGGGCTGGGGTGGGGACGAGGCCGGCGTGGTGTTCGTCGGCGCTCCGGTCGCCATGAAGTGCGCCATAGCCATCAGTTGGGTCCACGCCGAGCTGAGGACCTGTATGGGCTGACGGTCCGAAGCGCAGCGGGGCCCGGCCTCGCCCCCAGGACCACCAGCAAGCACAACCGGTCCTGCTGCGCCCCCGCCAAGCTTCCCACTCCGCTTCCCACACGCCGATGAGTCGGCTGATGTTCGCTGCGCTCAGGCCCGACGCCTCGTCTCCCAACAGCCCTTCAAAGCTGGCTGGAAGTCTCCTGTCGATAGGCCCCGCAGGTACAGCACCGGTAGCGTCTCCTCCACCTTGGGGCTCCGCCGCATGTACGGCGGCAGGATCCGGCTTGTG
>JBDHGI010000436.1:0-2909 GCA_039589955.1 Gemmatimonadota bacterium | reverse complement strand
CCTGGTGGGCATCGCCATCGGCCTCGTCACCGAGTACTACACGGCGGCCGGTCCCATCCGGAAGATCGCCGACGCCAGCCAGACCGGGTCGGCCACGAACATCATCTCCGGCCTGGCCGTGGGTATGGAGTCGACGGCGATCCCGGTGATCCTCATCTGCGTCGCCATCGGCGTGTCGTTCTGGTACGCCGGGCTCTACGGCATCGGAATCGCGGCGGTGGGCATGCTGGCCACCGTCGGGGTCACCATGTCCGTCGACGCCTATGGGCCCATCGCCGACAACGCCGGCGGCATCAGCGAGATGAGCGGGCTCGGTCCGGAGACGAGGAAGATCACCGACTCCCTGGACGCCATCGGGAACACCACCGCGGCCATCGGGAAGGGCTTCGCCATCGGCTCGGCGGCGCTCACCGCGCTGGCCCTCTTCTCCGCCTACTCGTCGAAGGTCGGCCTCTCGGAGACGGGCATCAACATCGCCGATCCCATGGTGGTCATCGGCCTCTTCATCGGAGGCGCCCTGCCGTTCTACGTCGCGGCGCTGACCATGACCGCCGTGGGGCGTGCGGCCCAGGGGATGGTGGACGAGGTCCGCCGCCAGTTCCGGGAGATCGCCGGCATCATGGAAGGCACTGCGAAGCCCGATTCCGCACGCTGCGTGGACATCTCCACGAAAGCCGCCCTCAGGGAGATGATCCTCCCCGGGGTGACCGCGATCCTCGCTCCGGTGATCGTGGGGCGTTTCCTCGGGGTGGAGGCTTTGGGTGGCCTGCTGGCCGGCGCCACGGTCACCGGGGTGCTCATGGCCCTGTTCATGGCCAACGCCGGTGGGGCCTGGGACAACGCCAAGAAGTACATCGAAGGGGGCGCGTACGGGGGCAAGGGTTCCGATCCCCACAAGGCGGCCGTCGTGGGCGACACCGTGGGCGATCCGTTCAAGGATACGTCGGGTCCGTCGATGAACATCCTCATCAAGCTCATGAGCGTCGTGTCCCTGGTCCTGGCTCCCTGGTTCGCCCGAGCCCACGGGCTGGACATACAGATTGGCATGTCGCTGGGCTGGCTCGGCGAGATGGTGCGAGGGATCTTCGGCTGATCCTGTCAGCACACGGAGTGTAGGAGACTCAGTGGGGCCGGGCCGTGCGACGGTCCGGCCCCGCGTCACATGGACGGCAGACCATGCACAAGGGACCCACGTTCGAGAACGCGCTGGAATTCGCCGCCGAGCTCATCCGGATTCCCAGCCTTCCCGGGGAGGAGGGTGCGGTGGCGGAGCGGTTGCGCCAGGAGATGGAGAACCTGGGACTGGAGGACGTCCGGGGGGATGACGCCGGCAACGTCATCGGTGTGGCAAGGGGTCGGGGCTCGGCGCCCTCGGTGCTCCTCAACTGCCACCTGGACGTGGTGGCCGAGGGCGACCACGACGAGTGGGAGGTACCCCCCTTTTCCGGAGCCGTGAAAGACGGGTATCTGCACGGCCGGGGGAGCATGGACATCAAGGGCCCCCTGGCGCTACAGACCTACGCGGCGGCGAAGCTCATCGGAGAGGCACCCGGGGACGTCATCGTGGCCCACACGGTGCTGGAGGAACGGGGCGGGCTGGGGATGAAGCACCTGCTGGAGTCCACGGAGGTCTTGCCCGGCGTCGTGATCATCGGCGAGGCCACCCACGGCGACGTCTGCATCGGGCACCGGGGCAGGGCGGAGCTCGAGGTGGTGATCACGGGATTGGCCGGACACGCCAGCGCCCCCGAGCGGGCGCACAACGTCCTGGACCTCCTGGGCGACGTGCTGGCGGCCGTACGGGACCTGGGTGAGCGGCAAGAGTCGAATCCCAGCCTGGGTCCCGGTTCCCTGTCGTCCACCATGGTGGACGTGCTCCCCGAGAGCCGGAACGTGATCCCCGACCGCGCCGTGGTGGCGCTGGACTGGAGGATCCTCCCCGGCGATGACGAGGAGCGGCTGGTGGAGCGGCTGCGGGAGGCGGTGGAGGCGCGGCTGGCCCCGCTGCCCGACGGATTCGGCCTGGAGGTCCGGATGGCCGCGGAGGTTCAGCGGACCTACACCGGTCTGGAGTCGAAGCGGAGCCTTCTGACCCCGGGCTTCCTCATGGAGCCGGATCATCCGGTGGTGCGTGCCGCGGCCGCCGCCGTGGGGCGGCGCGACGCCCCCGACACGCCCGCGGTGGTCCGCCCCTGGACTTTCGCCACCGACGGCGGCTGGTCCAACGGCGTGTTCGGGATTCCCACCGTGGGCTTCGCCCCCGGGGAGGAGCGCTTCGCGCACACCAACCGGGAGCGCCTCGGCATCGACGAGGCACGGTGGGCCTACGGGCGCTACCCGCAGCTGATCGTGGCCGTCCAGGAGGCGCTGGCGGGATGAAGGTCGGGCTGGTGGGCTTCGCTGGAGAGGTCCGCCTCGGGAAGGTGAGGGTTCCGGACGAGAGGATCGACCGCCTGTCCGCCGTCTACTCTCCCCGCAAGACCACCTACGCCGAGATCTCCTTCTGCGACGTCCCGGGGGAGCACGGCGCCGAGAAGAAGGGTCTGTCCGCTCGGGGTCTGCAGCAGATCCGCGACCAGGAGGCCCTCTGCCTCGTGCTTCGGGATTTCGACAACCCGGCGCTGGCGTCGGCGCCGGATCCCGCGGGGGATCTGGAGGCGTTCCACGCCGAGTGCCTGCTCTCCGATCTGGACATCGTGGAGCGGCGCCTGGACCGGGCCAGGAAGGAGCAGGCCTCCGCCCAGGAGATCGCGGCCCTGGACAAGGCGATGCAGACCCTGGACGCGGACACGCCTCTCCGGGCCCTTCCCGACGCCGAGCTCGATCGGGGCTTCCTCAAGGGCTACGGCCTCCTGACCGACCGACCCCTGCTGGTGGCGCTGAACCGGGCCGAGGAGCGGGCCGCGGAC
>JBDHGI010000435.1:0-2579 GCA_039589955.1 Gemmatimonadota bacterium | reverse complement strand
GTTGTGGCCACCGGTGAGACGGGGAGTCGCCTGGCGCTGCTGTCCTCGTCTGCGGGCGTGACCCTCCGCTCCCGGGATCTTCCTCCGTTGAGCTACCCCATCGTGACGGACCTCGAGGGCGACGGCCGGCCGGAGATCGTGGCGATCGAAGGCGGGAGGGGGCTGGTCACCCTCAACCCCGGGTTCGAGGTGGAGGAGCGCGTACCGCTGCCGGCGCAGGTCGGGTATCTGCGGGAATGGCCGGATCTCGACGGGGACGGGAGGCGCGAGCTGTCGGCGTTCGACGGCGCCCAGAGGCGCCACCTCCTGCTGGACCGGGACCGCGGAGTCAAGGCGGCCCTCCCAGGCGTCGGCAGCCGGAGCGCCCGTGACCTCGACGTGTTCCGGCGCGGCCCGACCGAGACCCCCGTCCTCGTGACGCGGGCAGCGGACGGCTACCGGGGATTCGAGCTCTCCAAGGACCGGCTGTACCTGGTGCGGCGGTTCGGGCCGCCGGCCGCGGCTGCCGCCGGCCCCCTGTTGTTCATCTTCCTGGCGGCCGCCGCGTTGCGGGCGCGGCGAAGGTACCGACAGTCCAAGCGCACGGCGCGCGCGCTCCGGGCCCGGCCCCCGCTGCCGGCGGTGCCCGAGGAGCGTCCGCCCGAAAGGCCGATACTCCGTGTCGAGTCGGGGCGCCGGTTCGTCGAGCGCGCCCCGCCGCGGCGGCGAAACGCCGGCCAGGAGCGCGACCCCGGTGAGCGTAAGCGCCGCCCGGCCTGACGCGACGGCCGATCCGTCGTTTGCAGAGGGTCTCAACAGCCGATCAGAAGATGTCCCCCGCGGGAGCAGAAACCAGGTGCAGATCCTCGTCGCCGATGACAGTCCCCACATCCGGGACGGGCTCCGGGCAGCCCTCGAGCGGGAGGGCTATCCCACCCTCGAGGCCGGGGACGGCCGCTCCGCGCTGCAGATTCTCGAGGAGGAGGACGTGCGCCTGCTCCTTCTCGACCTCGAGCTGGCCGGGGTCTCCGGAATGGAGGTCCTGGAGCACGTGGCCGAGCACCGCCCGGACCTCCCGGTGATCATCTCGAGCGGCAACGGTTCCATGCCGACGGCGGTCCAGGCCGTCCGACTCGGGGCAGTGGACTTCCTGGAGCATCCCGTCGACGCCGCGCGAGCGCTCCGGACCGTCCGGATCGCCCTCGACCGGGCCGCGCATCGGCGGCGCGAGGCCCAGGAGCGAGCCGAGACCCTCGAGCGATACGGAATGGTGGGTCGGAGCGAAGCGATACGGACGATCCTCGACATCGTCGAGTTGGCCGCGTGCGTCGACGTCCCGGTGGTGATCAGGGGAGAGAGTGGCACGGGCAAGGAGATGGTCGCCGGGGCGATCCACGGAGCCTCACCTCGCGCCGCGCTCCCCTTCGTCCCGGTGGACTGTGCGGCGGAGGCCCTCGCCGGGGACAGCAGGACGGACGAGCTCGAGCAGGCCCACGGAGGATCCCTGTTCCTGGACGAGGTGGCCGGGCTCGGCACCGCGGCGCAGGCCACGCTACTGCGGGTCCTCGAGGCCGGGGGCATCGACCGCGGCGGAGGCGAGCGATCCGTTCCCGTGGACGTGCGGATCATCGCGGGGACCGGCCGCGACCTCACCGAGGAAGTGGCGGCGGGGCGCTTCCGCGAGGACCTCTACTCCCGGCTCAACGTCATCTCCATCCCCGTCCCTCCTCTTCGGACGAGGCCGGAGGACGTCCCGGAGCTGCTGGAGCACTTCCTGGATCTCCGGGCGACCCCAGGGGCACGCCGACGCGTGAGCTCGGCGGCGCTGTCCATGCTCCTGTACCACGAATGGCCGGGCAACGCGAGGGAGCTCCGAGACGCAGTGGACCGGATGCTCCTCATCGCAGGCGGAGGCGAGATCACCGGCGACGTCGCCAGCAGAGCCCTCCGGGGCACGTAGCGCTTCCGGGATGGGCCCACGCGCCTTGCGTGCCACCCCGACTCCCTCCACCCTACGGATGAGGCGGAACTTGTAGTACGCCCCCGCTTCGGCTGGGTACGATGGAGCTCTCGCTGCCAAAACGCAGGAAGCTCGCGCTGCTCTTCCTGCTCGGTGTCGCCCTCCCCAGCCTCGCTCTGTGCCTCCTCGCTCTGCGAGGCATCCAGAACGAGCTGGCGCTTCTGGAGCAGCGTCAGCTCGACGGGTACCGGGCCCTCGCCGACGAGATCGGCGATTCGGTGCTCACCCGGATCGGCCAGGCCGAGCGCTCCCTGGCCCGGTCCGTGGTGCGACTCGGAGACCCGTCGCTCACCGACCCCATTCCCGTCCTCGACAGCCTCGAGGCGCGTCACCCCATCGTCGACGTCGCGTTCTTCCTGGAAGGGGACGGGACGATCCGGGTGCCGTCGACGACGCTCCTCTTCCGCGCGGACGGGGAGCTGGGGATCCCCGAGGCGCCCGCCTGGCCTCCCCGGCTCGCCGAGGAGATGCGATCCGGCCAGGAGCGGGAGTTCCGGCGGGACCTTCCCGCCGCCGCCCTGCTCCACTACCGACGAGCCTTCGACGCGACACCCGACTCGATGCTGAAGGCCCAGGCCTT
>JBDHGI010000434.1:0-2579 GCA_039589955.1 Gemmatimonadota bacterium | reverse complement strand
CTGGCACTCCATCAACCACTACTTCCCCTCGGCCCTGGAGGTGCTCCGGGAGCCGTGGATCCAGTGGTGCGTGCTTCTACCCCGGGAGGTGGACGGTCCCCGATACGAGGGGATCCGGGCGGTGGCGGGGCCGGCGCTGAAGGCGCTGGGGATGAAGACAGGCCTGTCCCACATGGAGTGGTTCCTCCGTCCCGACGGGAGCGCGGCCATCTCCGAGGTGGGCGCGCGCCCGCCGGGTGCCCGATTCGTCGACCTCATCTCGTGGGCCCACGACTTCGATCTGTTCCGGGCCTGGGCCGAGACGGTGGTGTTCGCCCGCTTCACGCCCAGGCCCCGACCCTACGCGGCCGGCGCGGCGTACCTCCGGGGGCAGGGCCGGGGCCATGTGCGCTCCGTTCGGGGCCTCGAGGAGGTGGTGCGTGAGCTGGGTCCCCTCGTCGTGGAAGCCAGGTTGCCCCAGGTGGGGCAGACGCCCTCCGGCGGATACGAGGGCGAGGGATACGTCATCGTGCGGCATCCGGAGACCGAGGTGGTCAAGGATGCCTTGTGGAAGGTCGTGACCCGCGTGCGGGTCGAGCTGGGCTGAGCCGTCTCTCCAGGAGTCGATGCCATGAACGTCCTAATGATCTCCCCGGGCTTCCCCAAGGAGATGCAGTACTTCACGCGGGGCCTCGCGACCGTGGGCGCCCGGGTCGTGGGGCTGGGCGATCAGCCGGAGAGCCAGCTACCCGAGACGGCTCGGGAGGCCCTGTCCGCGTACCTCCACGTGGGGTCCTTCCAGGACGAAGGGGCCATCGTGGAGCGGGTGGCGGACTTCGCGGCGCAGGTTCCCCTCCACGGCGTGGAGTGCCTATGGGAGCCGTGCGTCCTCCTGGCAGCCCGCATCCGCGAGCGGCTCGGCCTTCCCGGGCTGACGGTGCAGCAGACCATCCCCTTTCGGGACAAGGAGATCATGAAGCGGGTCCTGGATGCCGCCGGGATCCGTACGCCCCACCACTACAGCGCCACCACCGTCGCGCAGGTGGTGGAGGGAGCCGAGACCATCGGGTACCCGGTGATCGTGAAGCCCATCGCCGGGGCCGGATCGGAGAGCACCCACAAGGTCCACAGCCGTGAGGAGCTGGACGGCATCGTGCCGGGGCTGCGCCACGTCACCGAAGTGAGCGTCGAGGAGTTCGTGGAGGGTGACGACATGACCTTCGACACCCTGAGCGCCGGCGGGGAGGTGCAGCACCATAGCATCTCCACCTACATCCCCCGGGCGCTGTTCATGAAGGAGAACGAGTGGGTGAGCCCCATCACCCTGGTGTTCCGGGATCCGGACCTGCCGGAGCTGGCGGCGGGCAAGGACATGGGCTTCAAGGTCCTCCGAGCCATGGGCTTCACGAGCGGATACACCCACATGGAGTGGTACCGGAAGCCCGACGGAGAAGCGGTCTTCGGGGAGATCGGAGCCCGCTCGCCCGGTGCCGGCCTCGTGGATCTCATCAACTACGCGGCGGACATCGACACCTATACGGGATGGGCCGAGTGCGTGGTGCACGGGCGCTTCACGCAGGAGGTTGAGCGCAAGTACAACGCGGCGTGGATCTACAAGCGGGCCCAGGGGCAGGGGCGGATCCAGCGGTACGAAGGCCTGGAGGCCATCCTCTCGGAGATGGGGCCCCACATCGTCGACATCGACCTCAACCCGGTCGGCTCGCCCCGCCGGGATTGGCGTAAGCTCCTGGTGGGTGACGGCATGGTGACGGTGCGCCACCCCGATCTCACGACGGCACTGGGCATGGCCGAGAAGGTGGCAGCCCACCTCCATATCATCGCAGGTTAGCGTCGGGAACGAAGACTTCAGGAGATCTCATGCACGTCGCCCACCTCGTTGGCGAGTACTGGCCCTTCGCCCGAACCGGCGGCCTCGCCGAGGCGGTGCGGGGGATCGCGACGTTCCAGGCCGCCAGCGGTACGCCCACCGACGTCTTCATGCCCTTGTACCGTGTGGCCCGTGAGCGCGCTCCGGACCTGGTGCCGGCGTGCGACGACGTCGAGGTGACCCTGGGAGGCGGAAGGGTGGAGCGGTGCCGGGTGCTGAAGAAGGCGAGCCCGCCCAAGGGTCCCGTCACCTACTTCGTGGACCACCCGGGCTTCTTCGACCGGGCCGGGATCTACGGGCAGGACGGGAGTGACTACCCCGACAACCACCTCCGCTTCGCCGCCTTCGTCCAGGCGGTGCTCGCCGCCCTGCCCCGCCTCGTCACCGACCGCGTGGTGCTCCACCCCCACGACTGGCACACCGCGCTGGCGCCCGTCTACCTGAGGACGGTGCTGAAGGGCGATCCCTTCTACGATGCCGTCGCGTGCGTCCTCTCGGTGCACAACGCCGGCTACCAGGGGCTGTGCGGGCCTGGGGTCCTGGAGGAGGTGGGCCTGCCGGCCTCCCTGTTCCACTGGGGAGCCATGGAGTACTACGGCCAGGCCAACTGGCTAAAGGGCGGTCTGGCCTTCGCCGACTGGGTGACCACCGTGAGCCCCACGCACGCCCACGAGCTGCGAACACCGGCCGGAGGATTCGGCCTCCACGACTT
>JBDHGI010000433.1:0-2586 GCA_039589955.1 Gemmatimonadota bacterium | reverse complement strand
ACCAAGTCCACCCTCGACGTCTTCTTCATCACGGCGGCGCTCATGGTCGGCACCGCCGGTCTCCCTCACGTGATCATCCGGTTCTACACCGTGCCGCGGGTGCGCGACGCGCGCGTCTCCGTGGGCTGGGCGCTGGTCTTCATCGCGCTGCTCTACACCACGGCGCCCGCCGTGGCGGTGTTCGCCCGCACCAACCTGCTCGCGAGCGTCTCCGACACGCCGTACGCGGAGGTCCCGGAGTGGTTCACCAAGTGGGAGGGCACCGGCCTCCTGGAGTTCGACGACGCGAACGGGGACGGGCGCATCCAGTTCGTCGGCCCGGGCTCACCCCAAACGAACGAGCTGACGGTGGACCAGGACATCATGGTGCTGGCCAACCCGGAGATCGCCGGCCTGCCGGACTGGGTCGTCGGCCTGGTCGCGGCGGGCGGATTGGCCGCGGCGTTGTCCACCGCCGCGGGGCTCCTGCTGGTCGTGTCGTCGGCCGTGAGCCACGACCTGCTCAAGCGGGCCCTCAAGCCGGACATATCGGAGCGGGGCGAGCTCGTCGCCGCCCGCATCGCCGCTGGCGCCGCGGTCGTGGTCGCGGGCTACTTCGGCGCCCACCCCCCAGGCTTCGTTGCGCAGGTCGTCGCGTTCGCCTTCGGCCTGGCCGCCTCCTCGTTCTTCCCGGTCATCATCCTCGGGATCTTCTCCAAGCGCACCACCCGGGAAGGGGCGATCCTCGGCATGATCTCGGGCATCACGTTCACGGCGGCGTATATCGTCTGGTTCAAGCTCATGCACCCCGAGCTGAACACGGCCGAGAACTGGTGGTTCGGCATCAGCCCCGAAGGCATCGGCACGATGGGCATGCTGCTCAACTTCGCCGTGACCATGACCGTGTCGCGCGTCACGCCTGAGCCGCCGCGGACCGTCCAGGTCCTCGTGGAGCTGATCCGCATCCCCCGTGGCGCGGGAGCAGCCCACGAGATCAACCCATAGCGAGGGGACGTGCACCGGCGGGGGGCTCGCCGCCGGCCTTGTGCCACACGGGCGCCGGCCCCATCGTGCGCCTCCCTCGGCGGCGGGCCGAGGGGTGCCGCGAGAGCCGAGGAGGGCGACATGACCGAGAAGCGCAAGAAGGCCAGCGACTTTCCACAAGAGGTGCTGAAGCTCTTCGACGGCTACGTGCACGGGTTCATCGAGCGCCGGGATTTCCTGGAGGGTGCCGCCAAGGTCCTGGGCGGTGGAGCCGCCGCCCTCGGGGTGCTGGACGCCCTGCAGCCCCGGTACGCTTGGGCACAGCAGGTGCCACCCGACGATGCCCGGGTCCAGGCCGAGTACGTCGAGTACCCTTCCCCCAAAGGCTCGGGCACCATGCGGGGGCTTCTCGCTATCCCCTCGGGTGCCACGGAAGCCAAGCCGGCCGTGTTGGTGATCCACGAGAACAGGGGTCTGAACCCCTACATCGAGGACGTGGTGCGCCGCTTCGCCGCCGCCGATTTCGTGTCGTTGGGCCCCGACGCCCTCACGCCCCTGGGCGGCTACCCCGGCAACGACGACGACGGCCGGGCTCTGCAGCGCCAGCTGGACCGTGAGGTGATGATGGAGGATTGGATCGCCGCCTTCGAGTTCCTCAAGGCCCACCCCGTGTCGACCGGCCGTGTCGGCGCAGTGGGGTTCTGCTACGGCGGGGGTGTGGTGAACCAGCTGGCCGTGCGGCGCCCGGACCTGGGCGCCGGAGTACCCTTCTACGGCTCGGCACCGGATCCGGAGGACGTGCCCAACATCCGGGCACCCCTCCTCATCCAATACGCGGGGCTGGACGAGCGGGTGAACGCCCGCTGGCCCGCGTACAAGGAGGCGTTGGACGCCGCGGGCAAGGAGTACACGATGCACATGTACGAGGGCGCGAACCACGGATTCCACAACGACACCACGCCCCGGTACGACGAGGAGGCGGCCACGCTGGCCCAAGCGCGGACCATCGCGTTCTTCAACCAGCACCTCAGGGGCTGAGGACCGAGCCGAATCTCGGCGATTCCCGCTCGACCGCATACCGGTCCCCGAGGGCAGCGTTCAGGCGATCAATCGGGTCGGCACGGGGCGCCTCTAGAAGTCAGAACTCGAACGCCTCCCACTTGGGCTTGAGCTCTGCCACCAGGCGCTCGAACCGAACATCGCCGCGGAGGCCCTCGAGGAAGGGGTCAGTCGCAAAGAACGGGTAGTTGATGTACCCGCGGCTGACGGCGTGCTGACTCCACTCCAGGGCCTGCTCCTTCTCATCCACGAGGGCGAACATGCCCGCACAGACCGGGGGGAAGTCCGGGTCGTTCCACGCATACTCCCGCGTTTCCGGATCCAGGGCTCCCAGAGCCTCTCCCCGGTTCCCCCGAAGAGCACCGAGGAAGAAGCGCGCCATGGGGCCCGTCGGGGCCGGCAGTCCATCCTCGAGAGCCTCCCGCAACTCCCGAATGGCCTCGTCCGGCCTGTCGTTGTATGCCAGGGCATAGGCGATCCAGAACCGGGCCCAGGGCATCGCCAGGCCCATTTCATAGGCTTTTCTGGTGTACTCCACACCGGTCGAGCGGCTGTCCTCGGAAT
>JBDHGI010000432.1:0-2587 GCA_039589955.1 Gemmatimonadota bacterium | reverse complement strand
CCCGTCACCTACGCCAACTACCCCTCCACCGAGTACCTCTCGCTCCCCTTCCTCGACTTCCTCTGCTTCAACGTCTTCCTGGAGTCCCAGGGGAAGATGGACGCGTACCTGGCCCGGCTGCAGAGCCTGGCCGGCGAACGACCGCTCCTCATGGGCGAGATCGGGCTCGATGCCTACCGGAACGGGGACCGGGCCCAGAGCCGATCGCTGGAATGGCAGATCCGGACCTGCTTCGAGGCGGGCTGTGCCGGTCTCTTCGTGTACTCGTGGACCGACGAGTGGTATCGGGGCGGCGCCGACGTGGACGACTGGTCCTTCGGGCTCACGCGGGGAAACCGCGAACCGAAGCCGGCGTTGGCCACCGTGCGGACGGCCTTCACGGGCCCGGTCTTCGGCGACGACGTGACCTGGCCGCGAATCTCGGTGGGCGTATGCACGTACAACGGAGCCAGCACGCTGGACGAGACGCTCACCGCCCTCGACCGCCTCGACTACCCGGACTACGAGGTCATCCTGGTGGACGACGGGTCCACCGACGGCAGCGCCGAGATCGGGCGCTCCCATCGCTGCCGTGTGGTGAGCACGCCGAACCGGGGCCTGAGCCACGCGCGCAACGTGGTGCTCGCGGAGTCGACGGGCACCGTCGTGGCGTACATCGACGACGACGCCTATCCTGACCCCCACTGGCTCCGCTACGTCGCGCGTTCCTTCCTCGACTCGGAGCACGCCGCCGTCGGCGGCCCCAATCTCACGCCTCCCGGCGACGGATGGTTGGCGCAGTGCATCGCCAATTCCCCGGGCAATCCCGTGCACGTCCTCATCTCGGACCGCGAAGCCGAGCACCTTCCCGGATGTAACATGGCCTTTCGCAGGGACGCCCTGGAGGCGGTGGGAGGGTTCAACCCGTCCTTCCGCGTCGCCGGCGACGACGTGGACGTCTGCTGGCGTCTGAGCGACTCGGGCCACACGCTGGGATTCAGTCCTGCCGCGGTGGTCTGGCACCACCGCAGGGGCTCGGTCCGTGCCTACCTGCGGCAGCAGCGTGGGTACGGGGAGGCGGAGGGGATGCTCGAGCGGAGATGGCCCTGGCGCCACGACCCCACGGGGAGCATCTACTGGTCCGGGCGCATCTACGGGAGGGGCTTCGTGAACGCCCTGGGGTTGCGTCAGGGCCGGATCTACCAGGGCGTGTGGGGCACGGCACCGTTCCAGTCTCTCTACGAGCCGCCTCAGACGGGATGGCTCGCCCAGGCGCAGTCCCCGCTCTGGTACCTCCTGATGCTCGCCTTCGGCGGGCTGACGCTCCTCGGGCTGAGCTGGCGTCCCCTCGGGCTCGCCGGGCTGCCCCTCGGGCTCATGGCCCTGGCGACGCTGACCCAGGCGGTGAAGGGTGGCATACAGGCGTCCTTCCACGGGGCTCCCAAGGGGACCTTGAAGCGCCTGGGGCTCGGTCTCGTCACCACCTCGCTCCACCTCGCGCAGCCCGCGGCGCGGTTGTGGGGTCGGTTGTGGTACACCGTGCGGCACCGCCCTGAGCGGGTTCGCTGGCGTCTCTCGGACCTGGTGCCCTGGAGGACTGCCACGTGGAGCGAGGAGGGTCAGCCGGCGACGGTGCGCATCGCCGCCCTGGAGGAGGTCCTCCGCGGGGAGGTCGCCGTGGTTCACCGGGGGGGCAGCTTCGATCGCTGGGATCTGGAGGGCCGAAACCGCTCTCCGGGCGCGGCCAGGATCCTGGTGGGGGTGGAAGAGCACGGTCTGGGCAACCAGCTGGTCCGGGTCAGCGTGTGGCCACGGGTGACGCCCGGGGAGCTGGTGGTGGCGCTGACCCTGGCGGGGCTCGCCTTCGGCGCCGCCCTGGCTGCGGCACCCGTGGCGGCGGGAGCGCTGGGCTACGTGGCCACGCTCATGACCGGGCGCGTCGTTGTCGGGGTCGGTGGCGCGATGAGCGGGGCCCGGCGGGCGCTCGAGCGGGTAGGCCTCGCGGGGAGCTGAACGGGCACCGCCATGTCGGACCTGGGGATCTACCGTTGGATCGGCCGCCAGATGAGGCCCTACTGGCTCCCCTTCGCGCTCTTCGGAGTCGTGGGCATCCTCGCGAGCCCCATCGCCCTGCTCAATCCCGTCCCCCTCAAGATCGCCGTGGACAACGTGCTGGGCT
This sequence comes from Gemmatimonadota bacterium, assembly GCA_039589955.1. Classification (GTDB taxonomy): domain Bacteria; phylum Gemmatimonadota; class Gemmatimonadetes; order Longimicrobiales; family Gaopeijiaceae; genus SZUA-318. The sequence goes on along the minus strand of JBDHGI010000432.1, from coordinate 429 downwards.
CCCAGGCCCTGCCGGCCCTGGTGGAGGTCGTGCTCCCCTCCGCGCTCACGGCGTCGAAGGACGGGATTCTCCTCTTCGCCGTCGCGCTCCTGGTGGCGGTGGCGCTGGCCGGTCAGCTGCGCCAGCTCGCCTATACCTACCTCAAGACCTACATCGGCGAGAAGGTGACCCTCGAGCTCCGTGCCCGGCTGTTCGACCGCGCGCAGCGCCTCTCCCTGGCCTACCACGGCAACACCGGCACCGCCGACACGGTATACATGATCCAGCGAGACACGGCCGCGGTGCGCTACCTGACCACTGAAGGCGCCATTCCGTTCATATCGGCCCTGGTGACCGTGGTCGCCATGATCTACGTCACCGTGCGGATCGACTGGCAGCTGGCCCTGGTCGCTCTCGGAGTCGCGCCGGTCCTCATCGTCCTCACGGGTA
>JBDHGI010000431.1:0-2602 GCA_039589955.1 Gemmatimonadota bacterium | reverse complement strand
GCTGTGACGAGCGAGCCGGAGACCCCCACGAGCAGGCAGGTTCCCATGGAGACGATCAAGGCCACCGCCGACCGCAGTCGCGTATTCATGATCTCACCAGAATCAGTCCTTGCCATAGCGTTCCAGATAGCCGGCGACCTTCAGCTTGCGCGCGGTGTTACTCGAGGTCATGTAACGCAGCTTGCCGAAGATCGGACGTTCGGGCCCCCACGGGCGGTCGTATCTCCCGAGCACCCAGAAGATCCCGCTGTAGGAGTTGGGGTTGCGCCCGTCCAGGGCGTACTTGTTGTTCAGCTCGATCATAGTCTCGAGCGCGCACAACGGATTCTCGGACCAGTGCAGGATCTTCTTCCCCCAGAGCATCCTCAAGTAGTTGTGGATCGTGCCGTCCCGACGCAGTTGGCGTTGAGCGGCGTTCCACAACTCGTCGTGTGTCGCCGCTTCCTCGAACTGCACCAGCGAGTAGACGTGCTCCCGGGCATCCTGGGCATGGTCCTCCAGCGTTCGGATCGCCCACTCCGGCAGCGATTCGAAGCGGTCGTAATCCTCACGGTGCCGGCACATGTTGTAGCCCAACTCACGCCAGGTCACGAGCTGATCCAGGAAGGCCTCGGCGGATTGACTGAGCCCCCACCAACCTTCCCGACTTCCCGATGCACCCTCGCCGAGCTGATCGATCGTCCAGCGCTCCCGATCCAGCACGCTCCGGCAAGCCTCGTGGCCGGAGAGATGGCCGAAGTGCAGGTAGTGAGATAGCCCGCTCGTGATCTCGACGTCCAGGAGGTTCCTGTCTCTTGCGTAACGGTCGATGCGCTTGATGAATCTCCGTAGTGCAGTTCGTGCGGCCACCGGTCCGCCCGCTGTGGCCGTGGGTCCGACCGAGCGATCGATCGGCAGCCTCCGCAGCCGTTCGTCCGATCCGGCCAGGAGGGACCCGGGTGCCTTGGGCCAGCGTTTCAGAATCGGGGCGGGAAGTCGGCTCAACGTCGGAAGCCGCATGCGGGCCAGCGGATTGGCCTTCGGGAACGTGGCGAGGTGCTCTCGCAGTTCGCGCTGCAGGAAACGGCGGAAGGCATAAGCGGTGGGGAATGCCCGATCCGCTGCACTCAGCGGCACCAGACCGTTCGAGTCGATAGCCTCCATTCGCACTTCGCACTGTTGCGCCGCAGCCTCGAGCATGCGTGGCAGCATGAATGCCGGAAAGTCGTCGGTAACGACCAGGCAGGCGTGACGGCTGAGCTCGGCGAGTAACCCCTTGCCGTCACCCTGTTGAGGTTCGACGTAGGGATAGTAGTAGACGCCCGCCCGTCGGAAGCGCTCCGCATTGTCCGCCATGCCGTCGAGCACGAAGCGGTGGAACCGCTCGCAGGCCCACGGGTAGTCGCAGCGCAGCGCCTCCAGTACGACCAGCGGGGTGGCTAGCTCTCGCGCCCGATCGACGGCGTGCTGCAACCCGAAATTGAATCGCGTTCTTCGACTGGCCACCATCCAGTACAGCACGAACTTCCCGTCGTGCCGCACGGGCGTGGCATTCAACGACCGAATGCGACTCGACGGTACGGACTTCAAGGCGTCGGACTGCAGAGATTGACGGCTAGAAAAGTCACATCCAGACCGTCGGTGTACAGCAGAACGCAATCCTCGCGTTCCAATCGAGACTCTTGGGATCGATAGCTCGTGTCAGCAAATAGGCCGACCTGGCTGACTGGATAGGTCAGATCGAAGAGACCGTCGAAGTCCCCGAGCAAGCGTCGCATCGGAGTAGACTACCAGACCCGCCACCAAAGGCCGGTTCCGGGGTCGCCCTTGAACGCCCCGGCGACCTTCGAGGTGATCCGGCCGCCGTAGCGACCCTCCGGCTGGGGCCGCACTGGCTCGTCGGCCACCATACAGCGGTCCACCGGTCCGCTGGTCTTCATTTCGCATCGCTAGCCGGATGGCCTGCGCGATCCCGACCGGACGCGGGTCGAGCACCTGAATGGAAACCCGCCCGCCCCCCGAATATGATAGCTCGATCTGAGCGTCACGGGGAGACGAGATGGCCGCAGCCAAGCGCAAACCGAGTGTGGGGGACCTCGCGCCGGATTTCACACTCCCCGGCTCCGACGGCAAGACCCACAGCCTGAGCGACCACATGGGTAAGCGCGCAGTGGTCATCGCCTGGTTTCCCAAGGCTTTCACCGGAGGCTGAACCAGGGAGTGCCGCTCGCTCCGTGAGAGTGGGGACAGGGTCCGCGAGTTCGACGTCGCGTACTTCGCCGCCAGCATCGATGAGCCGGAAACCAACCGGAAGTTCGCCCAATCCCTGGAGCTCGATTATCCGATCCTGAGCGATCCCACCAAGCAGGTGGCGAAGTCCTACGACGTGCTACGTGCCATGGGCCTGTTCGCCGCGCGTCACACGTTTTACGTCGGCGTGGACGGAAAGATCCTCTTCGTGGACACCCACGTGAAGACCGACACCGCCGGAGACGATCTGGTGGAGAGACTCCGAGCCCTGGGAGTCAAGCAGCTATGAGACGGCCCGAATTCGACGTGGCGAAGCGACTGGGTGCCGTCACGATGATCCTCGGTCTCTCCTTGATCACGGGAGCCAGCGCCA
>JBDHGI010000430.1:0-4521 GCA_039589955.1 Gemmatimonadota bacterium | reverse complement strand
CTATCCACAGCTCATCCGAGCAGTTTTCAACCCACAACGGTTCGGGCCTCCACCAGGTGTTACCCCAGCTTCACCCTGGCCATGGATAGATCGCTTCGGTTTCGGGTCTACCCCCACGTACTCAACTCGCCCACTTCAGACTCGCTTTCGCTTCGGCTCCGGCCCTGAAGGCCTTAACCTCGCACGTGAGGCGTAACTCGCCGGATCATAATGCAAAAGGCACGCAGTCACCCACGAACATGCCGTAGCACGTCCCAGGCTCCTACCGCTTGTATGCACACGGTTTCAGGGTCTCTTTCACTCGCCGTCAGGCGTTCTTTTCACCTTTCCCTCACGGTACTCTCCTCTATCGGTCACGAGCTCGTATTTAGCCTTGGAGGATGGTCCCCCCAGTTTCAACCGGGATTCCTCGTGCCCCGGCCTACTCGGGTACCCTAGCGCCTCTCTACTCCGCTTTCGCATACGGGACTCTCACCCTCTCCGGTGTGCCGTTCCAGGCACCTTCCGCTAGCGTTTCGATCAGTTTCCCTAGGGCCCCACAACCCCGGCAGGGTCTAACCCCCGCCGGTTTGGGCTCTTCCCATTTCGCTCGCCGCTACTTTGGGAATCTCTTTTGATTTCTCTTCCTCCAGGTACTTAGATGTTTCAGTTCCCTGGGTTGGCTTCCCTCTCGGGATGACGCGGTATCACCCGCGCCGGGTTTCCCCATTCGGACATCCCCGGATCGACGCTCGCTTGCAGCTCCCCGAGGCTTTTCGCAGCTTGCCACGTCCTTCTTCGCCGGCTCGTGCCTAGGCATCCACCCTGTGCACTTGACCGCTTGACCGATGCTCCTCTGAACCGCACGCTCCCGCGTACGGCCCAATTCCCCACCAGTCCACCTTCCAGCCGTCTCTTCCTGTCTCGCTTGGCTTCAGCCACACCAGGACTCCCGCCCCAGCACGGCCTCTTCCTAAGGCTCTCTTCTCTCTCTACCTCGGTTGTCAAAAAGCGTCCTCGACTCCCCCGACACGTCCCTGCTGTGGTGATCCTCGAGGACCCTCCACGGATCGTTCCGGCGGAGCAGATTAAACTAGATCAACGCTCATCATGGGTCAACGCCCTTGCGAGACCCGGGCACCACCGCGGAGCTGTGGTCTCGAGACCCCCCAGACTTGTGCAGAGGTCGCCTACAGGCCGCCCTCCTCGAGAAGGGCCTCCACCTCGTCCGCCGTGACGTGGAAATCACCCAGCTCCGTGCCCGATTCCGGGGAGTGCCAGTCTGATCCCCCGCTGACGAGCAGGTTCCTGCTCCGGCAGATGTCCTCCAGTCGCAGCACGTCGTGTCGGCTGCTGGAGGGCCGGTATACCTCCAGGCCCCGCAGGCCCCGGTCGAGAAGAACGGGGAGCAGAGCGTCCACCAGATCGCCCGGTGGGTGGGCCCAGATGGCGATCCCGCCGGCGGCCTCGACCAGGTCGACCGCCTCCACGGGCGAGAGCAGGCCGGTGGGAACGAACGCCGCGTGCTGGTCTCCGATCAGGGTCGCGAAGGCATGGTGGACGGACGAGGCATGCCCACGCTGCACGAGAACACGAGCCAGATGAGGGCGACCGATGTTCACGCGGTCGGGTCCGGCGGCCTCCTCCACGTCCCGGAGCGAGACCTCGATGCCGGACTCCCCCAGTAGGCGGAGCATCTCCTGCATGCGCCGGCGCCTACGGTCGGCGGCGCGAGCCGTATACGCCCTCAGATCCATGGACTCGAGGTCCACGAAGTACCCCAGCACATGGATCTCTCGGTTCTGATGGGTCGAGCTCACTTCGATGGCAGGGACGATCTGGACGTCGAGGTCCTCACCGTGCGCCCGTGCGGCCGCATACGCCGCGGTGGTGTCGTGGTCCGCAATGGCGATTACGTCGAGGCCCCCACGGTAGGCAGCCTCCACGACCCTCTCGGGAGGCCACGCCCCGTCAGACGCCGTCGTGTGGATGTGGAGATCGAGCCTCACGGGTTCCTCTGGCTGTGAAGGCGGCGCTTGACGAAAGCTCGGGGGCCACGCTCCCTACGCGCCTGGTCGGACCCGCCTACCAGGACCTCCTGACGGGAAGCAGCTAGGACAGCGTATTCCCCCTGCTGGCCAGGATCACGTCCTCCACCTCGACGAGATCTCGGCGGAAGGTGTCGGGAGCGGGCTCCGTACCCGCGTACTGCACCAGCACCGTCGTCTGGTCCGCCATGACTTTCAGCACGCCACCTGCCACATGGAAGATCTCACGAGCACCTTCCGGAAGCTGGACGCGCAGCTCGCCGGCCCCGACGAGGGAAAGGAGTGGAGCGTGCCCTGGCAGGATTCCGACCTCGCCGTCCCAGGCCGGTGCCACCACGGCGCTCGCCTCGCCCTCGTAGACGACTCGCTGGGGCGAGACCACCCGAACCGTTAGGGTCCCCTCTGCCACGTCAGCCCTCCTGCTCCAGCCTCTCGGCGTGGGCGATCACACCTTCGATGCCACCCTTCATGTAGAACGCCTGCTCGGGGAAGTGGTCGAACTCGCCGCTCACCACTCGCTCGAAGGACTCGATGGGAAGGTCTCGGCCACGTGGAAGGGCTGCGAGAGGAAGCGCTGGATCCTCCTCGCCCGCCCCACGATCACCTTGTCCTCCTCGGTGAGCTCGTCCATGCCCAGGATCGCGATGATGTCCTGCAGGTCCTTGTACCTCTGCAGGATCTTCTGTACACCGGTGGCAACGTCGTAATGCCGCTGGCCCAGGAACTGCGGATCCATGATGCGGGAAGACGAATCCAGCGGATCCACCGCAGGATAGATACCCTGCTCCGAGATGGCCCGCGACAGAACGGTCTGGGCGTCCAGGTGTGTGAACGCAGCAGCCGGGGCGGGATCTGTCAGGTCGTCGGCAGGCACGTAGATGGCCTGGACCGACGTTATCGAACCCGCTGCGGTCGAGGTGATGCGCTCCTGCAGCTCTCCCATCTCCGTGGCCAGGGTCGGCTGGTACCCCACGGCCGACGGCATGCGTCCGAGAAGAGCCGAGACCTCGGAGCCCGCCTGAGTGAACCGGAAGATATTGTCGATGAACAGGAGCACGTCCTGCCCCTCCACATCCCGGAAATACTCGGCGATGGTCAGGCCGGACAGTCCCACCCGGAGCCGGGCTCCTGGGGGCTCGTTCATCTGGCCGAAGACCAGCGCCGTGGAGTCGATGACGCCGGACTCGCTCATCTCCAGCCACAGGTCGTTGCCCTCACGGGTGCGCTCACCCACGCCGCAGAAAACGGATCGTCCACCGTGCTCCATGGCGATGTTGTTGATGAGCTCCATGATGATGACCGTCTTGCCCACGCCGGCGCCACCGAAGAGCCCCGTCTTGCCGCCCTTCACGTAGGGAGCGAGTAGATCGACGACCTTGATGCCCGTCTCGAAGATCTCGGTCTTGGGCTCGAGCTGGTCGAATCTGGGCGGCTCACGATGGATGGGCCAACGCTCCAGCTCGGCGCCTTCCCCACCCACCGGGCCCTTATGGTCGACCGGTTCCCCGAGCACGTTGAGGATCCGCCCCAGGGCGGGCTCACCCACGGGTACGGAGATCGCCTCGCCCGTGTCCACGGCGTCCATGCCCCTTGTCACCCCGTCGGTGGAGCTCATGGAAACCGCTCGGACCTGTCCCCGCCCAATATGCTGCTGGACCTCTGCGACCAGATTGATCTCCTGGCCGGACTCGGTGGTGCCCGTGAGGCGCAGGGCGTTGTAGATGTCGGGAAGGTGCTCGGCCTCGAACTCCACGTCGAGGACCGGACCGATGACCTGCACGACTCTTCCGATGTTCTGGTCAGCCATTAGTTGTCCCTGTTCCAAAGTCGTCCGCGTGGCGGACACCTATTCCATCCCCGCCGAGCCGCCGACGATCTCGGCGATCTCCTGAGTGATCTGAGCCTGACGGGCCCGATTGTACGTGCGGGTGAGGTACTCGAGCATCTCACCGGCGTTGTCGGTCGCGTTCTTCATGGCGGTCCGCCGCGCACCCTGCTCCGCCGCCGCGTTCTGCACCAATGCCGTGTACACGGCGTTACGGACATACAGGGGCAGAAGCCGCTGCAGGATCGTGTCGCCCGAAGGCGACAGAATGAAGAGGTCGGCGGGCGTTGACGCTCCTTTCGACCGTACGGGGAGCACCTCTCGAGCGTGAGGCGGCGTGGAGACCGCCGACCGGAAATCCGAGCTGACCATGAACACCGCATCCAGCTCCCCTGCCTCGAAGCGGTCCCGGAGGGGCCCGATGAGGGATTCGGCGTCCTCGGCTGTCGGGGCGTCTCCGATGTCCGTCCGCGCCAGCGAGAGAGTCTCCCCGCGGAAGCGGAAGTAGGCGATGCCCTTCTTCCCCGCGATGTGCAGCTCCGTGTCCACGCCCCGGCCACGGAGGTCGCGCAGGAGCACACGTGCCTCCCGGATGAGGTTCGCGTTGAACGCTCCAGCCAATCCGCGATTCGCCGTCAACAGGAGGACCGCTGCCCGCTTCACCGTCTC
>JBDHGI010000429.1:0-2633 GCA_039589955.1 Gemmatimonadota bacterium | reverse complement strand
TGGGGGCGCCTCCGGCCCTCCCGCCGGGCTTCTCGGCGACGGCACGGGCCCGCGCACAGCGGCCCGAGCTGTCGGTGGCACGCGCCACTGTCGAGGTCTGGGACGCCGAGTCGGCCCTGGCCCGCAGGGGGGTCCTGGAGGGCGCCGCCCTCAGCGGTGGCTTCAAGCGGCAATCCGATGGTCAGGAGGGTCTCTTCCTGGGGCTGGAAGTCCCGGTCCCCTTCCTGGACCGTCGGACCGGAGCCGCCGAGGCGGCCCGGGCCGGCGCCGAGGCGGCGGGGTCCGAGGCCACCGCCCTGGAGCGGGCCGTGACCCGGGAGGCGTCCCTGGCGGCCACGCGCCTCGCTTCGGCCATGACCCTTGCCGCTCGCCTGCCAGACGCCGGCGCCGGCCAGAGCGAAGGGCTCCTCCGCATCGCCCGGGTGGCCTGGGACGAAGGCGAGATCGGCATTGTGGAGCTGCTGGACGCGGCCGACGCCTATCTGGATTCCCATCTCATGAACATCGGCATACGGACCGACGCGTGGCGAGCCTACTTCCAGCTGGAGCGGGCCGTAGGCGGACTGTCGGACGGCAACGATCGAGGAGACGAGCGATGAACGTCCTGAGCAGGCCCTGGCACTGGGCCATCACCGGGTTGGCGTTGACCCTGTGCGCCTGCGGCGCCGACGAGGTGGCCGTGGACGACGCGGCCGTCGAGCTGGGCGGCAGCGAGGTCATCACCATCTGGACGGACCGCACCGAGCTCTTCTTCGAGCACCCCGCCATAATCGCCGGAGCCCCGGGGGAACCGTGGGCCGTCCACTTCACCGACATCTCGACTTTCCAGGCCGTCACCGAGGGGCGACTCACCCTGGAGTTCCAGGGGCCCGACGGGCAGGTGCACACCACCGTTCAGGAGGAGCCCGCCCGGGCCGGCGTCTACAACCCGGCGCCCAGCCTTCCGTCGGCGGGCATGTACGACCTGGTCATGATCCTGGAGGGTCCGCAGGTGGAGGACGAGATCTTCGTGGGCCCCGTCCAGGTGTACGCATCCGAGGCCGACCTGCCCGTGCTTCCTCCGACGGAGGAGGTGGGCATCTCCTTTCTGAAGGAACAGCAGTGGCCCATCGACTTTCACACGGTGGAGGCGGCCCGGCGGGTGGTGGCACCGGGCCTCGAGGTCACCGGCCGCCTCGAGCCCGTGCCGGGCCGCACGGCGGAGGTCACGGCGCCGGTGGACGGTATCGTCCGCTGGGACGAGAACCGGAGCGCCCCGGCAGCGGGAACCTGGGTGCGCGCCGGACAGCGCCTGGTCCGGCTGGCCCCGGTGGCCGGCGACGCCACCTTCGCCCAGCTCCGCAGCCAGGCCGCCCGCATGGAGCGGGAAGTGGCCCGGGCCGAGCGCCTGGTGGCTGCACAGGCCGCCCCGGCGCGGCGCCTCGAGGAGGCCCGTCACGACCTCGAGGTGATCCGGGCGCAACTCGCCGCCCTGGACGCCGAAGGGTCGGACGGGTACACGCTGTCCCTGACGGCGTCCATCGGCGGCGCCGTGGTGCAGCGCAGCTTCGTGTCGGGGCAGCGGGTGGACGCCGGCACGTCGCTGCTGACCCTGGTGGATCCCAGTGAGCTCCACGTGATCCTCCAGGTTCCCGCGGTACACGGCGAGGCCCTGGGCGACGTCCAGGCGGCCACCTTCACGCCGGAAGGGTCCAATCGGGTCTCCCGCACCACCCGGCTGGTGAGCGTGGGCGCCGTCCTGGACCCCGTGCGACGCACGGTGCCGGTCACGTTCCTGGTGGACAACCCGGACCGTCGACTCCGGCCCGGCAGCTTGGTGACGGGCCGCCTATTGGGTGGCGAGCCCGAGCCCGCCGTGGCCGTGCCCTCCGACGCCGTCGTGGACGAGGACGGGCTCCTCGTGGCCTACGTGCAGATCGGCGGCGAGAGCTTCGAGCGCCGGGCGGTCAGCGTGGGGGCCACCGACGGCCAGTGGACCGTGGTCCTCTCCGGCGTGCGCCGGGGAGAGCGGGTGGTGACCGTTGGCCAGTACCAGATCAAGCTCAGCTCCCTCAACACCAGCGAGATCTCGGACCATGGCCATCCTCACTGATCGTCCCCAGGGCACCGACAGGGGTTGGGTGGACCAGGTCATCGCCTGGTCCCTCGACAACCGGCTCCTCACCCTCATCGCGGCGGTGGGTCTGCTGGTGAGTGGCGGCTACGCCGCCCTCACCATCTCCGTGGACGTCTTCCCGGACCTCACGGCCCCCACGGTGACCGTCCTCACTGAGGCCCACGGCATGGCCGCCGAGGAGGTGGAGCGCCTCGTCACTTTCCCCATCGAGACGTCGGTGAACGGCTCGGCGGGGGTGCGGCGGGTGCGCTCCTCGTCGGCCCAGGGCATCTCCATCGTCTGGGTGGAGTTCGACTGGGGCACCGAGATCTACCGGGCCCGGCAGGTGGTGGGCGAGAAGCTCCAGCTGGTGGCGGAGCAACTCCCCGAAGACGTTCCTCCGCCAGTCCTGGCGCCCATCACGTCCATCATGGGCGAGATCATGCTCATCGGTCTCACCAGCGAGACCGTCTCCGAGATGGACGTGCGCACCGCTGCCGACTGGACGGTCCGCAAGCGGCTCTTGGCCATCTCCGGT
>JBDHGI010000428.1:0-2648 GCA_039589955.1 Gemmatimonadota bacterium | reverse complement strand
AGCACGAAACCCGAAGGTCCGAACGGCCTGAGCCCCACCGTCGTGCGAATGACGCGATCCCACGAGGCACGAACGGGCACGATCCTGCGTCGGGGGCGAAGGGCGTCGGTGTACGCCGGCCGGCGGGCGCATCCTCCCGCCACCAGGCCGAGCAGGCCAAGGATGCCCTTCGCCAGGAGCCTTCGTCTGTCCATGCGGGCCGAGGTCGCGTCGGAGGGGGGCGGAGGGCTGGCCGCCACCCCTCCGACGGCGTCACGGTCTCTCAGCCGTCAGCGGTTGGGCCACCGGGCAAAGATGGAGCAGTGCCCCGCCTCGTCGGTGCCGAGCAGGGACTGCTGCACCCCTGTGTAGGCGGCGTTCATCAGCGCCCGCGGGGCGAAGTGGTAGAACCCGTTGGCCAGCGTCTGGAACAGGGACCCGAAGTGGGCCTGGCCCAGGGCGTGCCCGGCCTCGTGCAGCATGATGGTCTCTACGTCGACGTGGTCGTCGATGGCCCAGGAGAATGCGCTGCTGTACAGGATCACAGCAAAGGCGTAGTCGATGGCCCCGTCGCGGTCGATGTCGGTGAAGTTGTCATCCTCATCGATCCACCCGAAGGGAATCGTCAGGCCCGCAATGGGTGGGGGCAGCGGAATCCAGCCCAGGTGCAGAATGTCGGCGGTGGGATCCGAGATCGACGTCTTCACGATGTCGAGGCCTGCGGAGCAGGTCTGCGAGCCCCACGTGGCCATGGCGCGATCGGCCGCCACCATCACCTGGTCGACGGTCACGCCCACAGGAGCCAACGGGGCCACCGCATAGGTGACGTTGGATCGGCCCTGGCGGCGGGGGTCGCCGGCAACCCACTCGATACCGAGCTGCTTGTTCCCCACGTCGGAAAAGAACACCGTGTTGCCGACCGCCTGGGCTCCGGGTCCGGCGATCCAATCGGCACGCACGGGTGCCACGTCGCGTCCGCCATGGGTGGCCTGGAGCTCCTGGACGAGAGCGCGGATCGCCACCTCGATGTCCGTCGCGACGGCGATCCTCGGGCCCTTGGCGGCCAGGGACGTCTCCGTGGGCAGGTCGTCCGGTTGCACGGGAGCCGTGATGTCGTCCGTCTCGGTGCAAGCGACCACGAGCGTGAACAGGGGAAGGAGGGCGAGGCGTCTCATGGGATCCTCTCTTTGCAGCCGGGGGGGATGATGTCGGCTTCCTCGGAGGAGGTCGCCGGCCACTGCTCCCACGGGCCGGTGAGTAGGCGCGCGGGGAGGCTACCATATGGAGTCCCCGCTCATCGGCGCAACATCGCACGGAGCCGGGTCCTCACCCCCGAGCTCGTGTGCAATCTCGCCGCGTCTCATCTGCGGATGGCCCGTAGCATCACCTGCGACTCGGTATAGGCGTAGACGCGCACTCGTTCACGGGCCACGGGTCGCTCCGTGACGATGAACTCCAGCTCGTATGCACCAGGCAGCAGCCCGGAGAAGACGAAGAAGCCCGCGGAGTCGGGACGCTGAAGCAGTCCGCTCGATCGGATGCGGACTCCGGATACCGCATCGGGGGATTCGCCCTCCACCTGACCCCTGATGCTCCCCCGGAACTCCGGGTCCCGCACGTGCCGCATGCTCCGGTCCCAGAGCAGCAGGCTTCCGCATCCATCCGGATCATAGACGGGGCCGTCGGGCCCCAGGTGCAACTCGAGAGCGTCCAGATCGGGAACACCGACCCGGGCGTCAAGGTCGACCTGTGCCTCGGAGTCGCGGGGGACCATGCGGACTCCGTTGAGATAGACCTGAAGGACGCAGGTCCCTCGATGCTCGTCCAGGACCCGAATCAATCCCAGAGGATTGTCCCGTGTCGGCTGGAGTCTCACCCCCGGCACCCTTCGCAGCAGCTGCGAGATCCGGACGGTGGCGCGCATCTGCTCCCCTCGCAGATGAAGCGCGGTGGAGCCCCAATCGCCTCTGGGCGCAAACCCCTTCCCGGCGAGCCACTGGTCGCTGGCGTCGGCAACACCGCCACCGTGGGAGGCGCAGCTCGCGAGCACAGTGACAGCCATCATCCACGCCGGAGCGAGAGCCAGTCGTAGCCGCCTGCCAGATGTCATGGTGAACCGGAATCGGGCGCAGTCGCGGACCCGGCCAGCGCTACGAGAGCACCGACCACGATCAACACGAACTCACCGAGAACTCTGGGTGTCCTTTGCATTCCAATCGACATGCCCTGGCCCGGGACGAGTCAGCGAAGCAGGTGCCACCGGAGGGGTCGGCGTTCCTGCCACCGGACACTATGCCGGGGCCTGGCTTCGGGCTGCAAGCCGTGAGGCCCTGGCGCCTCGTGTCTAGTCTCCCTTCCTCCTCCATGACACGTACGAGCTCGACGATCTGCGCTGTCTTCCCGATTGCAGCCGACTCTGCCTGGACTCACCTTAGGGCACCGAACGATGGTGCAGGCGTAACCGGCAAGGAGGACGTGATGGTGTTCCGCACCCTGGTCGCTCTCATGGCCATGTTGGCCCACGGGCTTCCAGCCCTGAGTCAGGAAGGGCCACCCGAGGGCCTCACCGGCACCGTCGTGGTGGTGAACAAGCAGGGAAGCGACGCCAGCTTCGTCGACCTGGCGACAGGGAGCATCGTGGCCACGGTGCCGACGGGCGCCGGGCCTCA
>JBDHGI010000427.1:0-2953 GCA_039589955.1 Gemmatimonadota bacterium | reverse complement strand
GGCCTCGGCCACCTGGCCTCCGATGGAACCGTCGAACGCAGCGTGATTGCTCATGGTGATGACGCCGCCGTCCAGCTCCGGTAAGTACGTGAAGCTGGCCCGGTAGCCGGCGCTGGAGCCCCCGTGGGAGATGGTCCGGAGGCCGCGCCGCTCCCCGAGGGTGAGGCCGAAGGCGTAGCTGAGCGTGTCCCCGTCGTTGAGGACACCCCGCTCGCGGATCTGCTCCTGGACCGCCTCGCCGCCGACGGCCCCGGTGCCCAGGTTCGCCATCCACCAGGCCAGGTCGTCCACGGTCGTGTAGATGCCGCCCGCGCCGAAGAGGCTGCTGTTGTCGAAGATGCGAACGAAGCCGTCGTCGCCCTCCGGTCCGTACGACTCCGCCGCACCGGGGATCGACTGACCCAGCCGGGACATGATGGTGGTGCTCGTCATGCCGACGGGCTCGAAGACGTTCTCCTCCATGAACTCCGGAAAGGTCATGCCCGACGCCTCGGCCACGATGTCGGCGAGGAGCATGTAGCCGGTGTTGCAGTAGAGGTATTCCGAGCCCGGCTCGAAGTTGAGCTGCCGCATCCGGCTGGTGAGGTGCTGGGCGTCTCCCTGAGAGATCCCGTCGCCCGGCTGCCACCCCGCCAGCGCCTTGGCGTTGTAGATCTCCCGCAGCCCGCTCATGTGGTGGACCAGGTGGCGAACGGTGATTGTCGAGCCGAAATCCGGAACGGCCGGCAGGTAGGTGCGGATGTCGTCGTCCAGGGAGAGCTTGCCCTGATCGGCGAGGAGGGCGACGGCGAAGGCGGTGAACTGCTTGGCCACCGACCCGATGTCGAGCACCGTCTCCCGGCGCATGGGCACGCCATGCTCGATGTTGGCCAGGCCGTACGCCCCGCCGAACACCAGCTCACCGTCCCGGACCACGCCGATCACCGCGCCGGGGCCGTCGGTGTATCGGGCCATCAGCTCGTCGACACGGGCTCCGGGGTCGTCCTGCGTGGCTCCGAGCCGGGCAGGCAGAGCGAAGACGGCCAGGGCCCCCAGCGTCACCGTGCGTCGAGCGAGCGCGATCATGTTTCTTCCCTCCGTAACATCGTCGAATCAGGATCGCCGAAGATGTCCCCGGGAACCGCCAAGCACCAACGAGCCGCCATGGCCGCTGGCCAGGCCACTGCTCCGCACATGCCCTCGTTCCCTCCCCCGCCCGCGTCCCTCGTCATAAGTTGGGCCTCCCCATCACACAGTGACTCCGGGAGGTTGTCGATGATGACGCGGTTCGAGCTTACCCTGGCGGCCCTCGCCGCTTGCGGATTCCTCACGGCTCCGCTCTTCGCCCAGGAGAGCGAGCGATCCGAGTGGACCATCGAGCACACGTGGGCCCCCACCCAGCAGCTGTCCTTCACGGTGTCCGAAGGGACGTGGATGGACCTGGACGTGAGCCCCGACGGCCGCACCATCGTCTTCGACCTGTTGGGCGACATCTACACGCTGCCCATCTCCGGTGGACAGGCCACACGGATCAGCGGCGGGCCTGCGTTCGAGTTCCAGCCCCGGTTTTCGCCCGACGGCACCCGGATCGCCTTCGTGAGCGACCGGGACGGAATGAACAACATCTGGACCATGTCGCCCAACGGTGAGGATCCCCGTCAGATCACGACCGAGGAGGAACGGGACGTCAACACCCCGGAATGGTCCGCCGACGGCGAGTACATCTTCGCCCGCAAGCACTTCGTCTTCTCCCGGTCCCTGGGCGCCGGTGAGATCTGGATGTGGCACACCTCGGGCGGCTCGGGACTCCAGGTCACAGACCGGCCCAACGAGCAGCAGGATCAGGGCGAGCCGGCGGCCTCCCCCGACGGCGAGTGGGTCTACTACAGCCAGGACGTGACGCCGGGCCCGTTCTTCCAGTACAACAAGGATCCCTACGCGGGCATCTACGCCATCCGGCGCCGGAGCCTGGAGACCGGCGAGCAGGAGACGGTCACGGGGGGCCCCGGGGGCGCCATCGCGCCCACGCCCCACGCCGACGGGCGCCGATTGGCTTTCGTGAAACGAGACCGCCTGAAGACGGTGTTGTACATCCGTGACCTGGAGACCCGTGAGGAGTGGCCCGTCTGGGACGGCCTGGAGCACGACATGCAGGAGGTCTGGGCCATCCACGGGCCCCAGGCCCGCTTCTCCTGGGTAGGCGACACCGACGACGTCGTGGTATGGGCCCAGGGCAAGATCTGGCGGGTGAACACCGCTGCGGGCGACGCCGCCGAGATCCCCTTCACCGCTCAGGTGGACGTGCAGATCCAGCAGGCCGTGCGCCACGACGTGGACGTCGCGCCGGACGATTTCAAGGTGAAGATGCTCCGACACGTGGACACGTCGCCGGACGGGCGCCGGGTGGTCTTCTCGGCCGTGGGTCGCCTCTGGGTGAACGACGCCGATGGTGGCAACGCACGGCGGCTCACCGACGCCGACGAGAGATGACCGGGGTGCGGTGAAGGTGGCTTCCGCTTCGGGCGGCGAGTCCCGCACCGTGGTACCGCGTCCCGGGAACTTCGTGGAGCCAGCGTGGTCGCCGGATGGCTCGCGCATCGTCTATCGCAGGACCGGTGGGGACTCCCGCCGTGGCCAGACCCACATCGGGGAGCCCGGCATCTACGTGGTGTCGGCCTCCGGTGGCGAGTCCGCGCTCGTCCGCGAGGGGGGTCAGGGCGCCGTCTTCGACGCCTCGGGCGAGCGCATCATCTTCACCGGCTTCGCCGATGGCGGTCCGGCGCTCCAGAGCGCGGATCTGGATGGCACCGACGTGGTGACGCACTACACCGGCGCCAACGTACAGGAGTGGACGGTCTCCCCGGACAACGAGTGGATCGCGTTCGTGCAGGGGTGGAGGACGTACATCGCCCGCTTCTCCCGTGCCGGGCGGGCGGTGGCGCTGAGCCCCACCGCCTCAGGCTACCCGGTCCAG
>JBDHGI010000426.1:0-2667 GCA_039589955.1 Gemmatimonadota bacterium | reverse complement strand
GTGGGCGGATCCCGGGAACGCGGGCGCCGCCGACGCCAAGCGTCCCCGTGGAGGCCGATCCCTCACGCCGGGCGAGTTCGTCGAGCTCCAGATGGACCTCCAGCCCGACGATCAGATCGTCCCGGCCGGCGCCCGCATCGGCCTCATGATCTTCTCGAGCGACAAGGACTTCACCCTCCATCCCGACCCGGGAACGGTGTTGACCATCGACCTAGAAGCGACCCACATCGAGCTTCCCGTGGTGGGCGGGCGCGCTGCCTTGGAGCGTGCCCTGCGGCCCGTGACCTAGAGGTGACGTGACCCGCATCGTCACGCTGCTCGTCCTCATCGCCATCACGCACGCGGTGTTGAGTGGGGGAGGAGGCTACCTGGGGAGGGGAGGGGAGGCCCTTCTCCTGGGCTTCCTCCTCCTGGCGGCCCATCTGGCGGGTGAGATCGTCGGCCTCGTCCAGCTGCCTCACATCACGGGCTTCATCCTCATGGGGGTCCTGGTGGGCCCGTCGGTTCTCGGCATCGTTCCCCGGCAGGCGGTCGAGGACTTCCACCTCATCAACGGCGGTGCGCTGAGTCTCATCGCCCTCACCGCCGGAGGCGAGCTCCGGCTCGAGAGTGTGCGCCGCAGGCTTTCCACCATTCTCTCGGTCCTGTCGTCCCAGATCGTCATCCTCTTCACGGCGGTGGCCGCAGCCGTGTTCCTGGCCCGGGGCCTGGTGCCCTTCCTCGCCGACGCCCCCGCCCGGGCCGCTCTTGCCGTCGGGCTCATCTTCGGGCTGGGGGCCGTGGCCACGTCGCCGGCCGCCACGGTGGCCATCATCACCGAGGAACGGGCCCGGGGTCCCGTCACCGAGACCGTGCTGGGGGTCACGGTGCTCAAGGACGTCGTGGTGCTCGTGCTCATCGCCCTGGTCCTCCCGCTCGCGGCCCAGATCGCCGACCCGGGTGCCGGGTTCTCCTTCGGCACCCTGGGGGAGGTGCTCGTGGCCGTTCTCGTCTCGGTGTTGGTGGGATTGGGCGTGGGCTGGCTGCTGGTCCAGTACCTCAGCAAGACCAGCGAGTACCGGGTCCTCGTCCTGCTCATGACGGCGTTCTTCCTGGTGAGCCTCGGGGAGCAGTTCCACCTGGAATACATCCTCATCGCCATGGCCGCCGGGTTCTACGTGCAGAACTTCTCCCGGCAGGGTCCCGCCCTCCTGCGAGCCCTGGAGGCCAATTCCCTCCCGGTATACGCCCTGTTCTTCGCGGTAGCCGGCGCGGAGCTGCGCCTCGACGTGCTCCAGGCGGTGTGGGCGTTCGCCCTGGTCATCATCGTGGTCCGTGCCCTCGGCTACGTAGCCAGCACCAAGGTGGGTGCCAGGCTCGCAGGGGACTCCGGCCCCGTGGCCCGTCACGCGTGGATGGGCTTCCTCTCCCAGGCGGGTGTGACGCTCGGCATCGCCAATATCGTGCGGGATAGATTCGACGTGTGGGGGGCCGATGTCGCCACAGTGATCATCGCCATGATCGCGGTGCACGAGCTCATAGGGCCGCCGATCTTCCGCTACGCCCTGATCCGCGCCCGTGAGACTAGAGGAACGCGCCGGAGGGCGGCGGCGAAGCCTCCGCCCGAAGGGACCGTCGCCTGATCCGCCGGGGTTCCTCGACGAGGTGCACATCTACGTTCATCGACGGCGGCGCGAGACTCCGGAGTCGCGCCGCCCCCAGCACGCCGCCGACATCGTCACCCACGGACCCGCGAATCCTGAGCCTGAGAACCGCATCCACCGGCGCCTCGGCCACCGCCCTCCGCACCGCCCGCTCCAGCCCGATGCGCCCCAGCCCTCCGACGTCGATCTCGTGCACGACCATGGGCCGCGCGGGAAGCTCCCGGAATCGCCAGTCGACGACCGCGCCACCACCCCCCGTGCCGTCCCCGTCCACTCCCAGCACGAGATATCCCTTGGGCTCGTCCTTCTCCGCGTAGGCCGTCCGCTCTACGGATCCAGGGTAGAAGACCGGCGCTTCCATGGGTCGCCCCCACAGGTCGTGCGTGAGGACCTGGTGCCGGTGGACGTGGCCGGTGAGCACCGCGGCGAAGCCGGGCGGCACGTCCCTTCCGCGTACGACGTCAGGTGCATTCCGGAAGGTGTAGTCGGACGGGCCGACGGTGGCACCCTCGAAGCAGTGGTGCACGCAAAGGAGGGACACGTCGGCCTCACCGCGCCGCCATCCCGTCGCGGACAGAAGCTCCGGGAATCGGTCGCGGATACCCCCTCGCTCGTAAGGGAAGCCGCACACCGCCAACCCTCGACCCCGGATCGTCACCCGGCGGGTCCCCGGCGCGCCGAAGACGTGGATGCGGGAGTGCTCCGCGAGATGTGGGTGCGTTATCCGGGATCGCTCGTGGTTGCCGGGGACGACGAAGACCGGGATCCCCCGGTCCGCGACCTGTCGGAGGGGCTCGAACGCCTGGTACACCAGGCTCGGAGGCACCTGCGACCGGTGGAACACGTCCCCACCGTGCACCACCACGTCCACGGCACCACCGAGAGCCGGCGCCAGCGCCCGCCGGTAGTTGGCCAGGAAATCGTGGCCCCGGCGTCTCCGACGCACCCGGGGTCGAAGGGGCAGGTCGAACCCGAGGTGCGTGTCGGCCAGCAGGAGGATTCGTAGCTCCATGGGGCCAACGTA
>JBDHGI010000425.1:0-2699 GCA_039589955.1 Gemmatimonadota bacterium | reverse complement strand
CGCACAGAAGCACGGTCTTGGCGCGGCGCACAAGACCCGATGGCAAACTACGCGAACGGGCCAGCGATTCGAGCTCTTCTCGCGCTGCGTCGCTGAGCTCGAGCGGCAACATCGGACGTCCTCGAGGCATGGATTTCCTCCTGGCTGTGTGACCGAGAGAGAATCTACCGTGCCTCGACTATATTGTACAGTTATTTCTGGGACACTACACTAGTGATACGCCCCATAATACGCCCCACCATACCCATACCTCCCCCGCCTCTCACTCTCGTTCACCACCACACCCAGCACATTGGCGCCCACCATCCTGAGCTGATGGAGGGCCTCGTCCGCGGCCTCCCTGTGGGTCTGGCCCGTGCGCACCACCAGCAGGACACCTCCGACCTTGTGGGCCAGCACGACGGGGTCCGTCACGGCCAGCACCGGGGGTGAGTCCACCACGATGGCGTCGAAGTAGTCCCGGACCAGCTCGAGCATGTCCTCCATCTTCTTGCCGCCGAGAAGCTCCGAGGGGTTCGGGGGCGCTTCCCCCGCGGGAAGGAGGAAGAGGCGGGGTACGTCGGTCACCGCCAGGATGCGGTCCAGCGAAACCTCGTCCCGCAGGTACTCGGTGAGACCCGGCGACTGCTCCACCTCGAATGCCTGGTGCAGCGTGCTCCGACGGAGGTCCGCGTCGATGAGCAGGGTCTGGAGGCCCTGCTGCGCGAAGGTCACGGCGAGGTTGCTCGCGGTCACCGACTTGCCGTCCCGGGGTCCGGGACTCGTGACCACCAGCTCCTTGTGGCCATCACCGCCGAGGCTGGCGAAGAAGATGGAAGAGCGGAGGCTGCGATAGGCCTCCGCGCTGACGAACGTTCCCTGGTGTTGAGCGACGAGGGTGGCGGGGCGAGGCCCGTTGGCTGCGGCGGCCGGCAGCCGGGGCACCCGCGTGAGGACCGGCGCGCCCAGCATCTTGCCCACGTCGTCGTCCGCCCGAAGGCGGTGATCCACCGCCTGCCTCACCAGCGCCAGGCCCAGGCCGAGCATGAGCCCCAGCACCGACGCGACGGCCATGTTCATGGCCTTGCGGGGCTTCACCGGCTCCCGCGACATCACGGCGGGCTCCACCACGTGCACGCTCTGATCGTCCACCGCCGCGGTGACCTCCGCCTCCTTCAGCCCCTCCTGCAGGACGGCGTAGAGTCCGGCAAGCCCGTCGATCTCACGCTCCAGCCGTGCGAACTCCAGCTCCCGGGCGGGGATCTCCTCCAGGTCGACCCCGAGGCGGACCAGTGCCGTGTCGACGGTGGCGATCTGGTCGCTGAGCGAGTTGAGGTAGCCCGTCGCGAGGTCGACCACCTGATCCTCGAGGTCCGCGATCTGCTTGTTGACGAGGATCACGTCGGGGTGGCTCTCCGTCGCCCGGCCCAGCAGCTCCGTGCGCCTGGCTTCGGCGTCCATGAGGGCCCTCACCAGATCCTGGAACGTCGGGTTCCGGAGGAACGTGGGAAACGCCATCAGCTTGCGGTAGTCCGGGGTCCCGTGGCCCGAGCCCAGCGCCTCCTCCAACCGGTTGGCCAGGGCGTCGCGCTCCGTGGCGTACCGGGTGCGTTCCGTGCGGAGGTCCGCGAGGCTCCGGACCTGCTCCTCGGCTTCGGCCCCCAGAGCCACCACCTGGTTCCGCTCCCGGAAGGACCTCAGCTCGTTCTCCCTGGCCTCGAGCGAGTCGTGGATTCCGGCCGTCTGCTCCCTGAGCAGGTCCACGGTGGAACGGGCCTTGGCCTTCTGGATGTCCCCCCGCTGCTCGATGAACGCCTGAGCCACGTCGTTGACCAGCGTCCGCACCAGCCACCGTTCCTTGCCCTGGTACGCGACGCGGAACAGGCTGGCCATGCGGTCCGGGCGGCTCACCGAGAGATCCTCCTGCAGATAGCTCACGGCGTGCTCGAACTCCAGCGTGCCCACCTCCATGCGCTTCGGAACGCCTCCCGCCCCGGCCTGCAGCATCTCCCCCTCGGTGAGAAGGGCGAAGGAGCCGCCGGGGAGGGCCACGGTGTCTCCCGCCTGGAACTCCAGCTCCAGGGGCAGGCCCGCGCGGCCCACGGTTCGGAGGCGGTAGCGGTCCGGCTCCAGCCGGACGATCTCGTAGTCGGCCTCTGAGGTGGTCCGGTCGAAGTCCACGTGGGAGAAGAGGGCATGGCGGGGCACGTCCGGGGGATCCCGCAGCTCGAAGTGGTTTTTTAATGATACGGCGACCACCGAGAGCACCGGGTGGGTCGCCGCCACCAGCATCTCGGTCTCGAGGTCGCTGCTGCCCACCATCCCCGGAAGGAGGAGCGCTTCGACGGCGTTGGCGCCCTGCTCCTCCACGCGGATCAATGCCGAGGCCTCCCAGACCGGCTTCGCCGTCCAGGTGTACACCGCGGTGCCCGTCACCACCACGGCGAACGTGGCCGCGATCACCCGCCACTGCCGGCGCACCAGGCGGACGAGATCGTCCAGCCCCATCTCCCTCCGGGGCTCGTGGGGGCCGTGCCGCGGCAGGGGCGGATGGGGCTCTGTCTCGAACCGGTCCCCCTCCCGGCGAAGGAGCTGCCGGGAAGGCTCGCGCCGAGGCCGGTCCAGGGGGTGGTCGCTCATCGGCCCGCCGCCAGAATGAAGGCCACCACGATGGAGGTGACCGCACCCACGCCCGCGGTGATGAACGTCGCGTTGCGGCG
>JBDHGI010000424.1:0-2699 GCA_039589955.1 Gemmatimonadota bacterium | reverse complement strand
GAAGCCCGCTCCAGCTCGAGAATCTCCCGGCTCAGCCCGCGAATCCGTCGGCGTCTGGCGATCTCCACACCTCCGATGATTCCGGCTCCGGCGAGGACCAGCACTCCGAGCTCGATGGCGACTTCGGACCCGAGGCCGAGCTGGAGGAGCGTGACTCCGAAGGCCACCAGGATCACCAGCAGGATCGAAGTGCCCCGCCACGAGATCCGGGAGGAGGACGTCAGCCCGTCCAGCTCGTCATGGAGCCGTAGGAGGCGCTCGGCACGGGGACCTCGAACGGGACGGTGATCGTTCATGGCGGGCCGGGGCGTTGGAGAGGGTGACCGGCTCTTCACGGGGGCCGGGAGGAACCGTCCGCTCCCCCCGGCCCGCCGGATCCTGCAGTCCCTACATTCCGCCCTGGCTCGATGGCGGTACCATGCCCTTCATGCGCATGTAGGTCACGATGTTCCCGTAGTGCTCGAAGTTGTGGCCCATGTTGAAGGCCAGAACGGAGAGCCGGGTGTGCTCGGCGCCGAAGAAGTTGACCGACTCGTCGGCCTTCGCCGCGTCCATCTGATGGGCCTTGTCGCAATACTCGAACGACCCCTTCACCGCCTCCACAAGCTCTGCCTTGCTCGTGAGCTCCTCTGCGTTGCCCATGGAGGGACGCTCCCCACCGGTGGCGCCGGCGCAGAACAGGTAGCCCGCGTTGGCGATGTGACCCAGGAGCTCTCCGAAGGACCGGACCTCCGGGGTGGGCTTGAACGAGTAGTCCTCCTCGGGCATCTGCTCGGCGGAGGCGATGATGTAGCCGCGCACCGTCTCATAGAGCCCCCGGACCGGGGCGAGGGACGCGCCGTCGCTCATCTGGGCCGAGGCCGGTGCGGCGGGCAGGGCCGCCATCAGGGCAACCAGGGGGATCCAAAGGCGCTTCATGGGCAGGGTTCCTCCGTACGGAAAGACAGGAAAAGGGTCACAAGCTCCGCTCCATACGCTCCAGGGGCGCCAGGGTTTCCGTCGATGCGTTCGGGGAAGCAACCCCGCGGGCCCGGCGCGCCCGGCCGAGTGTCCTCGGGCGGCGCCTACATCTCCGGGTTGAACAGGAAGAAGTCGTGGATCGCGCGGGCGATCTGCGCGATCGCCGCCTCCCGGTCCGCGCCGTCGGCCTCGGAGTCCTTCACGAACACCGCGGTGACCACGTGCCCGGCGTCGTCGGGCAGGTAGATGATGCCGACGTCGTTGGTGGAGCCTCCCAGCGTGCCGGTCTTGTGCGCCACGTCGGTGCGGGGTGGAAGCATGCCCTTGAGGCGCCCGGTGCCGGTCTGCACCCGGACCATCGCGTCCAGGAGCAGCTCCGTGGCCTCGGGGCTCAGGGCCTCACCCTCCCAGATCGTACGCAGGAGAGCAGCCATGGCGCGGGGCGTGGACGTATCCCGGGGATCCGCGGCGAAGCGCTCCCTGGCGGCCTGGCGCTCCTCGGGTGTGACGGCCGAGCGCAGCTCACGCCACATGTCCGGGGAGATGCGCCCGTCCTCGGGCGCGCCCTCGACGCCGCCGTAGTCGCCGATGAGAAGGGATGTGGGACGGTCCACCCGGATCCCCTCGATGTCCAGGGCACGCATCCGATCCGTCACCGCCTCGCCGCCCCCGGCGACCCGCAGCGTCAGGTCCGTGGCGCTGTTGTCGCTGATGAGCAGCATCAGCTCCATGAGGTTGTGGACGGACAGCACCACGCCGGGATCGTCGAAGAGGTTGGAGAGCGTTCCGCTGCCCGGGTGCAGGTCCACGGGCTCGACCTCGATCATCTCCGACAGGGAGCGCTCACCCCGGTCCACCAGGGTGAGGAGCTGGACGGCGATGGGCACCTTGTAGGTGCTGGCCATGGGAAAGGGCTCGTCGGCGTTGAGGTAGACCTCTCGACCGGTCTCGAGGTGGATCACGCCCACACCCACCATCCCCTCGGAGATGGGCGCCAGGCGCTCGAGCTCCCGGGCGAGCCTCTGGAGGGCCGGGTCGTCCTGGGGGACGACCTGGGTGGAGGCGGCGGGGGAGGCGACCTGGGCGGAGGCTCGGGCCGTGGCTCCGGCCGGGGCCAGGAGGAGGAGCGTGGCGGCGATGCGCAGGGCGATCCGGGTCATGAGGTCACCTCGGGCCGGGTGGGTCGACGGACGGGAACAGGATACGTCGGGCCGGGCGTGGCGACGAGGGGATGGGTCAGGGGCCGGCCGGACCGCACGCCGGGGTAGGGGCGTGCTCCGTCCGTTCACCGGGCCCCTGGCGGAAGCTCCGTACAGCCTGCGGTGGGCGTTGCCCCACAGCGCCTCGGCATTTCGGGTCGTACCGTGACCTGTCTCCTGGGGCTGCTACTGCCCGGCGGCGGAGTGGCAGCAGACGATGGGCGAAGCGAGAGGCACCAGGTTCGGAGTATCCGGGCAGTGGTGCGGGTCCGCTCCACCCGGCTGATGATCGTGAGCGCGTCCGACGAATCCAGTCGGCGCGCTTCTTCTTGCGCCCCCATCGACGCTGAAGAGCGCTCCTCCGCGCGCGGACCCTCCGCGGAGAAACCACGCCTGCCCCTGGCTGACACGGGGACGTTCCCCAGGCTCCCTCCCTCACGGGAGATCGGAGGTCGTGGATCATGGGCTAGATGAGCTGCTCCCCATCCCGAGAAGCCAAGGGAGCACGACGGAAGTCGATCGCATTTGGCGATCCAGGAT
>JBDHGI010000423.1:0-2722 GCA_039589955.1 Gemmatimonadota bacterium | reverse complement strand
CGTCACCGTGCGCAAGGAGGAATACGGCGTATGGAACGGGTGGCGGCAGGGCACCTTGCACGTGGACCTCGTGGCGCCCAGGGTCCAGACGCTGGTGGGGGAGCTGCTCGCGTGGAGCCCCGGCACCGACGGCCCCGTGGAGGGTCCGGTGGTGATGCCGCCGGAGGGGCTCACGGCGGAGGCCGTGCCGGCGTGGCTGGCGACGGTGGACGGGGCCTTCGTCCTGACATCGCCACCGGAGCCCATGTGCCGGGCCTCCCAGGAGCTGGAGGCCAACGCCCGGCCGGAGACCGTCGAGCGGCTGGATTCGCTGCGATTCGCCCTGCGCCGGGAATGGGTGGGCCGGGTTCAGGCCCTGGGCGGAGGGCAGAGCCTGACGCAGACGTTGGAGGAAGCTGGAGCGGCCGGCATCCTGTCGTCCCGCTGGTCCGGCGGGTGGGGCGTGAACAAGGTCTTCTCCACCTCGGCCCGACAGGCGGTGGCGCTGGACCTGTCCTGCGAGGACTACGGGCTCCTCTACCGCATGGCGTCCCGGGGCCAGGGACCCCGCCTCCGGGTGGACGCCGACGCCGAGGAGCTGGGCATGGTGCCCCAGCTCAACGTCATCGCCGAGCTTCCCGGCTCCGAGCTCCCCGACGAGTACGTCATGCTTTCGGCCCATCTCGACTCGTGGCACGCCGGGACCGGAGCCACGGACAACGGCACGGGATCCATCATGATGCTCGAGGCCATGCGCATCCTGAAGGAGACCTACCCCAACCCCCGCCGGACCATCCTGGTGGGCCACTGGGGGCCCGAGGAGATGGGCCTCACCGGGTCCCGGGCCTTCGCCGAGGACCATCCGGAGGTGCTCGAGGGGATGCAGGTCCTCTTCAACCAGGACAACGGCACCTGGCGGGTGGAGCGGATCGAGGGCCAGGGCTTCCTGTACGCCGGTCAGAGCATCGGACGCTGGATCGGCCTGGTGCCCACGGAGATCAGCGAGCACATCACCCTGGAGTTCCCCGGGGGGCAGAACAACTCGGGGAGCGACCACTCGGCGTTCATCTGCCACGGCGTGCCGGCGTTCCGCTTCCAGTCCCCCTACGACGAGTACCGCCAGTACACCTGGCACACCAACCGGGACACGTACGACAAGATCGTCTTCGACGACCTCAGGGAGAACGCGACGCTGGCGGCCATGATGGTGTACGCGGCGTCGGAGGACCCCCAGCGGGTGCCGCGGGACAAGTCCGTGCTGCCCCCGAACCCCCGGACGGGAGAGCCCAGGGCGTGGCCCCAGTGCCGGCCCGCCCGGAGGAGCCCGGGCGGATGATGTTCTGACGGCCCCCTTCGCGGCGCCCGACGAGTTCGGGTTCTACTAGTCGCTGGCGACGCCTTTTGAGGCCTTGCCGGGCTCGGGGCGCGCGCTCTGCAGCGCCTTGCGGTTCGCCGCCTTCAGGACCTCCTCGAGGTCCAGCCCCAGTGAGGCCGCGAGGGTCTCGACGGTCCCGAGGGCTCCCCGGACCTTCTGGTTCACGGCGTTGCTCGCCCCTTCCCCGTCGCCCCCGTCCACCACGACCAAGCGGTCGATCTCCACTCCCTGCACCGCGTGGACCGCGGTCTCGAGGAGCTCTGGGAGCTTTTCGGCGATGAAGACGCCGAACGCCGTCTCCCCTCCGGCCCGGACCTCCTCGTAGAGCCTGCGCAGCACTTCGGCCTGGGCCTTGCCTCGCTCGAGGATGGGGGCTGCCTCGGCCTCGGCCTGGGCCCTGGCCGCCTCCAGGGCCGCGTTGGCGGGCACGATCACGTCGGCCCGCAGGCGCTCCTCCTGCCGCTGCACCCGGCGCACCTCCAGCTCCCGCTGGGCCTCGACCTCGGCCTGCTCTGCCGCGACCCGGGCGGTGCGCTCGGCGATCTCCCCCTGCTGGTCGAGCTCGGCGTTGCGGACCCTGAGCTCATTCTGCGCCTCGGCGATGGTCACCTGGGTGTTCGCCTCCCGGACCTCGGCCCGCTTGCGCGCCTCGGCCTGGGCCTCGCGGGTGTCGGCCTGAGCCTGGGCCTCGGCGATCTCGGCCTCCCGGACAGCCTCGGCGGCCTTCCTGCGGCCGATGGCCTCCAGGTAGCCCCGCTCGTCGGACACATTCTGGATCTTCAGAACGTCGAGATGGTATCCCAGCGCCGCCAGGTCCTCGCCGGCGTCCTCCGCCAAGGCCTTGGCGAATCCCAGGCGGTCCTCGTTCACCTCCTCGGGCGTGAGGGTGGCCAGCACGCCCCGCAGGTTCCCCATGAGGGTATCGCGGGCAAGGCCCTGGATCTCCAGCTCGGTCTTTCCCAGGAGCCGCTCCACGGCGTTGTTGAAGACCGGCTCGGGATCCGAGGCGATCTTCACGTTGGCGATGGCCTCCACGTTCAGGGGGATGTTGCCCTTGGAGAACGCGTTGTGGACGGAGAGGTCGATGGGAAACGTCTCCAGGTTCATGTGTTGGACCGCCTCCACGATGGGGATGCGCAGCGTGCGCCCTCCGATGACGGAGCGATAGCCCACGCTCTGTCCGTCCGTGAGCAGACGGGTCCGGCCCGTGATGACGGCGGCACGGTTCGGGGGGACGATGACAATGAGCGCCTTGACCGTGGCGATGAGGACGATCGCGGCCACGACCAGGACCGTCGCGACCACGGCGGGAGCCAGCAGGAACTCCGGCATGTTGCCTCCGAGGTAAGCGGAACCGTTCGTACCCTC
>JBDHGI010000422.1:0-2724 GCA_039589955.1 Gemmatimonadota bacterium | reverse complement strand
TCCGGCAGCGACGACGTTCGGCGGCTGTGGCTCGCTTTGTTCGTCGCTCGAACAAAGTGGCGTCGGTGCCCTCGGATGTCAAGTCGTGGAAGGGATTAGCGGCCTTCCCGACCGTTGACTTCCCCAGTCGTCATCCCTGCCATCGCCGTTCGGACGCGGGGAGGAAAGGCCGCGGCCGCGATCCGCCGGCTACTGATCCGCCGGTAAAGCGACCGCCAGCACGAGGATGACAACGCCAAGGGCTCCGAAGATGAGCTGGAGTGGAGGGCGGGGATGGTATCCGACAATCCAGATCTCGACCCCCATCCACCCGAGCAGCGCCACCCCAACGGCCAGCGCCGCGGGTCGTGACCAGGGCCTGCGGGTCACGAGCCCGCAGACCGCTGCGACCGGGCCCAGGCCCAGCACGGTGAGAAGCACGAGTCCCGGGATCAGGTAGTCGCCAAATGGGGATCCCTGTAGCGCATCCACGGACATTCCCATGGTGGCCCCCGAGGGGTCCGCGACCAGGACCACGCCTCCTCCGACCGCTCCGAGAGCCTGGAACACGAGAGCCCCGACGAGCGCGTATACGATCACCGGCCTGGACCCTCTGGCTCCCGCCATGACGTCACCCCTTCGTGGGCCGCCGGGTCGGGCAGCCACCCTCTACCCGTACACGTTGTCGAAGTGGATGAGGATCCAGATCACGTAGGCCAACCCGACCAGGCCGCCGAAGGGAAACACCAGCAACCACTCAGCCGTGATGCGCGGCTCCTCGAAGCGAAGGCTCGTGACCGTTGTCATGACGTTTGCCCAAGCCATCCAGACACCTACGCCCGTCAGCATCAACAGGCCGACTCCGGGGTCGATCACGAGCATGGCAATCCCGGCGAACGACAGCGGGCACGCGACCGTCAGGTCGGCCCACGCGATTCCGTAGAACACCTTCTGCTCGCGCCAATCGTCGGCTGTTCCGTCGGGATTCCTGAATGGCCGGCCCCTGATGCAACCCACCTGGGCCCATGTGACAATCACCGTAAGGAGTCCCATGATGGCGACGAGCGTGTACAGGACTGCACGCGAATGCCCCGAGAGGGCTTCCAAGCCGCTCATTCTGCTGCCTCCGCCTCGGCCGCCACGGATACCACGACCTTACCTCTTGCGTGCCCGTCAAGAACGTACCGGACGGCCTGAACAGCGTCCTCCAGAGGGTACGTTCTGTCGATGACCGGCTTGATCCTACCGGCCTCGATCAGCTCCTTCAGATCGAGGAGGGCTTCCCGGGTCCGCTTCGTCTGCAGCACGATCAACCTCTGGCTCACGACCAACGACGACAGAGCCATGGAGAGGATCCTGACGAAGGGTCCCAACCAGGGGTTCTCGGGCTGTCCGAAGGACGCGAGGTACACTCCCCGGGGCTTGAGCACGCTCCTGCACTCCGCCAGCGACCGGTTCCCGACGTTGTCGAGCAGTGCATCGTAGCGTTGCTCTCCCCGCGTGAAGTCGTCCCGGGTGTAGTCGACCACGTGGTCCGCCCCGATGCCCTTGACCAGGTCCACGTTCCGGGTGCTGCACACCCCCGTCACCTCGGCGCCCAGAGCCTTGCCGATCTGCAGGGCGAACGTGCCCACGCCTCCCGAGGCCCCGTTGATCAACAGTCCTTGCCCGGGCTCGACACCTGCGAGATCGCGAAGGCCGTTCAGCGCGGTGTGCCCGGCCAGGGGCACCGACGCGGCCTCCTCGAACGTCAGGTTCGCCGGCTTGTGCACCACCGAGTCCTCTTTGACACAGACGTATTCGGCGAGCGAACCGAGCTCGAGCATCGGATGGCCGGGCACCTCGCCGTCCACCTCACCGTACACCTCGTCACCTGGGCTGAAGAGCGTGACACGCTTCCCCACCTCCTCGACCACGCCCGCCAGATCCGCGCCCAGCCCGCGGACTCGGGGCCTCCGGAGTCCGAACTGTACTCGCCCGATATAGGGGAGGCCCGTCATGAAGTGCCAGTCATAGGGGTTGATGGACGCCGCCCGGATCCGTACGAGGACGTCGTCATCGTCCACCCCGGGCCTGTCGATGTCCTCGAGGTGCAGGACATCCGGGGACCCATACCTGTCGATGGTGATGGCCTTCATTGGAGATCCTCCGCCGCAAGCGCGGACCGTCCGTTCATAGCACGTGGCTGGGTGGCCTCAGGGAGGCCCCCTGCCTCACCACGCCCATCCCGTAGGGCACGAACGCTGCAGCCAGCAGACAAGCCGCTGTCAGGTTGATGATTTCCGCACCGTCAGGCGTCCCCACGAAGAGCACGCCCAACAGGAATAGGACGGCCTGCCATCGGGGTATGGCCCGGGAGGTGAGCAAGGCGACCGCCTGCACGGCGAACCCGATGGGCAAGAGCAGGAGACCCCACAGTAGCACGAGCCACCCCTCCTTCGAGAACATGGCCAGCAAGCCGGGCATCATCCCGGCGAACTCGTTCTCTGGCAGCGTTTCCAGGGCACTCATGGTGAGGCACAGGGCACCCTTGTCCGCCGCCAGCATGAGCGCGCCCAGAATGGCCAGCGCTCCTCCCACGAAGCCGGCCCATGCCGCAGCTCCCCGATCCAAGAGCCCCATGAAGTGGAGGGCAACCGCCACCAACAGGGCGGTGTTCAAGGTCACGAGCGCGTGTCCGAAGTGCAGGAACGGAGCATTGCGGGCTCTGAGAATCAACTCTTCGGGGCTGAGCAGGTGGGGCCT
>JBDHGI010000421.1:0-2749 GCA_039589955.1 Gemmatimonadota bacterium | reverse complement strand
CCGCCGCCCTGTCGTATCCGATGTACGGGTTCAGCGCCGTGGCGATGGAGGGGTTGAGCTCCAGGAGCTCCCGGCATCGGGCCTCGTTGGGTTCGATGCCCGCGACGCACTTGTCCGTGAAGGCCCCGGCGGCATTGGCCAGAAGGGTGACGGACTCGAGCAGGGCCTGGGCCAGGACCGGCATCATCACGTTCAGCTCGAAGTTGCCGCGGCTTCCCGCCACCGTGACGGTGGTGTGATTCCCCATGACGCGGGCGGCGACCATCATCACGGCCTCGGCCATGACCGGATTCACCTTGCCGGGCATGATGGACGAGCCGGGCTGCACGGCGGGAATGCGGAGCTCGTAGATTCCCGAGGTGGGTCCGCTGCCGAGCCAGCGGATGTCGTCGGCGATCTTCATGAGGCTCACCGCAATGGTGTTGAGCGCCCCCGAGGCGCTCACGGCGGCGTCCTTGGCCCCCTGCGCCTCGAAGTGGTCGTCCGCCTCCCGGAAGGCCAATCCCGCCTCCTCGGAGATCCTCCCGATGGCCTTTCCGGCGAAGTCCGGATGCGTGTTGATGCCGGTCCCCGTCGCCGTGCCCCCGAGGGCCAGCTCGGCGAGCTCGTCGGAGGCGCGTCGAGCCCGTTCGATGCCCTTCGCCACCTGGGTGGCATACCCACGGAACTCCTGCCCCAGACGAACCGGCGTCGCGTCCATGAGGTGGGTCCGGCCGGACTTCACGATTCCGTCGAAGGCCGCGGCCTTGTCGGCCAACGCCGCACGCAGGCGCTCCAACGAGGGCAGCAGCTCCCTCTCCATCGCAACGCGTGCGGCGACGTGGATGGCCGTCGGGATCACATCGTTGGAGGACTGCGCGAAGTTCACGTGATCGTTGGGATGGACCCTGGAGCCGAGGAGCTGGGACGCACGATGGGCCACCACCTCGTTGGCGTTCATGTTCGTCGACGTCCCCGACCCCGTCTGGTAGACGTCGAGGACGAACTGGTCGTCCCACCTCCCCTCCGCCACCTCCGAGGCCGCCTGGACGATGGCGTCGGCGATTTCGCTGGGCACCGTCCCGAGGTCCGCGTTGGCCAGGGCAGCCGACTTCTTCACAACCCCCAGGGCCTCGACGAACCGGCGGCCGAAGCGCTGACCGCTGATGGGGAAGTTCTCCACAGCCCGCTGGGTCTGGGCGCCGTAGAGGGCGTCGGCGGGGACCTTCATCTCGCCCAGGGAGTCCTTTTCTATTCGATATCCGTCAGCCATGGGCTCGCGGTTCCTGGAGGTTGGGGTTGGACAGGGCTCGCTGTGGTCGAGAGCCGAATCTACTGCTTCCCGGGCACGGTGGAGACCGTATCCTGGCGGCCGCAAGGGGGAATGCGGAGACACCCTCCGGGAGCCGCCTCCCCCTCATGGCGATGACGTCCTCGGCCTCAGCGGAGGGTATCACCCTCCGGGATGTCGGGCCTCACCTCCAGCTCCCCCCCCTCCCCGTCCCACATTCGGATCTCCGTGGACCGCCCCCGGAAGTATTCCGCCTCCACGGCGAGCTGGCCGTTCTCGTGCCAACGGCGAAAGGGCCCGCTCGCGAGGCCGTCCGCGTAGCCGCCCTCCACCTTCGGCGAGCCGTCCTCCCACCACTCCCGCGTCGTCCCGTGGGGATAGCCGTTGCGGTATTCCCGCTGAAGGCGGAGCTCTCCGTTAGGATACCAGCGCGACAGCGAGCCGTGCAGCGCGCCTGCGAGGTAGGTGGCCTCGCTCTCCCGGGCGCCATCCCCGTACCAGGTCCGGGTGAGGCCCTCCGGCCTTCCGTCCACGACCGCCCGCTCCGACACGAGGATGCCGTCGGGGGACCACTCTCGGACGACGCCCTGGACCACCCCGGCAACGAACGAACCGGACCGCCGGAGCCGGCCGTTGGAGTGGTACTCCCGTCGCTCCCCGTCGCGGACGCCTCCCACGTAGGTCGTCTCCGAGGCGACGGCTCCGGGCGCGACCCCCGAGACGCTGTCGGGGAACGCCTCCACGACCACGCCGGTGAGCGGGTCCTCCGAGCCGACGAGATAGGTCACCCCGTCCCGATCCTCCACCTCGCCGGCGGGGACGGGGGCCATCCGGTCGGCGCAGGCGGTCAAGGATCCGACGCAGATGAGGAGGACGAGAGCGAGGAGGCGGCAGGTCTGGGCTTCGCGCACGGGCAGGACGGGAATCTTGGAGCGGATCGGTGAGGGGAACATCGTCGGGCCGGCCCCGGAATCAAGGGCCGGCCCGACGTTCCGCGGCGCTCGGGCCCACCGACGTGGCCCCAGAAGGCCGTTCAGTTGTGGATGCCCGTCGCCCTCGCCGAAAGGTCGGCCATGGACTTCATGCTCTTGGAGCCGCCCACGCCATTCTCGTCCTTGTGGCACTGGTAGCACACGAAGTCCAGGGTCACGAAGCCCCGGGAGAAGGTGGCGCCCTCGTCACCCGTGTACCACATGGCGTCCTTCGGCGCGGCCGAAGCGTTGATCTTGAAGATGTGTGTCTTCAGGTCACCCATGTAGCTGTTGACGGCCCGCGCGGACTTGGTGGCGCGAGGCATGTGGCACGTCACGCAATCCACCGCGGTGAGGTGGTTGTTGGTGGTCTTGTCGGCGTGGCAGCTCTCGCAGGTCACCGTGATGCCGCCGGACGCGGCGTGCCCGTACCGGGTGCCGATATGGGGATCGTGGCAGTCGATGCAGCTGCGGGCGCTGTGCCCCGCGGAGATGAGCTCGTCGTACT
>JBDHGI010000420.1:0-4193 GCA_039589955.1 Gemmatimonadota bacterium | reverse complement strand
CCACCGCTACGCCGACCTGGACGGCACGCTGATGACGCGGGACCTGGAGCTCGGCGTCCGGGCCGACTTCGTGTCAGGCGCCGGGCTGACCGGACAGGTCACCCGCCGATTCGAGCTCGTGGACGAAGCCTTCACCGTTGGCGAGGGCGTCGTGCCCACCGGCCGCTACGACTTCGACGGGGCGTCCATGACCTTCCAGTCCTCGGCCGGCCGCGCGCTCTCCGGTGACGTCAGAGTGGGGGGAGGCGGGTATTTCCACGGCCACCGTCGGTCGGTGGGCGGGAGCCTCCGATGGTTGGCGAGTGCCCGGTTGGCGCTGACGGCGTCGGCGGACCACAACCGCATCGAGTTGCCTGAGGGCTCCTTCAACTCATCGGTCTACGCCGGGCGTCTGAAATACGCTCTGAACACGAGCGTCTTTGCCAGCCTCAGCGTCCAGTACAACGAGCTGCTCAACCAGCTCGTCACGTACGGGCGGTTCAACGTGATCCACGGTCCCCTTTCGGATTTGTTCCTGGTCTTGTCCGAGCGGCGACAGCTGGGCCCGGCAGGAGGCGTTCTGGAGAGGACCATCACGGCGAAGGTCACGAAGCTCCTCGCGTACTAGCCAACGACCGGTTGCCCGACGACCACCGTCCCAAGGGCCACAAGAGCCAGCGCAACCGCAGTGGACACCGCGTAGGGAAGGTTGCTGCGTTCCGCCTGGGGTCTCTTCCTCATCACCGCTGGAACGATGTGGCTCACCACCGTGGCCAGCGTCATGAGCACGATATGCATGCCCAGGTCGTTGCTGAAGTCGTACCCCGTCATGACCATGGCGACCCCGACGAACAGCGTCACGTCCATCAGGGTCCTGAACGTGATCGCGAGGTTCTTCATGTTCTTGTCGTGAGGGCGCTTGGCCATCGCTCCCCGGAGGGCATACCCGATGACGGCGAGACCGGCCAGGAGCGCGAGATAGCGCAATCCTGAATGGGTGTGGAAGAGGAGCATGTCGCTCAGCCTCCCATCTCGGCTTTGAGCCTCTCGAGCTCCTTCCTCGCCTCGGCCACAGCCTCACGATGGGACTGGGTGGGAGGATAAAGCGTCCCGGGCCGCACCGCCCTTCCATTCAGGGAGCCGTACACGCCGTTGAGGACCCGGGCTACCTGTCGGATGCGCGCCGCAGGTGTGTCCTGCCCTCCCTCCTGTCGAGCGGGGCCGAAGCGGCCCCCACCGCTGACGCCCATGGAACGCATGAGGTCGCTCGCCTCCCCGCCCAGCCTCTGGACTTCGGTCAGGAAGCGCTCCCTTGCCCTGTACTCCGCGAGGGTGATGGGCATGTCCGGGTCGCCGTGGACCTCCACCTCCCGGCTGGACTCCACGCCCCGCGCCACCAAGGTGACGGTGTAGCGCCCGGGGGAGACGAAGTGACCCGTGCTCTCGACGGATCGGGCGAGCCGCGGGTCATCGTGCCTCTCCCACGCATCGGGCCGACCAGGCACGGGGTGACGCAGGTCCCAGTTCACTCGGTGGGTGCCGGCCGAGCCGGGGACCTCCATCTGTCGGACGATCTCGCCGTCCTCACGAGCTATCCGCAGCGTGGCCGGGCCGCTGCCGGTCGCCAGGCGGTAGGTCAGAACGACGCCATCCACGGGGTTCTCCCCGGCGAACTCGGCCTGACCACGGTACGAGGTGTCCTTCTTGTACAGCTTCAAGGTGCCCGGAGCCGCGCTGAAGAGATGCGCCGGACCTCGGGCCCGAGCCCACTCGGCGAAGGGTCGGGTGTCGTCCAGGATCCAGATGCTGCGCCCGTGGGTGCCGATGACCAGATCCCGCTCGCGCGGATGGACGATGAGATCGTCGTAGGCCGTCGTGGGCAGATTGGGCATCCTCGCCCAGCTCGCCCCGGCGTCCGTGCTGGCGAAGAGGTGGTGCTCGGTGCCGAGGAAGAGCACGTCCGGGTTGTCGGGGTGCTCCACGACGACGTTGACCGAGCCCATCTCGGGGAGACCCCCGTTCAGGGCCACCCAGCTCTCTCCGAAGTCCTCGGTCCGGAACACGTAGGGGCGGAAGTCGCCGTCTCGGTGGGCATCGAACGTCGCGTAGGCCACCCCCTCGCCTCGGGCGGACGCGGCGACACGGCTCACATAGGTACCGTCCCGCAGTCCGGGGACGTTCCCGGACACTTCGGTCCAACTCTCTCCCCCGCTCCTGCTCACCTGGACGTTCCCGTCATCGAAGCCGACCCAGAGGATCATGGGATCCAGGGGCGATTCTGACAGCGTCGTGGCCTCCCCGAAGCTGCCGGTGCCATCGTTCCGCGAGATGGTGATGTCGCTGCCCCGAACGCCCATGAGCTCGAGGCGGTCGCGGTCGATCCGGCGGCTCAGGTCCTCTGTGCGCTCCCAGCTCTCACCGCGATCGCGGGAGATGAAGAGCCGGTTTCCGGCGACGTAGAAGACATCCGGGTCGTGGCGTGACAACATGGCCGGCGACGTCCAGTCGAAGCGGTACTCCTCCTCCCCCAGCCCCGGCGCCGGGGAGATGTCCAGCATGTCCCCGGTGAAGGCGTCATATCGGAAGTAGCTGCCGTCGTTGGAGGAGCCGTACGTGTAGCGCGCGTCGCGGGGGTCTGCCTGCCAGTACATGCCGTCCCCGAAGCCGTTCTGCATCCAGTCGTCGGGGAAGTTGTTGAGCTTCCGGAAGCTGACCCCGCGGTCGTAGCTCTCGTGAAGGCCGGCGTCTCCTCCCAGGTAGAGGTGCTCCGGATCGTCGGGGTCGATCCAGAGGGCGTGGTGGTCGGCGTGGACACCCACGTCGTAGGTGGGAGGCACGGCAATCTGGGTGAACGTCCGGCCACCGTCGGCGCTGGTGTAGGACTGCGTGGCCAGGGTGTAGACCCGGTTCTCGTCGTTGGGATCGATGAAGATCTCCGAGTAGTACATGGGCCTTCCGTTGAGTGGGTTGACCCGTTCCCAGGTGACGCCTCCGTCCGAGGTCCGGTACGTTCCCTGCTGCTCACGGTCGGGGTGCTCGATCAGGGCGTTCAAGACGCGAGGGTTGCTGGCGGAGATGGCCAGGCCGATGCGTCCCTTGTCCCCCGCGGGAATGCCACCTGTGAGCTCGGTCCAGCTGTCGCCGCCATCAGTGCTCTTGTGGATCCCGCTTCCGGGTCCCCCTCCGTTGAAGCCCCAGGCCCGCCGGAGTCGCTGGTACGTGGCTGCGTACAGGACGTCGGGATTCCGGGGATCCATGACGAGGTCCACGGCGCCGGTGTGCCCATCGACGTAGAGGACCTTGTCCCAGCTACGACCGCCGTCGCGGGTGCGGAACACACCCCGCTCCTCGGAGGGAGCCCACAGATTGCCCAGGGCCGCCACGTACGCGACATCCGGATCGGATGGATGGATCTCCACCTTGCCGATGTGGCGGGTCTCGGCCAGCCCCAGATGACGCCAGCTCACCCCTCCGTCGTCCGAGCGATAGACTCCGTTGCCCCAGGACGTGCTCTGACGGTTGTTCTGCTCTCCGGTGCCCGCATACACGATGTCCGGGTTGGACGGCGCGAGCGCCACGTCGCCGAACGTGCTCACCGCCATGGTGTCGAAGACGTTGACCCACGTGTGGCCTCGGTTGGTGCTCTTCCAGAGCCCTCCGGAAGCGGACGCCACGTACAGTACGGAGGGGTCCGCGGGGAGCGCCTCGATATCGTGAACTCGTCCACCGGTGACGGCGGGCCCGATCATGCGAGGGCGGAAAGCCGCCATATCGTCGGTGCGAATCGGAGTCTGCGCCGACGCGGTCACGCCCGATGTGAGAAGGGCCGAGACGGCGAGGAGGACGCTTCGTGCCTGCTTGGCGAGGTCGTTCATGGGTCTTCGGTTGGTCGGTTCGTGAATGCGAGCGCCGTGTCGCGCGGGTGTGCTCGGATCAGGGGTCCCCTCCGGTCTCCGGCGAGGCGGAGCCAACTCTGGCCAGGGCCTCTCGGACGATGGCGAGGACGTCCTCATCCATGTCGTCGGCTCCGAGCATCCAGTGGAGGTAGTCGGGCTCCACGCGAGCCACCTGGTCCAGGGGCATCCCGGTGTGCTTTCCCCTTCGGAAGACACGGCCCTCCTCTTGGCTGCTGAACCACCGGTCCACCTCCGTGCGGAAGGGAGCGTACTCATCGCAATAGTCGTGCAGACCATCCAGCGTACGGGGCAGGTGCG
>JBDHGI010000419.1:0-2801 GCA_039589955.1 Gemmatimonadota bacterium | reverse complement strand
AGGAGCCTTGAGGCACTGCTCCGAGCGATAGGCATCGGTCCGGAGCCTTCGTGTTGCACCCTGCGGCCCGGGGTCGGCATTGTGGTGTGCGACAGAAACTGCAAAGTCGTTGGGGCGGCTCTCCCCTGGCGTCGAATCTCTGGGCAGGCCTCCGGTCACCAAACTCCCGTGTCGAACCGGTAGGCGGGACTCCGCCTACTCCTTGAGGCGTTTGCGGGCGAGGTTCTCAGCTTTCCGACGCTGCTTCGCGTCCTGCTCGGACTCACCCGGGTAGCGCATCTCCACGCCAGCGCCCCCCAAGAAGAAGATCCCCCGGACCCTGAGGAGGGGCGAGGAGGGACCAGCCCCCACGCCCACGTCATCCGCGCACCCCCATCCGCCCAGGAAGGGGATGCCGTTGATCTCTACCGCATACCCGGGAGGGACGATGATGTTAATACCGCCAAGGAACGCGACGACGTACACGTCCGTCACTGGATGCACGAAGAGCACGTCGCGAAAGTCCAGCTCGCCCCCTCCCAGATAGAACAGGGAGAAGAGCCTTCTCGGAGGGATCCAGCGACCCTTCCGCCCGCTCCCTCCCAGAAACGCCATCGTAAACCCGATCTTCCTTGCTCGGTCTGAGGGGACGATGTCGGGAAGCCCCGGCTCGGGAGCTACCTGGGGAAGGATCTCCATAGGTGAGGGCGTGGGAAGGTCCGAGACGAGCTTCTCGAGGTCGGCAACGGAGGGCGCACGGAGCGCGTCATCGACCCTCCGCTCGAATTCCTCGATCCCCAGGTCGTCCCGGGCATAATGCTCCCGGAGCCGATCGATCGTGGCCTCCCGCTTCGCTTGGATCCCCTCAGAGGGGCTGTCTTGGCTCACCGTGCGACCTCCTCGCCGCTGCAAGATGGCCTCCATGTGGTACACGAACCAGGTTGAGCGGGAGACGACCAACTGAGGAACGACCGCGAGCCGTCTGACAAGCGATTGTTGCAGTCGCGTTAGGCACTAGGCTCGCCCGCTCCGCTTGCGGTCGGCATCTTGATCGCGCAGAAGAAATCGCAGAGACCTTACGACGCGCCTCATCCGACGGGGGGAATGGGCACCCTACTCTTGCAGACGAGCTTCATGCAGGATTCCTGAGCGAGGGTAACCTTGCGGCGGTGCCCGGCTCAGACGACCAGTCGGAGAGACGAGTCGAGCGTGCCCGGAAAGACCTCGACGCCCGCGGCGAAAGTCAGGTAGTCGGGCTCGACCGTGAAATGGCTGTGGTGCCCCGTTGCGATCGCGTCTCCGGTGCGGTCGTAGACGGCCTGGGCCGGTGCCCCCGTTTCTCCGCGCACGTCGAAGGTGATCTCGACCGCGGGCACCGAGGCAACCCACCTGGTTGTCTTGGTCCGGTACTTGGGCCGGCCTTCACTATCGGTTCCGTCCTGCTCCTGAGTCGAGTATGAGAGCATCTTGATCTCGGAATACCGCCGGGTCACGATCTCCACGGCTTCTCCCCACAGGTCGACACGCTTGCCTACGAAGCGCGCGTCATCGGACTCGGCGAGCACCGTGTGGATCTGCTCAGGCGTCAGCTGGGGCCAGCGTGGGTAGTTCTGCTTCATGAATCCACCGAAGCGCACAATGTCCAGCGAGCGGTCGGGTCCTTTCGTCAGTTGCTTGCGCAGATCGACGGCAAACTGGTGGATCGGCTCGGACGGGATCTCAGGGAATCTCGGGGAGATCGGCACGAACGAGTCGTCGAATCCGTCCCCCACCAAGTATGGGTTGATGCCCAGTGGAGAGGAAAAGAACTCCCGGACATCGGCAGCCAGCTCCCGCAGCACCTCACCGTGCGCGTGGTCGTCGGCCGCGTAGAGAAACGCGACGCCGAACCGGCCCCGATCGAACCAGGTCGGGTCGATCTCTTCTAGATGTGTCCCGATCGGCGTGTCCAACAGGTCCGAGGAGATGGCGTAGAGGGCTCTCCACCGCTCAGCGGGTTTCATCTCCTCGAACTGCTTCAGCAGAGACGGTGCGTATCCCCGGTCGGTGATGTCCTCGGCCTCGACGTCGCCCCCCCGGCGGGTGACCTCGCGTCTGCCGAGCATCCAGTTCCCTCGACCCACGGTGAGGTGGAACCATCGACGGAAGAGGTTGGGCAGGAGCCACCGACCCTGGTCGTGGCCCATGACGAACACCTCGACGGGCCCGCCGGGGGAATACTCCTCCTCGAAGCGCTCGACGGGCGCCCTCGCACCACGGAACCACCCGAACACGTCGAGCCACGCCCACCAGGGCTGCCTGCGCGATAGTTGGCGGTAGACCTCCGTCTGCACGTCCAGAGGCGAGTGTTCGAATAGCATCGCGAGGGCTTCGTAGCCCCTCCTGACGATGAAGGTGTCTGGGTCCGCACCCTGCTCGATCTCATCGGGTGACGGCGAACGCCGCACCTGTAGGGCCCGGACCTCGCTGTTGCCGATCTGCCCGCCTTCACGCGCCCAGAGTCCGGCCCCGTTGTTCACGACTCTGATCGTGGCCTCGAGGTGGCTGACCTCGGCTTGGCACGGTGCAGTGGGGAGCCGAGTGCGGCGCTCGTTGATCGCGAGCACGGCACGTTGGGTTACCGTGTCGGATCCCAGGGTCAGGGCGGTTCCGGAATCCCGCGCGGTGGTAGCGCACATGCTCGGAGTATAGGCATTGCGGGAGCCCAACGCCCACGAACGAGGAGGAAGACTCTCCGCAGTTCCAGGCATTGTAACAGCCTACGGTGATGCCTGCCGGCCTGACCCATTCCACGGCGCCCTGGCCTCCTGCCGCAGACCCTC
>JBDHGI010000418.1:0-3597 GCA_039589955.1 Gemmatimonadota bacterium | reverse complement strand
CTTCAGCGGCCTGGACGCCACAGCTCCGCTGGCCCGAGCGCTGCAGGAGAACCTCTGGACGGCGTATGTCACGCCCGGTGGGACCTTCCCGTTCGAGGGCATCTCGGCCATGCCGAGCCTCCACGTCGCGGTGGCGGCTTACCTGGCCGCTTGGGCGTGGCGGTGGGGGTGGCTCCCCGGCAGCCTCGGCACGCTATGGGCGCTGATCATCCTGATCGGATCGGTGGCGCTCGGCTGGCACTATGCCATCGACGGATACGCGGGCGTGCTGATCGCGCTGGCCATCTACTGGGCTTCGGTGAGGATCATCGGGCATGCCCGCCGAGCAACCGCTCGGTGAGCCGCCATACGACCAGGACGACGAGAATGGACAGATACCCGTCGACGGCGTAGTGCCACCCGAGGTAGACGGACCCGAACATGACGACGACCGCATAGCTCCAGCCGAGGATGCCCAGCCGCGGGTCGATCTTCGATGCGAGGAGCGCGTTGAGAAAGGCGACGGCCACGTGAAGACTGGGCATAGCGGATATGCCCCCACCGAAAACGGCGGTCTGATCCTGGTAGCTGGCCCAGAGGTAGTCCGCGATCGACAGGGCGGAACGGCCTCCCGGGTTGTCCGCCAGCACGAGCATGAGCGGCTCGAAG
The DNA here is from genome assembly GCA_039589955.1 of Gemmatimonadota bacterium. Lineage (GTDB taxonomy): Bacteria > Gemmatimonadota > Gemmatimonadetes > Longimicrobiales > Gaopeijiaceae > SZUA-318. The sequence goes on along the minus strand of JBDHGI010000418.1, from coordinate 2,949 downwards.
CGGTCTCCGCCGAAGAGCCGGTCGTAGAAGACAGGACCCGCCGAGTTCATCGCCGTCCGGGCGACGGTGGAGAGCAGGGCGAAGGATACCGTGAAGGCCGACAGGTACATGGCGCGTAGCCTGTCGTCTTGGGAAAAGGCCATCAACACGATCACGCCGATCCACTGCACGAACCAGAACGGCCCGTACAGGAAGCCCAGGGCGCCCGACAGGCTCTCGGGCAGGATCTGGTGTGCGACGATCCAGGGGTCGACGAAGTGCATCGCCTTGTCGAGATCGGCCAGGGCCCGGTCGGCGAAGAAGGGAACGAGCTCGGGGATCTTGTGCTTGAGGGCCGTGAAGGCCGCCCCGGTCAGGGTGGCGATCACGATGGTGGTCGCGGCCGGCACGGCCCGGGCCCGGAGGATGTCGCGCAGGAAGGTAAGGGGGGCCCGTGATCGCTTGGCGAGTGGCACGGCGATGAGTCCGACGACGGCGATCACCGGGCCGTAGAGGAGGAGGAATCCCAGGTACATCCTGAGGGTTGCTCCGTACTCCGCCGGAGCGAGGACGGTGGCCAGCGCCACGTAGGCGGCGCACAGCGCGACGATCCACGCCTGCCAGGGGACGGACCTCACGATGCCCTCGGTCAGCCGACTCCAACCTGGTCCGGCCCACCGACGTGGGAGCTGGCGTTGGACCTCAGGGTCGTGCCGGCTCGGGGCGGGTCGGGACGAGGCGTGCGCATCGCCCAATCTGGGCCCGCCACGGTGGTGTCATCAAGCCGAATGCCGGGGGCACCCGGGAGGTCCTGCTCAACTCGGTACCATCGTACCGTCCGGGTGGGGATTACCACCGACCCCGATTCCGGCTTTCTCCGATACCCGGCCGAACCCGCCCTCCGAGTATTTGAAGTAGGGTTCTGGTAGGGGCCCGTAAGCCGCTTCCGGACCATGTGCCCAGACTCAGGAATGTGAGCTCCTCATGCGGACCAGCGCGACCCGCCTCGCGATGTTTGCGGCGCCGGCGCTCCTCCTCATCGGCTGTTCGTCATCCAACGAGGATCCTTTCGAGGTACCGGATCCCGACCTGGCCATCGCCTCCTGCGAGGGCTGCCACACGGACTACGACGCCCTGGTGGAGCTGCACACGCCCGACTCCATCATTCCCACCGGCGGCTGTTCCGGCCCTCCACCGTACATCGAGCCGTACGACCGGGTGTTCCTGGAGCCCGTGGGATTCGCCGCGTTCCAGGCGACGACCCACGGGCAGCAGGACTGCACGCACTGCCACGGGGGTGTGGACGGGACGGCCGACAAGGCCACCGCCCACTCTTCGGGATTCGTCAAGCACCCCTCGTTCGAGGCACTGGACGTCTGTGCCGACTGCCACGGCGGGGTCGTCTCCGGATTCGAGAACGGACTTCACTTCAACGGCTGGGGTCAGAAGAACAGCCAGATCCGCCGGGCCGGCGTGCAGTCCTTCGACCAGCTCCACGCCGGCATCCAGGAGGGGTACGACCAGAACTGCGCCCGGTGCCACGCCTCTTGCGGAAGCTGCCACGTGAATCGTCCACCAGCCGGAGGAGGCGGGCTGCTGAGCGGGCACAGCTTCCAGGCCCCGGACATGCGGGACAACTGCACGGCCTGCCACGAGAGTCGGGGAGGCCACGCCTACTACGGCGTGGGCACCGGGACGAAGCCGGACGTCCACCTGGCCCAGCAGGGATTCACCTGCCTCAGCTGCCACTCCACCGACGAGATGCACGCCAGCACGGGCACCGTCTACGACCACCGATACCAGGTGGAAGCCCTTCCCGAATGCACCGACTGCCACACCGGGATCGCGTCATCCAACCAGTATCACATGATGCACATGGGAGACTTCAACTGTCAGGTATGTCACTCCCAGGACTACAACACATGCGGCAGCTGCCATGTGGCCGGTGAGGGGGCTCGTATCCACTCTCACCTCTCGTTCAAGATCGGACTGAATCCGCTCCCGAACGAGCGGCCCTACGAGTACTCGACGCTCCGCCGGACCCTGGCCGCGCCGGACTCCTGGGCCGTCTACGGCGTCGACCAGCTGTCCAGCTTCGACTCGAAGCCGCTCTACTACACGTCGCCCCACAACATCCTGCGGTGGACCAGCCGCACCGAGGTCGAAGAGGGAGCCTCCTGCTACTCCAGCTGCCACATCATCCAGGAGGGCGACACGTACCGGAACCGGCACCTCTATCTGTTCACGTCGGACTTCTCGGAGGGATGGGAACGCTCGGCGGCCGCGAGCGTCGTCGTCGACGGCCAGCTACCCGCCAGCTGGGGCATTCACTGATCGCCAAGGTCACACCACAGGGGGACATCCATGAAGCACCACCATAGACGATACTGGGCGCTCCAACTGGTGCTGGTTGCCGGCATCGCCGCGTGCAGCAGCAGCACCGAGCCCGACCCGATTCCCGTCGACGAGGCCGAGGTTCTGGTCAGCTATGTCGAGGCCAACCGGGGCTACGACGTCCAGGGGGGCTTCGTGATCAAGCCGTCCGACGTGCGCACCAACATCCTCACGGGAGCCAGCCAGTACGTCATCGACATCCGCTCCGCCACCGACTACGCCGCCGGTCACATCGACGGAGCCGTCAACGTGGCGTGGGCCGATCTCGCGAGTCACCTGGCCAGCATGTCCCCGGCGGCCTCGACGTACGACGTCATCGTCCTAGCCTGCTACTCGGGACAGACCGCCGCATTCGCCACCGGCGTGCTGCGCGCCGCCGGCTACGAGAACGTGAAGTCGATGAAGTGGGGCATGAGCTCCTGGCACGAGGACTTCAGCGGACCTTGGGTGAACGGACGCTCCAACTCCCGAGCAACCCAGTTCGTCACCGGCGCCACGCCGACGAAGAACGCCGAGGTTGATTATCCGACGTTGAACACCGGCTTCGAGGACGGTGCGTCCATCCTGGAGGCGAGG
>JBDHGI010000417.1:0-2876 GCA_039589955.1 Gemmatimonadota bacterium | reverse complement strand
CGCGTCATCCCATCCTTATAGGATAGGCCCGGTGAGGTGACGACACCAGCAGAATGTGCGCGAGAGCCGGGCTCGGGGCGACGCCCTGAGCCGGCGCCCGGCGGCCCTGACTTGCGCCACGCGGCAGGCGGCGGGCATGGTGCGGCGGGGCGGACGTGTTCACCTCCGCCAACAGGCTCTCGCCAGGTCAACGTCATGCGTCGGGTCCGCTACAGCGTCGCCGCCAGCCTGGACGGCTTCATCGCCGGTCCGGGCGGCGAGTATGACTGGATCCCCGAGGAGCCCGCCATCGACTTCCGGGCCTTCCTGCGACAGATCGACGCCATCGTCATGGGGCGAAGGACCTTCGAGGTCGTCACGGCGGGCGGCGGTCTCGGATCCCTGCCCGACGTGCCGGTCTACGTTCTCTCCCGGACCCTCGAACCCGCGGAAGCATCCGGGGCCACCGTGATCGCCGACGACGCCTCGAGCTTCGTGCGTGCCCTCAAGGAGGAGGAGGGGCGGGACATCTGGCTCTTCGGAGGCGGGATGCTCTTCGGCAGCCTCCTCGACGGAGGGATGGTCGACCTCGTCGAGGTCGCCATCGTCCCCGTGCTGCTCGGTGAGGGCGTCCCTCTCCTTCCTCTCCCCAGGCGAGCCACCCTAGCGCTGGAGCGCACCGAGGCCTTTCCCAGCGGGATCATCCTGAATCGGTACCGGGTGGAGGGTGCAGATCGGAGAGACCGGTGAGACACGCCCGTCGTCCTTCCCGGCGGCCGCAGACGATCCGCCTACGCCGTCAGGCGCGCCCTCCACTTCGGGTCGATCATCGCCGCCCGCATCCGGCGCAGCACGTCGTCCTCGCCGTCAACAGCTAACGTCTCGGCTTCGAGGCGGTGACGGTGACGGTCCTCGACCTGAAGCCCGTGCCCGGCGTCTGCGTGAGGGGCCGACGCGGGGCGTGATCTTCCCCTCGCTACACGTGCCGACCCGGGGCCTTGTCCGCCGTACCCCTCGCACCCGAGACTTCGATGTGAGCCAGCAGGGAGAGTCCGATTCCACGAGCGCCGAGGTGACGACGATGGCGAGAGACGACGACGCGCTGGTGCCGGCCGAGCGCGGCGAGCCGGGCGAGAAGCCCGTCCCCGTCGAGGAGGCGGAGAGGGCCCTGCGCAGCTGGGGTGCCGGCCTGGCGGGCACCGGCGCCGTGGGAAGCGCCGCCTACTGGTTCGCCCTCCTTCAGCTGGAGGTGTTCTTCCCTTTGCAGTGGTGGATCACCTTCCTCGTCGCTCTCGTCGCCCTGTTCTTCTTTCCCCCCAATCGGGGTCCACGGTTCTCACGGGAGATCCTCCGTCGGTGGGACGACCTGCAGATCGAGCGGGCTCTCGAGGAGGGCGGCGCCAGCCCCGCTCCCGAGGTGCGGGTGGCGGAGCAGATGGCGCGGCGGGTCACGGGGCACCCCTCGGTCGACGGCCACGTCGCCCAGGTCGCCGCCGACCTCCTCCGGGCCATTCGCCGGACGGCGCAGGATCGCCGCACCATCCAGCTGCTTCAGAGGAGCGGAGCCTGGGAAGCCCGCGACGCCCCGCGGGAGCGGACGCTCTCCGACGTCCTCGACTACATCGTGGGGAGGGAGGGTGAGCTGCTGGCCTCCCTAGAGGGGCTCCACCGGGCGGTGGTGCGGAGGGACGCGGCCGCGGCCCGGGAAGTGGGCAGTCAGGCCCAGGATCTTCTCGCCCGACTGGAGGCCGAGGAAGAGGTGGAGAAGCTCCTCGAGGGGAACGACTGATCCGGGGACGTCCGTGGGCACCACCCCGCCCGCGGCGGCGCTAGCTCACGCCATGCGCGAGAAGAGGTCGATGTGGGCCTCCACGATCCTCCGCCGTGCCTCCCCGTCGGGCTCGAGTGTCCAGTCGCCCTCGACGCTGGTGCCGCCCAGGGCGATGCCGTCGCTTCTGGGCGACATGTGGACGAAGCCTCCCGCGGAGGGCGAGGCAGCCCCGAAGGTGGTGTAGTCCACCTCGACCTGCGGCACGAGGAACGTGAGCTGACCCTTCACGGGGACGAGCTCCTCGTCGCCCGCGAGCTCCCTGGCTCCCAGTCCCGTGCAGTTGACCACGATGGGCTCCTTCAGGGTCGCCAGGTCCCTCCGCGACTCGAAGTGTCGGATCACGATGTCCGCACCCGCGCGGCGCACGTCCTGCACCAGGCGGTCCAGATAGAAGGACGGCTCGATGCGCATTGAAGGCCGGACCGTGACGTACGGTGTGGGGAACGGGTGCTCCCCCGGCCCGAGGGTGACGGATCCCGTCCTCAGCTCTCCGGGAAGAAGGGGGTCGGAATTCTCCTCACCGTCCGAGGGCGGCGCCGAAGAGCGGAGCCTGTAGCCGTCCAGCCACTGGACACCGTAGCCCCGCCCGACCAGGAGCTGGAGCTCCCGATATGCGAGGGTGGCTGCGGTCCGGAACCGGGCGTCCCAAGCGGGCGTCCTTCGGTCGTCCTCCACCAGACCCGACGTGGGGGTCCAGCTCGCCAGGGACATGTTGGACGTGGTCTCGGGTGGCACCGCCGCCGCGTGGATGGTGACGCGGAATCCGTGGCGTTGGAGCTGCCGGGCGGTCGTGAGCCCGACCACGCCGCAGCCCACCACTGCCGCCGACCGCTCCGGGCGGGCCAGCGCAAGGTCCGTCGCCAGCCTGGCCGTCCCCCACGAGAGGGACATCCCGGCTCCTCCGTGTCCGTAGTTGTGGATGAGCAGCTTGCCGTCGAGGCGCTCGCCTCGCAGCACGAAACCCGAAGGTCCGAACGGCCTGAGCCCCACCGTCGTGCGAATGACGCGATCCCACGAGGCACGAACGGGCACGATCCTGCGTCGGGGGCGAAGGGCGTCGGTGTAC
>JBDHGI010000416.1:0-2879 GCA_039589955.1 Gemmatimonadota bacterium | reverse complement strand
TAAGACCCCCCGTGCTGGCGGACGGGTGTCGAGTTTCGCGGGTGTTCACCCGGCGAAAAGGGGGGCTTGCCCGTCTCTACGGGTCCCGGACCTCGACCACCAGCTCGATCTCCACCGCCTGCCCCCGGGGCAGGGAGGCCATGCCCACGGCGGCACGGGCGTGACGCCCGCGCTCGCCGAATACCTCCACGATCAGGTCCGAGAAGCCGTTGATCACCGCCGGCTGATCCACGAAGTCGGGTGCTGAGTTCACCATGCCCAGGACCTTCACGATTCGCACGACACGGTCCAGGTTTCCCAACATGTCCTTGAGAACGGCGAGCTGGTTGATGGCCGTCAGCCGCGCGGCCTCATAGCCTTCCTCGATGGTGACGTCGGCGCCGAGCTTCCCCCGCACCTCGGAGCCGTCGGGCCTCCGCGGCCCCTTCCCCGCGAGGAAGATGAGGTTGCCGGTACGAACGCCGTTGACGTAGTTGGCCACGGGGCTCGGTGGCTCCGGCAGGGTGATACCCAGCTCAGCGAGACGGGACTCGGGGTCGTAGGTGCCGGACTCCTGGGCCGAGACCCCGACGGCACACGCCAGCAGAAGGACGGTAACCCGGCATGCCGAGGGCGAAGAGCGTACGAGCATGATGACCTCTCGATGCGAGCAAGGGTGATTGGCGACCCATTCCCCAGGCCGCCGCCCCACAGTCGCCCGAGGCGTGGGGCCCGAGCAAGGCCGCGTCAGCCGCCGCTCGGGGAGGGCACGTTCCTGTACAGCCGGTTGAGGGCTCCGGAATTCGCGAACGCGACTTCTGGATACCCGTCGCCGTCGAGATCCCCCACGGCCACCCCGTAGGACACCTCCCACTCGTCGCCGAGCCACACCTCGGTCCAACCCGCGCCGGTTCCGTCGTTCAGGTAGAGGGCGTTCCTCTCCCCTGCGTTCGCCACGACGATGTCCTGGTCTCCGTCGCCATCGATGTCCGACGTGGCCAGCGCGTACGACGGCTCATCGCCGCCGAAGCCGATGCCCGGTGCGAAGCTCCCGTCACCCCGGCCAAGGTAGACGGCGTTGGGCTCACCGATGTTCCCGGCGACGATGTCCGGCACTCCGTCGCCGTCGAGGTCCGCCAGAGCGACCGCGCGGGTCTCGTCGCTTCCCGTCCCGAACATCCGAGCCCCCGCGAACCGAAGGTCTCCGCCGTTCAGCAGAATCTGGTTCGCCTGGCCGTCCCGGTTGGCCAGCACGAGGTCCGCGTCACCGTCTCCGTCCAGGTCTCCGATGGCGACGGCGATGGTGGATCCCCGGGGATTCCCGAAGAGCCGCTTGGGGCCGAACCGCCCGGTCCCGTCGTTCAGGTAGAAACCGTTGGCCGTGCCGCGGTTCGTGACGAGCACGTCCAGCGATCCGTCCCCGTCGAGGTCGTACAGCTGGGCGCTCCGCGTGGGCTCCACCTCCCGGCCCACGGGCCAGGCCAGCGCGAACCGGCCCGTCCCGTCGTTGAGGTAGACCCAATTCTCCGCCTGGTCGTTGGCGACCACCACGTCGAGGTCGCCGTCTCCGTCCAGGTCCCCCGCGGGTACGGCGTACGACGTCGCCTTCTCGGGACCCAGGACGTAGCCGACGGTGAGCTGGCCCGCCCCGTTGTTCAGGTACACCTCGTTGGCCTGGGGCCAGTGGCGGCCGTTGGCGTAGACGATGTCCAGGCCACCGTCGCCGTCCACATCGGCGAAGACCACCGAGGCCGTGAGGTCGTCGGCGGACCCGAGCAGGAGGCGGTTGTTGGTAGTGAGGGTGCGGTCCTGGGCCGCGGAGCCGGAAGGCGTCAGGGCCAGGGAGGTCAGGATGAGGACGGCGAGGGTCGACCGAGACCCAGCCGTCGCCGCCGGCACGCCGGTGCGTCGTCCGCCCCGTGTCCGGAGGCTCATCGGCCGGTCCCTGGGGGGCGCAGCTCGTTCCACCGCTCGATGAACGCCACGGCCGCGTCCACGAAGGCCTCCGTCGAGATGCGCCCCCGCTCCAGAGAGGCCTCGGCGGGGTCCACCGCACCCCAGACGCCGGTGGTGGACATCTCGGCGGCCGAGGTGCCCTTGCCCGTGGCGGCATCCTTCAGACCCTCGGCGAGGAAGACGGCCGTGGCCGTGGGATCGCCCGTCAGCACGTCGGGGAGGATTGCCTCCAGGTGGGGAGGCAGCGTCAGCGACGCGGCCTCGACCCCGTTCAGGTCCACCAGCTTCGGGATGAGGTAGAGGGACTGGGCCGTCTCCCCCGTGCCACCGTGTCGATCGAGGAGGGGCTCGTCCCGGGGAAGGGTACGTGACGCGCCGGAGGCCATGAAGGGCCCCACCACGTCGTTGAGCTTCACGGCGATGCCCTCGGTCTCCTGGTTGATCCGGTCCACGACGAACGTGGAGATCGCGTTGTTGCCGCCGTGGGCGTTGAGGATCAGGAAGCGCCGGAAGCCGTGGCGCATGAGGCTCCGGGCCGCCTCCACGTAGACCTCTTGGACCAGGGTCGAGGGGAGGGTCACCGTCCCCGCGAACTCCATGTGGTAGGGCGACTGGCCCGGGAGCAGGATGGGCGCCACCAGCACGTCCGTCCGCTGGGCGATGAGCTTCGCCCGCTCCTCGCCGTTCAGGTAGTCCGTTCCCATGGGCAGGTGGGTCCCGTGCTGCTCCAGGGACCCGACCGGGAAGACGACCATGTCGGACCGGGTGAGGAGCTCCTCCACTTCCGGCCGGGTCATGTGGGGCAGGTAGTTCCGGGTCTTCTCGGGTCCTCCAAAGGGGTTGACCTGCGCCCCGACGGCCAGGGCGGAGGCGGTCAAGAGCGTGAGAGTCAGGGCGGCGGTCCGGATCACGGTCGGTCTCCACGAGAGGGTGGGCGCGGGAGG
>JBDHGI010000415.1:0-2894 GCA_039589955.1 Gemmatimonadota bacterium | reverse complement strand
AGCAGCGGACGGTACTCGTGCTGGATCGCCTCGGGCAGCAGGAAGAAGTCCCCCGTCGTGCTGCCTCGGCACCGAGCGGCGCCGCAGCGGCATTCCCACGCGTCGCCGCCGGTGATGTTCATGTTGTAGTCACACGTGAGCTCGTCACCGGCGGCGATGTCCCGGCGAGCCACGATGAAGCAGCGACCCTCTTCGTGGAGGATGTACGTGTTGGGGTCGCAGCTGTGGTTCACGTGCCGGTCGGGCGGGCCGATGAGGACGACCTTGCCCTCCGGATAGTCACAGTGCTCGATGCGCTCTCCCAGCTCGGGCTGCAGCGGGACCTCCGCAGTGATCTCGCGCACGACGTTGACTTCACGGATGCGCTCGCCCTCGTGACAGCGCTGAAGCGCGAACAGCCCCAGCCCCTCGACGGCGGACGGCCTGACCTCGACGTCGATCATCGCCACCTCCTACCACCCGGCACGCCCCCGGCGTCGATCGTCGCCAGCGCGGCATCCAGGGTCGTCCGGGCTTCGGGCCCGGTCCAGAAGCCGCGCACGGTCTCGAGGAACTCCAGGACAGCCTGCCGCTCTCCCGCTTCCAGAAGCTCCCGCGCCAACACGAGCCGGGGCCCGAACGAGGACAGTTGAGGCGAGCCCTCGGTCCGACCGGCCAGGCGAAGGTACTCCACGGCAGCTTCGCGGTTGCCGCGCCTGAGAGCGACCCTCCCGCGGACCTGATTCATGGAGTACTGTGCGTTGCCTCTCACGAACGACGCCTCCGCGGCTGCCCTCACCAGCTCCTCTGCCGCCACGGAGTCGGCGGTGTCCAGGTCACCCAGCGCCACGAGAGCTTCAGCCAGGGGCTGCGCCAGCATGCCACGGACCATTCCGACTCCGACCTCGGCGGTGTCTCGCGCGGCCAGCGCCTCGAGGAGCCTCTCCAGGCAACGCCGCGATGCTTGCGGGTCTGCCGCCCGATCGTCGATGCCATCCCGATCGCCCTGGGGCCACGAGAAGTCCCGGGACGCGACTCATCATCTTGTCGCGGCGTCTCGTGCCGGCGTCATCCGGTACACACGAACGTGCTCCACGTGGAGATCGTCTCGCCAGACCCCGACGAGTCGCGTTCCCGCGATGACGCTCGGGATGAAGCCCTCCGGCATCTCGACCCGGCCGACCCATGAACGGTCCGGGCCGTACACCTCCCAGACGTGGTCCGGGGCGAAGCGCTGAACCCAAGTGTGCCCCGTGGACGTGGTGACGACGTTCGAGTAGGCCGGCAGCACATCGGGGCGGGCAGGGTGATCGAGCACCGCCAGGAATTCCGTCCGCTGTGGCTCGGGCACCCACTCTTCCGTCATGGCCCGATATCCCTCGATGTCGCTCTCCCCGACCGCCTGCGGCTGGCGGGAGACCCCGTAGACCTCCGTGACGGCCCCGCTGTCGAAGACGCGCACGCGGAAGTAGGGGCCCGCCACGAGGTGGAGGAGTCCGCCCTCGACATCGAGGCCCGGATTCGCGGTGAACGGCAACGGAATCTGGCTTCTCCCGGTCCACAGCCAGAGGGGCCCCGGAGCCTCGGCCATGGGTGTCACCTCACGCCCACCGAGGTCGAGGCGGACGAGACGCGCGGTGTCGAAGAGGAGCTGGCCCGCCTGCATGGACGACGCCGAGAGCAGGCGCGGAGTCTGCCCGAGCAGCGACCCGTCGGGGAAGACGTCGTGGGTCCGCGGTATCGGCACGTCGCCGGCGATGTATCGGGCGGTGCGGACCATCTCGGCCTGTGCGTCGAACACGGTCATGCGGCCCAGGGCGTCGTCCGACACCGCCACGCTGTCGCCGCCGAACGGACCCAACAGTCGGATGCGCTGGAACTCTCCCGGTCCTTCGCCCCTGCCTCCCCGGGTCTTCCAGTGCGAGCCGTCAGCATGGAAGATGCGCAGCTCGGCGGACAGCCCGTCCGCGACCCAGATGCGGCCCTCCGAGCCGACATGGATACCCCGGATGAGGGAGAACTGGCCGGGCCCCTCGGCCTCCGCCCCCCCGATCGACACCTCCGGAGTGGTGTCCACCACCGCGAAGACGTCCTGGGTGGGGCGACTGATCGTGAGACGCACGCCGGCGCTGTCCGTAACCGTGACGAGGGGCGTCGACCGTTCGCCGCACCCCGCCGAGGTCACGACCACCGCGACCGCCGTCAGGGTCCGGCACGTCGCCGAAAGGCTCATGGCACGGAGGACCGGTACTCGGCCGCCGTCAGCAGGGTGAACGGCTGATTCACGTCCACGGGTCCTCCCCCCCTGGGCTGCCCTCGGCGATCCCCCTGCAGGGAACTGCCCGCTACGGACCCAAGATGCCGTGCGGGTACGCGGTACGCGACCCTCACGAAAGGACGAAGGCGCTCTTGTCCCACGGATCCCACGGATCGGTCTCGGTTGGGACACGATCCGGCGTCAATCCGGGGGATGCGTCTGCGACCCGAAAACGACTCCATTGCGCCGTCCGGGGATTCCTTCCCAACGTAGAAGCATCCCTGACGTGAGTGGCTGCCCCTCCAGGCTCACGCATGCCCTAGGCCCCCAGACGGCCTCCCAGGCAGCCGAGAGGATGAGTGCACCGGCTAAGGAGGACTTCAGTGAGGCGCCTGTTCCCCCTCATCGGCTTTGTCTTGCTGCCCGGGTGCGGCGACGCGACCAATCCCGCAGCACCGATGGCTGACGCCGCAAGCCCGTCGTTCGGGCACTTGGATCCGTTGCCCGCCACCCTCGAGGAACGAGTGTGCGGCTTCGTCGCCGACCTCGACGAGCTGCTCGTCGAATTCGGCATGGCGGGGGACTTCGACGATGATCGCCTCAACCGCGCTCTGGACAGGGCGAGGACCAGGGTCCGGCAGGCACGCGAAGCGGCACT
>JBDHGI010000414.1:0-4601 GCA_039589955.1 Gemmatimonadota bacterium | reverse complement strand
CATGCGGACCACCACCCAGAAGGTCGCGTTCCATCCGAGCTGGGCGTGGGCGAAGTACATCTCGGGGCGGGGGTCCCGCCCGAATCCGTGCTGGCGCACGTCGGCCACCACCCCACCACCCGGTGGGGAGGCGTCGTGGCGCCCATGATGCGCAGCGTCCGTCCCAGCGGATCCTCCCCCGGCCAGAAGCTCTCCACGAAGGCCTCGTTCACCACCACCACCTTCTCGTCGTCGGCGTCGTCGGTGGCGGTGAGCGCCCGCCCCCGGGACAGGGGCAGCCCCAACGTCTCGAAGTATCCGGGGGTCACGAGACGGATGTTCACCGACGGGACGGAGCCCTCGCCGAGGTCCACCCCCTCGGGGTAGGTGGGGAAGCTCCAGTTGTTGACGGTGCCCGGGAGGAGCTGGATGGCGGCGGCGCCCTCCACTTCGGGAAGCGCCCGGAGGCGCTCCATCACCTGCGCGTAGTAGGCCTCGTAGGCGGCTCCGTCGGGATAGCGTCCCGCCGGAGGATTGGGGCGGAATACCACGACGCCGTCGGTGCGCAGCCCCGGGTCCTCGGCGGTCATCCGCGACAGGGAGCGGAGCATGAGGCCCGAGCCCACGACCACCACCACCGCCAGGGCCACCTGGACCCCCACCAGGGCCGGGGTGAGTCGGGAGCTCCGCCGGGCGCCGGCGCTCCGCCCGGCGCGGCCCAGGGACGCCGTCGCCTCCACCCTGCTGGTCCGCAGGGCGGGAACCAGCCCGGCGAGCAGCGTCGCCACCAGCGTCGCCGCCAGGGCGAAGGCCAGGACGGGGCCGTCCGCGGCGATGTCCCCGACGCGGGGGAAGTCGGCCGGCGCCAGCGCGACCACCAGCCGGACCAGGCCGAAGGAAAGGGCCACGCCGGCGGCGCCCCCCAGGAGACCCAGGACGGCGCTCTCGGCCAGGAGCAGCCGTACGACCCGTCCACGCCCGGCCCCCAGGGCCGCCCGGACCGAGAGGTCGTGGGTCCGCGCCTCCCCACGCGCCAGGAGGAGGTTCGCCACGTTGGCGCACGCCATGAGCAACACCAGGAAGACGGATCCCAGGGCCGCCCACAGGACCGGTCCCACCGAGCCGGCCACGACCTCGGCCAGGGGACGGGCGTCGGCGGAACGGACGTCCTCCTCGTCGACGAGGCGGGGCATCCGTTCCAGCGCCTCGCGGGCGAACTCCCGCATCTGCTCCGAGACCTGCGCCACCGTCGCCCCGGGGGCGAGGCGGGCGACCCGGTGATTCACGTACCAGGTGTCGTCCCCGGCCATGTCCGTCCCGGGCGCGAGGGAGAGGGGTACCCAGACCTCCGGGTCGTCCACCAGGGGACGGAAGTCGGGGGGCATAACCCCGACGACCACCCGGGAGTCCACATCGTTGGTGGCGAGGGCGATCCGCCGGCCGAGAACGTCCGGGTCGGCGCCGAAGGCGCGGACCCAGAGCCCGTGGGAGAGGACCGCCACGTCGTCGTTGCCGGGAAGCCCCTCCTCGGCGGTGAAATCCCGGCCCAGGGCCGGCGGCACGCCCAGGACCCGGAAGTGGTCCGGCGACACCCGGGCCCCCTCGACCTCCAGGGGCTCCCCCTCTCCGGTTAGGGTGAACACCCACCCGCTGTACCCGGACGCCGACTCCAGGGCCGGCGAGGCCTCCAGAGCCTCGTAGACCATGGCGGTGTTGAAGTTCATCTCGGTCCAGAGGGAGACGAGCCGGTGGGGCTCGGGATAGGGCAGGGGCTCGAGGAGGACGCCGTTGACCACCGAGAAGGTGGCCGTCGTCGATCCGATGCCCAGCGCCAGGGTTGCCACGACGACCCCCGTGAGCACCGGAGCGCGCGTCAGCGCGCGAAGCGCGTATCGCATGTCCTGGAAGCCGTGCGCCATCGTCTCCTCCCCTCCCGTTCGCGTGATCCGGCCGGCGTGCTCGAGGGCGGCGTGGAGGACCACGTCGCCCAGGGCCCGGGCCCACACCCGGGCCCGTCCTGCACGGCCCCGCGCCGAAGCCAGTCGCAGGGCGAAGAGCTCCTCCATGTCTCCCGAGAACCGATCCCGGACGTCGCCGGGGAGGAGACGCAGGAGGAGCCGATAGATGCGGAGGGCCCGCTCCGGCGGTTGCCGGTCCACGGTCAGGGCTCCGGGAGGAGGTCCCGGGCCGCAGCTTCCCGCACCAGATCCCGGAGCCTCTCCGCCTCGGCCAGCAGCGCGGCGCGGCCCGCCGGCGTCAGCCCCACGTACGTGCGGCGGGGATCGGCGTCGGTCGGTGTCGGGCACTCCCGGAGGAGCCCCCGTGCCAGGAGGTCCCGGATCCGGCGGAAGAGGTTGGCCGGGTAGATGGTCGTGCGACCGTCCTCCTCCGCCTCGATCTCCCGGACGATGGCGGTGCCGTAGCTTGGCCCCCGGTGCAGCGCCATGAGGATCCGGAATTCGAGGGGATGGAGGGGTCTCGCGTCGTGGGGGCTCTGGCCCTGGGGCATGAGGCGCTCCAGAAAGTGTCAGTGCGATACTGTCATCATGACGGTATCAGTGAGACACCCTGAGCGCCAGAGGGTTGCACGGGTGCAGGCAGGGCCGTGCGGAGTGGAGGCGCCGGTCTATCGATAAACATCTCGGCGGTGTCCGATCTTCACGACAGTGACGGCGGAGTCAGCGTCCGAGACTTCATAGAGGATTCGGGTACCGGTCTTGCCCGGTTAGCTTCTCGCATCCAGGCGGACGTGCCTTTTCCGCAAGACTCTGGATCTTCCCCACAATACGGCGTCGGTCTTTGTTCTGGAGAGCTTCTAGCTCTTTGACCGCTGAGGGCTTGATGCGGAGCTCATAGTTTGCCACGGCGCTTCAGATCTTTGAGGACATCCTCGAAGGAGAGGCTGGGCTCACTGGACCGGGCTTCGAAGGCCTCGAGATCCTCGGAGTCTTCGGCAAGCGTCTCACGGACAGCTGCGTTGACGAGGTCGGACAGACTCTGATCGGTCTCGGCGGCTTTGAGACGCAGGGCTCGGTGGAGAGCGGGATCAAAGTAGACCGTCGTGCACCTGGATTTCGTAGTCATGAATGAAGGGTGACGTCAAAACGTCAAAGCGTCAAGATGGCGATAGGCTCTCGTCGGAGCTGAAAGGCGAGATGGGGGTGTAGGCCGGGTCCGCTCCAGTCCGGCTGCCTGCGCCCTGGCCTGACCGCCAGGCGGGGCGCATGTTACCGCCCATGCCCGTTCTGCCCTCCCGTCAAGACCTGGCCGCGCGACGTCCATGACCTCGCCGGAGTGGGATCGGCTGAGCTCGGCCCTGGCCGACCGTTACGACATCGAGCGCGAGCTCGGCCGGGGCGGGATGGCCACGGTATACCTGGCCCGTGACCTGAAGCACCGGCGCGATGTCGCCCTCAAGGTGCTGCTCCCCGAGGTGGCCGCCGCCCTCGGCGCCGAGCGGTTCCTGCGCGAGATCGAGACCACGGCCAACCTCAGGCACCCGCACATCCTCCCGCTCTACGACTCGGGTGACGCGGACGGCTTCCTCTATTACGTGATGCCGCTGGTCGAAGGCGAGTCCCTCCGTGACGGGCTCGACCGGGAGAAGCAACTTCCCGTCGACGACGCCCTCGCCATCGCGGGCGAGGTGGGCGACGCCCTGGGCTACGCTCACTCGCGTGGGCTCGTCCACCGCGACGTCAAGCCCGAGAACATCCTGCTCGAGGCGGGGCACGCCGCCTTGGCCGACTTCGGCATCGCCCGGGCCTTGAGCGAGGCCGGCGCCGATCGGCTGACGCAGACCGGCGTATCCATCGGCACGCCGACGTACATGAGCCCCGAACAGGCGGCGGGCGACGAGGAGGTCGACCAGCGCAGCGACCTCTACAGCCTGGGGTGCGTGCTCTACGAGATGCTGGGGGGACAGCCACCGTTCACTGGCCCGACGGCCGAGGCGGTCGCACGCCAGCACCTGATCGCCGAACCGGCCCCCATCACCAACCTGCGATCCACCGTGCCGGATAGGGTGGAAGCGGCGCTGACTCGGGCCATGGCCAAGAACCCGGCCGACCGATTCGACACCGCGGCCCGGTTCGTCGAAGCCCTGTCGGCCAAGGACGGGGTGGCTCCGCCCGCCGGAGCCGGGATGCGGCCATACCCGACCCGAGCCGCGCTCATCGCAGGCGTCGCGCTCATCGTCGCCGTCGCGGCGTGGCTCGGGAGCCGCGCGTTGCGCCAGCCCGGAGCCCCGGCCGGGAGCGTCGAGCGCATCGCCGTGCTCCCGTTGGACAACCAGACGGGTGATTCGGCCCAGGCGTTCTTCGCCAACGGAATGACGCGCGAGCTGATCAGCGTGCTGACCGACGTCGAGGTTCGCGTCCTCGGCTACCGCGCGGTCACCGCCTACGCCAACTCGACGTTGTCGGCGGCGGAGATCGCCCGGGAGCTGGAGGTGGACGCCCTCGTGACCGGCGCGGTCATGCAGGCCGGCGAGGTCGTCCGGGTGGCCGCCGAGCTGACCGACCCGGCGACGAACGAAAACCTCTGGTCCAAGACCTTCTCCCGGTCGGCGCCCGACGTAGTGACCCTGCAGCACGAGATCGCGCGCGAGATCGCGCGAGGCA
>JBDHGI010000413.1:0-3716 GCA_039589955.1 Gemmatimonadota bacterium | reverse complement strand
CGACGGGGGCACTCTGGTCTACGAGGGGTGGCGCAGAGGGCCCGACGACACTTACGGGTCGGCGCTCTATCTCCGGCGGTTGGATCAGGAAGCCCCCAACGTTATCACGGGAACCGAGGGCGGGGGCCTTCCGTTTTTCTCACCCGACGGACGCTGAGTTGCGTTCTTCCAGGAGGGCGAGCTCCGCCGCGTGTCCCTGGAGTCGGGTGAGATCGCGACGGTGGTCGTCGAGGGGCTCTCGCCCGTACGCGGAGGCACCTGGTCGGAGGAGGGCTTCATCTTCTTCGTGGACACGGACGGACAGATCCGAAGGGTCTCCCAGGCGGGCGGAGACTCCGAGGTGGTCCGGGCGGCCACCGAGGAGGACGACGTGCGGACCTTCCGCCCCCAGGCCCTGCCCGGAGGCCGCATCCTCCTGTTCGACCTCGTTCGCTGGCTGCAGCAGACGTCTGAGTCGGAGATCCGAGCGCTCCGGTTGGAAACAGGGGAGGAGTGGACCGTTCTCACCAATGCATTCGACGCCCGCCTCGTGGGTGGAGGACGCCTGTTGTTCATGCGGGACGGGGTTCTCATGGCCACTTCCCTGGACCTCGAATACGGACGGGTGCAGGGCCCGTCCATCCCGGTCCTGGTCAACGTCATGCACGCCCTCAACATGCCCAACACCGGCTGGACGACCGGCGCAGGGCAGCTCGCGTACTCTGCGGCCGGGCACTTGGCGTACGTCCCCGGGGGCGTCTTTCCGGAGCGGTCCCGAGAGGCGGTCCGGGTCCCTCCCGGCGGCCGGGTGGAGGCGCTGGACGTGGAGCCCCGGGAATACTCTCGCGTTCGTGTGTCGCCCGACGGTCGGAGCCTGGCCTTGGGAGCCGGAAACCGGCTCGCAGGATATGAGCTCTTCGTCCACGACCTGGATCGGGGCGTGACCCGCCGCCTGCCCACCGGAACGATGAGCACTTCCCAGGTGGAGTGGAGCCCCGACGGCGTCTACCTGGGATACCGTACTCAGGACGGCGACAGCTCGTTCCTTCGCCGAGTGGCGGCCGCCGGAGGATCGCCCCCGGAGATCCTGGACGCAGAAGCGTCGAACCGGGAGCTCGCCGCCTGGGCACCCACTGGGGAGATCCTCTATCACGAGGGGGCGGAGCTCTGGAGCCTGGACGCCCAGGGTGAACGACGCCTGGTGGCGCCAGGATCGCCGGGGACCTCCTACCCCACGCTTTCGCCCGACGGCCGGTGGCTCGCGTACACCACGACGGAAACCGGGCGCTACGAAGTCTACGTGCGGCCGTACCCCGGCCCCGGTGCCCCGACCCTCGTCTCCATCGGGGGTGGGCTGGCTCCGGTCTGGGCGCGGGACGGACGACGGCTCTATTACCGCACGGGCTCGTCCATCGGCCTGTACAGCATCATGGCCGTGGACGTGTCCCTGGGTGACACGTTCCAGGCGGGGACTCCCATCACCGTCGTCGATCCCTGGGACTACAACGCCACCATCCCCTATCGGGCCTACGACGTGGCCCCGGACGGATCCCTTTTCGGCCTCTTGGGGGAGGGCAGCACCCGGGACGTGCACGCCGTCGACCGGATCCACCTGGTCCTCAACTTCGCCGAAGAGATACGGCGTCGTTTCGAGGAGCTGGAAGGAACCAACCGATGAGCGACTCCCACACCGCCCGCCTGGAATCCGCGCTGGCCGATCGCTACAGGATCGAGCGGCAGCTCGGCGAAGGCGGCATGGCCACGGTGTACCTGGCCCAGGACATCAAGCACAACCGACAGGTCGCCATCAAGGTCCTCAAGCCCGAATTGGCCGCGGTCGTCGGCGCCGAGCGCTTCCTCGCCGAGATCGAGACCACCGCGAACCTGCAGCACCCCCACATCCTTCCCCTCTTCGACTCCGGTGAGGCCGACGGCTTCCTCTTCTACGTGATGCCCTACATCGAGGGCGAGACGCTGGCCGACCGCATCGGCCGGGAGAAGCAGCTTCCCGTGGACGAAGCCCTGGGCATCGCCATCTCGGTGTGCAACGCGCTCCAGGTCGCCCACGACGCCGGTATCGTCCACCGGGACATCAAGCCCGGCAACATCCTCCTGAGCCGGGGAGAGCCGCTGGTCGCCGACTTCGGAATCGCCCTGGCGGTGGGCGCAGGCGGCACGCGGCTCACGGAGACGGGCCTGAGCGTGGGCACGCCGTACTACATGAGCCCGGAGCAGGCCACGGGCGATCAGGCCATCGGCCCCTCGGCCGACATCTACGCCCTGGCCTGCGTGCTCTTCGAGATGCTGGTGGGCGAGCCGCCCTATCCGGGCAACACGGCCCAGGCCGTGCTGGGCAAGATCATCCAAGGACTGCCGGTCTCCGCCACCGCCGCCCGCAAGACCGTGCCGGCCAACGTGGACGCCGCCATCCGCAAGGCGCTGGAGAAGCTCCCGGCGGACCGGTTCACCCGGGCCGCGAACTTCGGCGCGGCCCTCTCCGATCCGGGCTTTCGCCACGGCGTCGACGAGCATGCCATCGTCGCCGCAGGCTCCAAACGGTGGAAGGCCGCGACCGTCGCCGTGGGTATGCTGGCGGTGGCGGCATTGGCGGCAGCCGTCACCGACGCCCTGGGTCCTCGGGAAGCTCCCCCGCAGGTCCTCCGGCAGAAGATCGCCATGCCCTCCGTCGGACCGATGGTGCGCTGGGGCCTCATGATGGCACGTCGATGCCGTCGCCTTCTCCCCCGATGGATTGACCATCGTCTTCAATCAGCGGGGGAACCTGGTGACCCGTCCGGTGCGGGGAGGGGCCGCCACGACCCTGGCTACCGGAGTGGACGGGGGCACGCCGGGCCTCGACTGGCTGTCCGACGGGACGATCCTGTACGAGATCGCCGACGGGGACCAGGTCGGACGCATTCCCGGGGACGGAAGCGCGCCCACGGACACGGTCATCCGGATGGGCTCGCTCCGGTGGGTCCACGGGATCGAGGGCCACGAGTCGGCACTGGTGCTTCGGTGCCCCGGGTGCGACCTGGGCGTCGTGGACCTCGAGACCGGCGAGCTGGAGGAGCTCTTGAGGGAGGTGGCCCGGGCCTGGTACGTCCCCACGGGCCACATCGTGTACGTGCGCTCGGACGGGGCCGTGTACGCCACGCCCTTCGAACCCGGGACCCGGGAGATGGGTGCCATCGGGACCCCTCTGTTCGAAGGCGTCCGCACCGGCAACGGGTGGGCCGACATGGTGGTGGCTGACGACGGGACCATGATCTACGTGTCCGGACCCGGACTGGGAATGGGGAACTTCGAGTCCCTTACCTGGGTGGGACGGAACGGGGACATCGAGTCGGTGGATCCGGAGTGGGCCAACGAAGACCTGAACCCGGGCACCCTGTCCCCCGACGGGCGTCGCGTGGCGGTGGGGGTGGTGGGCGACGGAAGCGCCGACGTCGTCGTCCACGAGCTGCCCGACGGACCCAGGACCCGGCTGACCTCAGGCACCCGGAGGTACTTCGACCCCGTATGGACACCGGACGGCCGCTCTCTGGTGTACGTGGAGCTCAACGGGGACAGCGCTACCCTCCTCCGCATGCGGGCCGACGGCAGCAGCCCCATCCCCGACACCCTCCTGGGTCCGCTCACCGCCCGTTTCGGCTTTCCCCAGCTCACCCCCGACGGCTCGGGCATCGTCTTCTCGGATTTCTCCGGAGACGATCCGGACGTCGGATTCCTGGACG
>JBDHGI010000412.1:0-2940 GCA_039589955.1 Gemmatimonadota bacterium | reverse complement strand
GGGTTCAGCGCTGAGGGTCCGGGGCGGCGACCCGTCCCGGAAGGCGAGTCGGACCTCAGCCGACTCGTCCGCGTTGAACCACCAGTACTCGATGGTGTTACCGTCGGGAGCGAAGCTCGCGCTGAGGGCCATCCCCTGCTCGTAGTCGGGGTGGTCCGTGAGCTGGCGGGATTCCCCGGTGACGAGATCGCGGACCACCACGTTCGACGCCGTCTCTCCCCAAACCACGCCGGCCAGGTAACGCCCGTCGGGGGAGGGCGGCCCCGTCGCGTCGAGCTCGACCCCGAAGTCCCCGCCGCGGAGATGCCGCACCACGATCCCCCGCCCCGGGGCCTGAGTCGGCGTAGGCTCCGGCCCGGCGAGCCCCTGCAACGATTCCAGCCTCGCCCGGGCCCGATCCGCCACGGTGACCTGGTCGGCGTAGTCGCGGAGCAGCCGCTGGTAGGCTCTCTGGGCCTCCCGACTCCCGAGTTTCTCGTGGCAGAGGCCGATGCGCATGAGGGCGTTGGCCGCCACGAGCCGGTCGGAGGGGAACTCCGCCAGGATACGCTCGAATAGGCCGATGGCCCGCTCCAGGTCCCCCTGGACCTCTTCCTGGTAGAGGGCCGCCTGGTACAGCTCTTCGGCCGTCTCCTGGGCGGGCACCGAACGGGCGAAGGCCATCGCTACGATGAGCGCCGCTGCCATGGATGCGACCTGATGCGTCCTCATGATGACGACTCCTTCTGAAGGCATCTGCCTGGGCTCTGCCACCGAAGCTAGGGCGGTCATGTCCGGCATGATTGACGCCTTCGTGGAGCGAGTGTGGAGAGACGGTCAAGGCGGCTCGGCCACGAACTTGTAGCCCACCCCGCGGACATTGAGGATGTGTCTCGGGTTCGCCGGATCGTCCTCCAGCTTCTGCCGAAGGTGGGCGACGTGGCTGTCGATGGTTCGGGGGAAGACGTCGGATCCGTCTCCCCAGACCTCGCTCAGGATCGCGTCCCTGCGGAGGACCTCGCCGGGGTGGGTCACGAGGAGCCTGAGCAGCTCGATCTCCCGGGTCGTGAGGTCGACGGGCGAGCCGTGCTTCGTCACGGTGTAGCCCTTGAAGTCGACGTCGACACCCCCGAAGGTGGCCCTCTCCGGCGCCCTCTCGGTCACCGGGCGGCCTCTGCGCAGGAGCGCCCGCACGCGGGCCAGCAGCTCCCGGGGGCTGAAGGGCTTGGTCACGTAGTCGTCGGCTCCGAGCTCCAGCCCCAGGACCTTGTCCACCTCCTGGCTCCTGGCGGTGAGCATGAGGATGGCGGTGGAATCCCCGTCCGCCCGCAGCCGTCTGCAGATCTCCATCCCGTCGAGTCCGGGGAGCATGAGGTCCAGGACGATGAGGTCGAAGCCGCCCCGCCGGGCCGTCTCCAGGGCCCGGAGGCCGTCCCGCTCCCCCGTGACGGTGTAGCCCTCCAGGGTCAGATCGTCCTCCAGCGCCATGCGGATGC
This sequence comes from Gemmatimonadota bacterium, assembly GCA_039589955.1. GTDB lineage: Bacteria > Gemmatimonadota > Gemmatimonadetes > Longimicrobiales > Gaopeijiaceae > SZUA-318. The sequence continues at coordinate 1,465 of JBDHGI010000412.1, read as the reverse complement.
TGTCGTCGTCTTCGACGACGAGGATGCTAGGCATGGTGCCGCTCCCTGTGAGCGGGGAGCTTGATGCGGAACGTGCTGCCCTCGCCGACCTCGCTCGTGGCTTCCACCGAGCCCCCGTGGGCTTCGACGATCTCCTTCACCAGGGCGAGCCCGAGGCCGCTTCCCCGGATCGACCGGGGCAGCTCGCCACCGCCCCGGTAGAACCGGTCGAACACCCTGCCGATCTCCTCCCGGGGGATTCCGACGCCGTGGTCCTCCACGGTCACGATGGCGGACCCGTTGTCGGTCCCGACGGTCACCTGGACGTCCCGGGCCTCGCCGGAGTACCGGATGGCGTTGTCCAGGAGGTTCGAGACCGCCTGTCCCAGGGCGTCGGGGTCCGCTCGGACGCACGGGCGCGGCTCGCCCATGAGTGAGGTGATGCGGAACCCCTCGTGGCCCACCCGGTGGCGAGTGGCGTCCACCACCCCCTGCACGAGCGCCTCGAGGTCCACCGTCTCGGGGTGGAGCTCCCGTCCCTCCTCGATGCGCGCGAGATCCAGGACATTCGTCACCAGGGAGGCGAGGCGGGAGCTCTGTTCCAGCAGGACGTCGTAGTACCGCCGCCTCCGCTCCTCCGACGGCACCCGGCCCCTCTGGAGCATCTCCGCCACCTGGTGGATGGAGGTCAGTGGGCTTTTGAACTCGTGGGAGACCGTCGAGACGAAGTCCGACTTCATGCGTGCCAGCTCCAGCTCACGGGTGACGGTGCGGACGGTGAGCACCAGCCCGAATCCCAGGATCATGGCGATGGCCAGGAACATGTAGAGGTAGACGCTCTGGCCGGAGGTCAGGAGAAGGCGGTAGGGGCTCCGGGGCAGCGGCCGGAGCTCGACGAGCCAGGGCGGGAAGTTGCCCGCGAAGCTCGCGGTGAGGGCAGGTGATCCGGCAGGGGAAGCGTGGGCGGGTGACGGAGGGCCGGCCAGGATCGCGCCGCCGTGCCTTCCTCGCACGATCCAGTCGACGGACCCGTCGTCCAACCCTCCCTCGAGCGCGGGGCGGACCAGGGTGTCGCGCACGTAGTCGTCGTCCAGGAGCAGGCCCCAGACACCCGACTCCGACGGGGACGGATCCAGCAGGGACACCAGGAAGCTCCGTCCCCCGTCGTCCACGGAGAACCTGGGAGAGCCGTCCCCGATCCCGCCGGGATCCGGGGCGAGCCGGGCGAGGAGGTCCTCCCCGGACCTCTCCCGGAACAGGAGGATGCGCCTGGCCCGCTCCCTGCGGACGGCCACCTCCGCGCCCAGCGCCGCGAGGGCGCGGGACAGGGAGTCGGCGGCCGGTCCGTGAAGGACGGCCGACAGCGCCCCGGCGGCCGACGAGGACTGGGCGGCGAGGAAGTCGTGCTGAGCCCGCTCCAGCTCCCAGGCCCCGGCGGCGAGACGGGCGTAGAGGTCCACGAACCCCTCGAGCGCCCCAAGGGAAT
>JBDHGI010000411.1:0-2963 GCA_039589955.1 Gemmatimonadota bacterium | reverse complement strand
CGCCCCTGAGATCCATCGACCGGAGATTCTGATGACGATGCGACCGCTCCTCCGTCGCGCAGCCCTGGTGCCCTTGGCGGCGATCACCCTCCCGGCCACCCCCGTGCTCGGCCAGGACGGTGACGAAGCCGGTACCGATCTCACCGTTCCCTTGTCCGAGAGGATCCTCACGCTGGCGACGTTCTGGAGCGAGGCCAAATACAACTTCGCCTTCTGGGACCGCGTAGAGCTCGACTGGGACTCCGCGTTCACCACGTACGCCGAACGAGCGCTCGGCGTGGAGTCGGACATCGAGTTCCACCGGCTTGCCATCGAGTTCGGAAACCTCCTGGGTGAGGCACACTCCAACATCATTCTCCCGAGGGGCCTGAGGGCCGCGTACGGCGCCCAGCCCTTCATCGAGCTGTCGCCGGTCGGTGACGAAGCCGTGGTGACCAACGTGGCGAGGGGTCTCGCAGCCCGAATCCCGATCGGGTCCGTGGTGACCCGCATCGAAGGCCGACCCACCAGGCGGTACCTCGCCGAGGCGGTGGAGCCCTGGGTCGCGGCGTCGACGCCCCAATATCGGTTCGCCATTTCGCTCATGGGCGAGGATGAGCAGATCGCCGGCGCCCTGATGGGGCGGCCGGGGACTTCGATCCGACTCGCGTTCACGACGCCCGATGGCTCGTCTGGCATCGAGAGATTCCTTCGCCAGCCGCTCGAAGACTTCGGGAACGCCGATTGGATCCGTCAGGGTCGGGCCAATAAGCCCCACTTCGAGTGGCGATGGCTGGATGGCGACATCGCCTACGTCGGTATCCACGTCCTCTGGGACGAAGCCGTTGTCGGGCAGTTCGAGCAAGTCGTCCCGGAGCTCCGCAACCGAGCGCGTGGCATCGTCCTCGACGTGCGACTCAACGGGGGTGGCAACTCGGCCTTTGGGGACCGCATCGCGAGCTATTTCACCGATGTCCCCGTGCCCGTGATGACCTGGACCTCGCCTCGACACGTCGCTGTGTTCAAGGCCTGGGGAGCCCGCCAGGACCACGACGGGCCATACCGCGCCTTCGGAGAAGGCAGGGCAACGCTGGAGCCCGGAGTGCTCGTGGTGGATCCGGCGCAGGGGAGCGCCCTCTCGGTTCCGACCGTGGTCCTCCAGGGACCCTACACCTACTCGGCCGCGGAGAACTTCGTTCTGGCCATGCGGCAGATGCCCCAGGTCACCACCATGGGCACCACGACCGCGGGAAGCACCGGCCAGCCGTTGATCCTGCGGCTGCCCCATGGGGTCTACGCAGGCATTACCGCCAAGCGGAACATGACTCCCGACGGCGAGGACTTCATCGGGATCGGACTGATTCCCGACGTCGAGGTCCTCGATCGGCCCGCGGCCCTGGCGGTGGGCCGCGATCTTCCCCTCGAGCGGGCCGTCGAGCACCTGCGGGACGCGGGCGGATCCGGTCCCTAGGTTCTGGGCCAAAGGCACTGAGGACGGGCGGCCCCGTCATGCCCTCGGGCCCTGACGTGTGGGAACGGCTCCGTCTCGCGCTGGCCGACCGCTACGGTATCAAGCGTGAGATCGGCAGCGGGGGAATGGCCGTGGTGTACCTCGCCGGCGCGGGAGTAGACCATCACAGTCGGGGGCAGGAGCTGCTCCGCGAGCTGAGCAAGCGGGGAGGGCGGGAGAGCTGACGGAGTCTCCGACTTCATCCTCCGTGGAACATCCTTCCATCGGGCTGAAAGTGCCTCCAGGCGAACCAGAAGAGGACGTATGCGTCGTCCATCGGAGCCAGCTGGCTCCCGTCGAGGGGTCCGCTGACCGCCTCACCACCGATCGTCCACAGCGAGCCCGTTTCCGTGTCCCTGAACAGCCTGTTCGGAGCCACCTCGAAGAAGAGGCGTGCCCCATTGACCGTTGAGGAATGAGCGATCGCAGTCTCACCGTCCTCGGAGTCGTAGAAGACCACGTACGGCTCGTCGAAGATCTCATTGACGGTCGCCTGCGGACCCAAGAGCCTCAGTTCGCCGAAGGGGTACCCGCGCCCGGACCCGTCGTCCCCTCGGATCGCCAGGATCCGCTCCTTGATGGGGCGCGTTCGGTCTGCAGCCATGGGAACGAGAAGCTCGTCGTTGCCGAGCTGGTCGTACGAGCCGTACGGATAGACCCGATACGGCCGGTCGAAGCCCGTGTCACCGGCAACGACCTTGGTGTCCGGGTGGAGGGCCACCCAGCGCCCCCACGCCATCTCCTGCACGCCGCGAAGGGGCATCGAACGACCCTGGAAACCCTGACACTTGCCTTGGACCGAGAGCTGGGGCCCATACACGTCCCGAGAGACGCGATCGTAGAGCACAAGGTTGTTCGCGAAGAGCAATCCGGAGACGCCCAGCTGGAGGCGGGTCCCATCAATGTGGGGATCGAAAGCCAGACCCGATCCGGTGAGCGGGCAAAAGGTCACCGATACCCACCGATCTCCGATCCTGTCGTTCACGATCTCGTGCCACCAGAGGATGTTGTGCGGGTAGGCCCTCGCCTCACCGCTCACGACAATGCCGAGCACTCGGGAGTCGGGGTCGAGGTAGTCGGCGTCAGGGTGGTCGGCCGACACCATGTTGGGCAGGGTCAGCGCCGGGATCGCGTCCGGCGCCACGCTCGAAACCAGGAGGCTCTTGTCGACCAGGCAGTCCCCGCTGTGGGGCTCTCGATGGTCATCCTGCACGATGACCCTGTTGTTCCCCACGATTGCCTCGTCTGTGCACGCTCCGAGCAGCGACACGAGGGATGCCGTGGCGATCGCGAGACTCCTCGATCTGATCATCATTCTCCGAACGGTGTGGGCGCCGACTGACCTCGGATGGGCTCGGGATGACAACTCGCGAGCGGGCCCGCGGGGTTCCAGGCGGCCGCCCGCCTCGCGCTTGTCTTCAATCCGGGAAGAGCGCCTGGTTCCGACCGGCTAGGAGAATCCGTTAGGATGTCA
>JBDHGI010000410.1:0-2977 GCA_039589955.1 Gemmatimonadota bacterium | reverse complement strand
GATCCCGCAGAAGAGGACGTCCAGGATGAAGGACCAGTGGTCGCTCACCGGAAGAGGAATGAGCCCCAGCGCCCAGAGGAGGCGCGTGATGTCCGACGGCTCGTCCTCCACGATCTCCCAGAGCTTGTTGATCTCGTGGGGGAACGCCGGATGGGCGATGCCCACGCCGAGCTCGCTGGCGGGGAAGCCGGACGTGACCGAGCGGATCGCGATGTCCGGATAGCGGGCCCGGAAGATCTCGTAGTGAGCCCTCTTGACCTCCAGGATCTCGGGGATGGCCTCGAGGAGGAACCGCGGCTCGAGGGCGTCGAGCTCCGAGGGGAGCTTCTTCCCGTCGTAGGTGAGCCGGACGACGTTGGCCATGATGCGGTCGGCGCCCTCCTTGCCGAAGGCCCTCACCAATCCGGGATACTGCCCTCCGATGCCGTCGGGAGCGCCGGGGAAGTCCAGCGCCACGACGGGGACCCCGAAGTCCACCAGGCGCGAGCCAAGCTGCATGGTCTTGCCCGCCCCGACGATGCCGCTCGCTCCGGAGATGACCATGCATCCGCGGTCGCCCTCCGGACCGAAGACCTGCTCCACCAGCGCCTCGGCGTCCACCGGGAGCGCTCCGTTCCTGAAGATGTCCAGCACACCTCCGAGCCCCAGGGTCTCCAGGGTGGGCTGCCGCATGCTCTTCACCGCCGTCATGGTCGTCATGGTCAGCGCTCCTCAGGACACCTGGAAGAGGGCTGCGATGCCGACGTCGCCGGCCGCGCACCCGAAGATGAGAACGTTGCCGCCACCCAGGTCCACCGCCTCCTCCAGCGCCTCGATGAGGGTCCGGGTGAGGGTCGGGCCCTGGGGGTGGCCCCACACCAGGGAACACCCCGTGTTGTTCATCTTCCGCCAATCGTAGCCCGTCTGCTTGGCGAAGACGACGTCGTTCACGGCGAAGGGGTTGTGGTTCTTCACGACCGCCACGTCGTCCAGGGTCATGTCGAGGCGGGCCAGGAGCTTCTCCACCGCCATGCCCGGGGCCTCCGGCATGAGGCTGGGCTCCGTCCGGGTCTCGGCCTTGCCCAGGAAGCGGATAACGATCTCCGGGCGGGTGCTCAGCTCCCGGGCCCTCTCCTCGGTGGTGACCAGAAGCGTCGCCATGCCGTCGGAGGCATGTGTCTGGGTGCCGCCGGTGACGCAGGTGTCCAGCTCCCGCTGCCCCGCGAGCATGGCCCGGCTGATCTGGCGGACGCCCAGGTCGTCATCGATGCGCCCGAGAGGACGGCCCTGGACGTTGAGGATGTCCAGGGGGACGATCACGCGCTCCAGGAAGCCCGACTCCTTCGCCTGGAAGTACTGCTGATAGCGCAGGTAGGCGACGTCGTCGGTCTCGGCGCGCTCGGCCCTGTACTTCCGGGCCGTGATCCCCGCCGCCGTGATCATGGCGTTTCCCGTGGCGGGGTCGAAGCCGAAGTTGTCCCACACGTCGGCGATGGCCTGGGTGCGCTCGTGGGCCCGGCGCTCCGGAAAGACGCCCACCGGTGAGTCGCTGGTGCGGTCGAAGGTGAGGACTCCCACCACGTCGTTTCCTCCGGACTCCACCTCCGCGGCGGCCTGGAGCGTCGCCTGTAGGCCGGTGGCGCAGGCCTGCTCCACGTGGTGTCCGGGGATCCGGTTCCCCATACAGCTGGCCACGAGGGGCGCCGTCCAGAACTTCCAGTGCCAGGGGATGGTGGAGCCCAGGATCAGGTACTCCAGCTCCCTGATGGGTACGGAGCGGAGGCCCATGATCCGGGCCATGGACTCTCCCGCGAACTGCCCGATGTTCACCTCCGCCAGGGCCGAGGTCTGCCAGGCCGGGAAGTAGCTGCTCCCCCAGGTGCCGTAGGGGATCCTGGCCGAGGGGAACAGGCTGCGGTCGCTCTTGCTCATGCTCGGATGCCTTTTCGTTCAGCGGTGCCCAGATGGGGCGGGAGGGGTCTCGAAAGCTACGCAAGGCGGCCGCCGGAGAACACTCGTCGGGTTCTTGCCATCCGGTCCCGGTCCGTCTAGGCTCGCACCATGTGGTTCTCTTCCTTCAGCCCGCCCGCTTCATCCCGGTCGAGTCCACGCCTCTGGCTGGCTGCGAGCCTGGTCGCGCTGGTGGGCCTCTTCGGGTGTGGCGACCTGGATGCCCCCACGCCTTCGGCGGCGGCCGACGTGGAGCAGGCCGCCCAGGGCTCCCGGCCTCCGGCCACCCTCGGGGCGAGCTTCGACGGCCTCGGGGTGGGCTTCGAGGGCCCCCACGGCCCCTCCACGGGACGCAATCCCTCGGACAACAGCCTGGCCGTGGGCCCGGACCACATCGTGCAGACCGTCAACTCCCGCCTGGCGGTCTTCACGAAGAAGGGTGAGCGATTCGACACGACTGGTCGGGTCCTGTACGGTGCGGTCCCGACCAACACGGTGTTCATGGGATTCGGCGGGACGTGCGAGGCCCGGAACAACGGCGACGCCGTGGTCCGCTACGACCAGCTGGCCGACCGCTGGCTCATCGTGATGCCCATCTTCCGGCGGGCCGCGGAGCGTCCGGATCAGCCTGACGTGTGGGAGGCTTCTCCCAGGGCCTACGACAGCCCCCCGGGCGTGGACGGGCAGCCGGGGCCGGCCGCTCCCCTCTTCGTGCCGCCTCCGTACGTTTACGCCGAGGCACGCCCGGGCCCGGGCGAGCTCAGGCTCCGAGAGCGCCCGCCGGAGGAGTCGGGTCCCTATTCCATGTGCTACGCCGTGAGCACCGGACCGGACCCCCTCGGATCCTACTGGCGCTACGAGTTCCTCCGGCCCCTCTTTCCCGACTATCCCCGGCCGGCGGTGTGGCCCGACGGATACTACGTGCCCACCAGCACGGGAGACGACGTCGTCCAGAAGCACGCCTGCGTTGTGGACCGCTCGGCCATGCTCAGGGGGGAGCCCGCGACGGAGCAGTGCATGGTGCTGGACGATGTGGGATTCCTGAACA